>JAJPIT010000105.1 GCA_021324615.1 Terriglobia bacterium | reverse complement strand
GTTTTTCCAGAATGGATGCTTTTCGCTTTACCGAAATCGGCATCTGCCGTACAATCGAAATGCTTGATAGGAGGATAGGGCAACGCAGGGATGCGACCCGAGCGCCGCGCTAAGCCCGGTGTGGACGGCGGCCCTAAAAACCGCCTCCACTTTAACCCGCTCCTCCATCTAAGGACGCTCGTTTTTTTGTCCAACCGATGGGTCCACCTCACCCTCCTTGACAGCGTGATATACTACTGCGCTTGTAATTTTGCTCTGAAAAAACGTTTCACGCAGTTGGGGAGGGCAACTTATGTCTCCTTTTTTCAGATCAGTACATTTAGGTGCACTGGTTTGGATTCTCGCCGGCGCGGTTGGGGCGCAGACGATGACGACGGCCGATGTTACGGGAACTGTCAGCGATCCATCGGGCGCGGTGGTTCCTGGCGCGACCGTTACGATCAAGTCGGTCGATACCAATGAAACTCGAACCACTCAGACGAACGGTCAGGGTGCTTATCGTTTTCCGCTGATGAAGCCCGGCGATTATACGATCACGGCGACGGCGAGCGGGATGCAATCGGCGGTAGAGAAGTTCACGTTGCTGCTCAGCCAGGAGCAGGCGGTGAACCTGGTGATGCGGGTTCAATCCACGCAGCAAACCGTGGAAGTATCGGCGGAGGCGAGCGCAGTGCAGACCGAGAATGCGAACCTCACCAGCAGCTTCGGCACGACACAGGTTTCCAACCTGCCGTTCAACGGCGGCGACCTGACCACGGTTTCGATGACGGTGCCGGGCGTGCTGATGGGCGGAAGCGTGGGTGGATCGGGCGGCGCGAACGTGGTAGTGAACGGAATTTCGGGAGCTTCGGTGTTGTACACGCTGAACGGCGCCGATGATATGGACCCGTATCTGAACATCAACAACTCGGGCGCGAGCAACAATCTGCTGGGGCAGAACGAAGTGGCGGAAGCGTCGGTGGTGTTGAACGCATATAGCGCGCAGTTCGGGCGCATGGCGGGCGCGCAGGTGAACTACGTCGGCAAGACGGGCACCAACGCGTTTCACGGAAACGTGATGTATCAGTACAATTCCGACGGGTTGAACGCGCAGCCGTTCTTCTTCAATTCCGAGGGCGTGCCGAAGTCGAAGGCGGTGGCGAATTATCCGGGCGGATCGCTGGGCGGACCGATCAAGAAGAACAAGCTGTTTTTCTTTGTGGATTTCGAATCGCTTCGCTACATTGTGCCGACGGCGTTCGACAATTCGATCCCGTCGCCGCAGCTCCAGAGCTACATTTTGAGTGAGATTCCGGCGGCGTCGGTGCCAATGTATCAAAAGGCGTTCGCCTTGTGGAACGCGGCGCCGGGCGTGAGCCGGGCGACGCCGGTGACCAACGGCAACGGTCCGCTGCAGGACAATAGCGGGAAAAACGGCTGCGGAACGAACGGAACTTTCTACGGGACGCAGGGGCCGGGCGGAGAAATTTTTGGCGTGAACACGCCGTGCTCGCTCGCCTGGGGCAGCTCGGCCTCGGAATATAATGCCGAGTCGCTGTTCACCTCGCGCGCTGACTGGAACATCAGCGACAAGCAGAAGATCAACCTCCGCTACAACTACGATTGGGGCATTCAGGCGACGGGTCCGAGCCCGGTGGCTTCGGTGTTTAATTCACAGAGCAGCCAGCCGGCGGATCAGGGCCAGTTGAATTACACCTACATCATCTCGCCGACGCTGGTGAACAACTTCATCGGTTCGGGGATGTGGTACACGGCCATTTTCGGCGTGGCGAATTTCAGCGCGGCGCAGAGCGCGATGCCGGAGATTCTTTCGTTCGGCGATCCGACGATCAACGCGGGCAGCGGCTACGACAGAGTATGCGCGGGACTTCCCAACGGACGCAACGTGGGCCAGGCGCAGTTCGTGGACGATCTCTCCTGGACCAAGGGCAAGCACAACATCAAGTTCGGCGTGAATTACCGGTACGACAAGATCACCGACACGAGCATCGCTAGCGGGAGCCAGGAAGGCACCTACACGATTTACGACATCACGGATTTTGCGACGGCGAAGGTGGATTCGACCGGTTTGAATACGCAGTTCTCGCAGTCCTTCCCCAAGTGGAAGGCGGCGCACATCCGGATGTATTCGCTGGGATTTTATGCCCAGGATGAGTGGGCGGTGACGAAGAATTTGAAGCTGACGATGGGTCTGCGCTTCGAGCGCGACGGCAATCCGTCGTGTCTCGACGATTGCTTCCAGCGCATCAACACTCCGTTCAACGGTCCGGGGTATGTGGGCGGGCTGAGCGTTCCTTACAATCAGACGATTACCAGCGGGCTGCGCAACGAATTCGCGAATATCGAATCGATCATTCCTGAGCCGCGGTTTGGCTTTGCGTGGTCGCCGTTCGGCAACAGCAAGACGGTGGTGCGGGGCGGCGTGGGGCTGTTCGCGAGCCTGTTCTCAGGCAGCACGGCGTCTACGTTCTTCAATCAGGCGCCGGGCAAGTTCTCGCCCGCGGTGCTGTTCGGCAACATCGGTCTGGCGAGCGATCCGAACAGCGCGGCTTATGCAGCGGGAGCGGCGGCGAACGCGTTCTTCACCGGCTTCGGCGCGGGGGACACCTATGGGCAATTGCAGGCCGCGCTCGGCAAGGTTCCGTTCTCGGTTTTCAACTACACGCAGTATCCGAACAATTACCTGGCCCCGAAAGAGATCGAGTGGAGTTTCGAGGTGCAGCAGCAGTTGACCACGCACGACGTTCTGGCGGTGACCTACACGGGCAACCACGGATACGATCTGCTGGTGACCAACGCGGACGCCAACGCTTATATCAGCAGCACCAAGACTTATCCGAACGGCTTCGCCTACCTGACGACGGTGGAACCGGATCCGCGCTTCAAGACGGTGACGATCGGATACAACGATGGCTACCAGAATTACGACGCGTTGTCGGTGCAGTTGCGGCACACGTTCCACTACGGACTTCAGGGTCAGGCCGGCTACACCTGGAGTCATGATTTGGGCGTTCTGACCAACGGAACGTCGAACTCGCTGTACAATCCGTTCAATCTGGCGGCGAACTACGGCAGCCTTCCGATTGATCGTCGCCAGGCGTTCACGGCAGACCTGGTGTACACGGAGCCGTTCAAATCGAGCAATCGCTTCCTGAACGGGGCGCTGGGCGGCTGGAACCTGGGAGCGAAGTTTTTCGCGTACACGGGGCGGCCGTTCACGGTGACCGACAGCAGGATTCCGTCGCGGCTGTCTCCGACAACGGGGAATACGTTCATGGCCGATGTGGTCGTGCCGAGCGCGACGAGCGTGAGCTGCGGCGCGGCGGCGGTGAACACGCCCTGTCTGACGCAGAGCGACTTCGCCAGCTACACGACGCAGACCGACTTCGGCAACGTCTCGCCGGACAGCTTCCGCGGTCCGGGGTACTTCGACATCGACATGCAGATCCTGAAGGGCTTCGCGATCCGGGAGCGGCTGAACCTGCAAGTGGGCGCGCAGTTCTACAACATGCTGAATCACTTCAATCCGGCCAATCCGGGCGGCAGCTACACTTCCGGCCTGGGATTGATCAGCTCGGCGGTGACGCAGCCGACCAGTATTTACGGATCGGATCAGGGGGCGTTCATGTCGGGCCGCGTGATCGTGCTGACGGGCAAGCTCACGTTCTAAGTTGGGTTGGTTTCAGGAAAGCCGTGGCGCCCTGCTGGCCGCCGCTTCTTTGTGGGATGTTCACCGCAATCACGTGTGGAGCTGCGATTTCGTCGGGGCGAGCACGCACGAGGGGCGGAACGTGCGGCCGCTTGTGCGGATCGGCGAATATACGCGCCAATGCCTGGCGATCCGCCGAGGCGGCATGAGCCGGCCATTCGCCTGAAGTCGAAGGAATCAGCGGAACAGCCTATTCAGTAGTCTCTTGTTTTCATAGTGCGCCCGGAGTGATTCGAACACCCGACCTTCTGGTTCGTAGCCAGACGCTCTATCCAACTGAGCTACGGGCGCAGGAAGATGGACTTTCCTAAAAGCATAACATGCCCGGCGCGTTGAACGCGTGCCGGCCCGGGCACGCTGAAGCATACGGTAAGCGCGGTGGACAGGATCAGGCCCGGCCAGATCATGGTACAGAAGGGCGCTGGCCGGCCGCCGTTGCGTGACTTTCCCGACGGAACACCTATAGCGATTTCTGCGACCGCCGACGCTCAGGGCGGCTCGCCGAGGACCCGGTAGAGCGCGGCCAGTTCCGCCAGAGTGAATTGTTCGGCGCGCCGCGATGCTTCGGGAATTGCATCGATCCGATCCTTGCCGTAAACTGGAGCGAGATTGTTGCGCAGCGTCTTGCGCTTCTGCCGGAAGGCGATCGAGGCGAAGCGCAGAAACGCCGCGCGATCCACAATTCTCAATTCCGCGGCGGCGTCGCGCGGTGTGAACCGCACCACCGCGCTGTCAACTTTCGGCGGCGGGCGAAACGCGCCGCGCACCACCGGAAACAGCAGTTCGAGATGAGCGAAAAGCTGCGCCTGCACGCTCAAAAAACCGAAAGCGCGGCTGCCGGGCCCCGACACCAATCGCGCGGCGACTTCGGCCTGAACCAGAAACACCGCTCGGGTCCAATTCTCGCCCAGCGAAAACATCTTTTCGAGAATCGGCGAGGTGATGTAATAGGGAAGATTCCCGGCGATGATGGCGGGTCCCCATGCGGCCAGGTCCGTCTTGAGAACATCCCCTTCGATCACCGCGAGCCGTTGCTGATGGATCGGTTCGCGAAATTTTTGCTGAAGATAATGGACCAGGTAAGGATCGACCTCGATGGCCACCACGCGGCCCGCGCGAGCCAGAAGCGGCTCCGTCAGCGCTCCCTTGCCCGGCCCGATTTCGATCACCAGCGGCGCGCCTTCGCCGCAAGCTGCATCCGCGATGCGGTCCAGAATCGATTTGCTCGAGAGAAAATGCTGGCCGAAGCGGCGGGGCACCTTTCATCTTAAGAGAATTCACCAGGCCGCGGAAACCGGTACGATAGTGAATCCACCGTGCAGGTTTCCGGATGATCCCTCGCCGCCGCTTCCTTTCCGCCGCTCTGGTTGGCCTCACCGCCAAGGCCGAACGCCGCATTCCGGGCGGATTTGTGAACGATTCGTTCGCGCTTGGGCATCGCCTGCGCGATCACGCCAGGTTTCAACCGGCGGCGCGCGCGGAAAAATACCCGATCGTGATCGTCGGCGGCGGTATGGCCGGACTTTCCGCCGCCTGGCGTCTTCTCAAACGCAATTTTCGCGATTTTGTTCTGCTCGAGATGGAGCCGCAGCCCGGCGGCAACTCGCGCTGGGGCGAAAACGAGATCACCGCCTATCCCTGGGCGGCGCATTACGTGCCGGTGCCCGGGCCGCGCGCGACGCTGGTTCGCGAACTCTTCGAGGACCTGGGTGTCTTGCGCGACGGAGTCTGGGATGAGCGGCGGCTCTGTTTCGCTCCGCAGGAACGCCTGTTCCTTCACGGCCGCTGGCAGGAAGGAATCGAGCCGGAGGCCGATTCCACCCCGCGCGACCGCGAGGATTACCGCCGCTTTCAGGAGTTGATTAGCGAATTTCGCGCCACCGGCCAATTCACGATTCCCATGCGGCTCGGCGCGCGCGAATCGGAGCTGGACCGCGTTTCCATGCAGGAGTGGCTGGCGCGGAACGGGTTCACCTCGCCGTATCTGAACTGGTACGTCAACTACGCCTGCCGCGACGATTACGGCGCGCTCGCGCGCGACACATCGGCCTGGGCCGGGATTCATTATTTTGCCTCGCGCGAGCCGGAGGAAAAAGGTCCGCTTACCTGGCCGGAAGGCAACGGCTGGATCGCCCGTCGGCTCATCGAACGGCTTCAGCGCTATCTTCGCGTGAATACTCCGGTCTATTCGATCGTCCGCGAAGGCACCCGGCTTCGCTTGCGTTCCGAGCAGGCCGATTTCATCGCTGAAAAGGTGATCTTCGCCGCCCCAACGTTCCTTGCGCCGTATCTGATCGAAGGCGCGCCGCGGGTCGATTTCGTATACTCGCCGTGGCTCACCGCGAACCTGACCATCGAGCATCCGCCCGAGGATGTCGCCTGGGACAACGTGATTTACGATTCGCCGGCCCTCGGCTACGTGGACGCGCTGCATATGAGCCTGAAAACATTTATCGATCGCAGCGTGTGGACCTTTTACTGGTCCTTGTGCGACCGGCCGCCGGCGGAGGCTCGTGCGCTGCTGCTCGAAAAGGACTGGGCGTACTGGCGCGAGGCGATCCTCAACGATCTTTCGCGCGCTCATCCTGATCTTCGCAGCCGCGTTTCGCGAATCGATATCATGCGCATCGGCCACGCGATGTCGCGGCCGGTTCCCGGATTTCTGAAGTCGCGGCTCGGCTTCGATAATCGCGGTCCGATCTTTTTCGCCAACTCCGATTTGAGCGGATTTTCGATTTTCGAAGAAGCGCAGTATCACGGCGTCGAGGCCGCGGATCGGGCCCTGGCATCCGGCATTTAGGGCTGTGATCTAATAGTTTGAAGCATGACGCTCAAATCCCTTCTGGCCTTTTTCCTTGTGGCCGCCGCTCAGGCCCAGACGCTCACCACCGCGGCGATGCAGCGCTATTTCAATCCGATCCGCCGCAATCTGGAAGCCAGCGCGGAGGCGATGCCCGCCGATAAATACGGCTTCAAATTAACCGATGGCCAGATGACTTTCGCTGAATGGCTGCTGCACAGCGCGCAGCGCAACTATGCCGATTGCGCGACGCTCAAGGGCGAACAGGCGCCGGTGAGCGCCAAGGATCTGGAACCGCTCAAGAATAAAGACGAGGTGAGTAAAGCGCTGAAGGACTCCTTCGCCTACTGCGCCGCCGCAATGGAGGGCATGACGGATCAGAAGGTCACGTCATCGCAGGCGATGTCGATCGCGTTCCTGCACGTGATCGTGCATAACAACGAGATTTACGGGAATATCGTCGGCTACCTGCGCGCCAGCGGAATCGTCCCGCCCTCGACCGCGGCCAGAAAAAAATAGCGGCTTCACCGGCTGCGGCCGGCTCCAGGATGACGGCGGGCTCCTGGTCGCCGCCCCGCGCGACCGCGGAAAAAAGCAGTAAGATCGTCACCAGGCGCGCCGGCATGCGATTCTTACAGTGTAGAGGCATTGCGCCTGTTGCATTGACAATGACCACCCTTCTTACATAAGCTGCGAATACACAGTTTTTCGCCGAAAAGAGGAACTTTATGCGACGTTTTTTGGTTCTGCTTGTTCTGGCCCTCCCGGCTCCGGCCGACCAGCTCACCTATCAGAAGCCGCCCAAGGAAATCCTGGACATTCTGAATGCGCCCGTCTTGCCGGCGCTTGCGGTGAATCCGACCCGCACCTACGCGGTGTTGTTGGAAAGCGTGCGCTACCCCTCGATCGCCGAGGTCTCTGCGCCGATGCTGCGGCTGGCCGGCATCCGCATCGATCCGCGCACCAACGGCTTGCATCTTGCGCCGTATTACACGTCGATTACGCTGATCAAGCTGCCCGAAGCAAGGAAAATCAAAGTTGCGCTGCCGCCGGGCGCGCGGGCGGGCGCGCTGCGCTGGTCGCCGGACGGCAAGCAGTTTGCCTTCACCAACACCACCGCCGCCGGCCCGATCGAGCTTTGGCTGGGCGACCCGGCCACCGGCAAAACACACAAGATCGAAAATGTTCGCATCAACGCCGTAATCGGCGAGCCGATCGAGTGGCTGCAAGACAGTAAAACGCTGATCGTCAAGACGGTTCCGGCTAACCGCGGCCCCGCCCCGCGCGAGCCGCGCGTTCCACAGGGGCCGACCGTTCAGGAGTCCGACGGGCACGCCATCGGCGTGGCGACCTATGAGGATCTGCTCGAAAATCCGCACGACGAAGATCTGTTCGAGTATTACGCGACGTCCCAACTGGTGAAGGTTGACACGGAAACTGGCGCGGCAGCGCCGGTCGGCAAGCCGGGTCTGCTGGATGAAGTCAGCCCGTCGCCCGACGGCTCCCACCTTTTGATCACGCGCGAGCACCGGCCGTTCTCGTATCTGCATCCGTACCGCGAATTTCCGAAAGAGGTGGAGGTGTGGTCGCCGGGCGGCGCGGTAGAGTACAAAGTCGCAAGCCTGCCGCTGCCGACGCGCATTCCGCTGGGCGGAGTGCAGACCGGACCGCGGCAGATTCGCTGGATGGCGAATCAGCCGGCGACGATTTTCTGGGTGGAGGCGCTGGATGGCGGAAATCCGAAGGAAAAGGTCCCGTACCGGGACCGGATCGTGGCGATCCAGGCGCCGTTCAAAGGCCAGCCTGTTGAAGTTTTCAAGACGGAAGAGCGCTTCGCGGGGATTCAATTCGGCAAGGATTTCGCGCTGGTGGAGGATCAGGCGCGCATCTCCCGGCTGCTGCGTACTTTTGAGATCGACCCATCCAAGCCGGGCTCGCAGCCGAAGCTGATCTGGAGCCGCAACGCGCAGGATCGCTATAAGGATCCCGGCCGGCCGGTGGAGAAGATCCAGCGCGCCGGGCGCGGGGGCGGCGGATTTTTCGGCCCCTCCGGCGGAGATTCGACGCTGCTGCAAAACGGCGAGACCATTCTGCTGCAAGGAGACGGCGCATCTCCGCAGGGCGACCATCCGTTTCTGGACCGCTTCGATTTAAATACGCTCAAAAGCGAGCGCATCTTCCAGAGCGCGCCGGATAAATATGAAGTGGTGGAAGCGGTGCTGGACGATCAGGGCAAAACGTTCATCACCCGGCGCGAGAGCACCACGGAGCCTCCGAATTATTTCCTTCATTCCGGCGGAAGCGAAAAAGCGCTGACCGATTTCACCGATCCGGCTCCGCGCATCCGGCGCATCACCAAGCAACTGGTGACCTATAAGCGCGCCGACGGCGTGCCGCTGTCGATGGAGCTATATCTGCCGCCGGATTACAAGCCCGGCACGCGATTGCCGGCGGTGATGTGGGCCTATCCGCGCGAATACAACGACGCGGCGACGGCGGGCGAGATTCAAGGTTCGCCGAATCGCTTTACCACCATCAGCGGTTATTCGGAGCTGTTCTTCCTGCTGGACGGCTACGCGGTTTTGGAAAACGCGGCGATGCCGGTGGTCGGCACCATCGACGTGGTGAACAATACGTATGTCGATCAGATTGTGGCCGACGCCAAGGCGGCCATCGATAAGGTGGTCGACATGGGTGTGGTGGACCGCAACCGGATCGGCGTGGGCGGGCACAGCTACGGCGCGTTCATGACCGCGAATCTTCTGGCGCACTGCAATTTCTTCCGCGCCGGCATCGCCGAATCGGGCGCGTATAACCGGACCTTGACGCCCTTCGGATTCCAAAGCGAGCGGCGCACCTTCTGGGAAGCCAAGCAGACCTATGAAAACATGTCGCCGTTCTTCTTCGCCGATAAGATCAAGGACCCGATCCTGCTGATCCACGGCGCCGCCGACGACAACTCCGGCACGTTCCCGATCCAAAGCGACCGCATGTATCAGGCCATTCGCGGCAACGGAGGGACGGTGCGGCTGGTATTTCTTCCCAATGAAGCCCACGGATATCGCGCCAAGGAAACCATTGAGCACGTCTTGTGGGAAAAATTTCAGTGGTTCGATAAATACGTGAAGAACGCGGCGCCGCAGACTTCGCGCGCGGAGTGAGATTGCGCAAACTGATTGTCATCTTGCTGGCCGGATTCGCGTGGAACCTGAAGGCTCCGGCGCAGGAGGCGAATCCGGCGCCGGGGCTCGCCGAAAGGGCCGCGAAGGCGGCCGCGCAGTGGGAGACTCTGGCCACGGGCCTGGACGCGAAGATCCAGCGGATGCTGCCCTGCGATCCGCGGCTGACGGCGGCGATCGAGGAAGTCAGCCGGGCGTCGCAGGCGCGGCTGGCGGCGATGAATCAATACCTGCAAGCCGCGGCCGCGCGCGCCCGGCAGGACACTGAAACCGCCCGTCTCGCTCTGGCCGCTGAACAGGCCTCGGCGCGCGATCTGGAAACCGACCGCGCCGAGGCGGAACAGGAGCGGATCGCGATCGAGGCGCAATTGAGCGATTTAAGCGACAGCGTGAAGCGGCGGCCGGAGCTGGAAGAGGCCCGGGCCAAGCTGCATTCCATCCGGGACCGGGTGGCGGCCCGCGCCGCGGATCTGCAATCGCTGGCGGAAAAGCGCTCGCTGCTGGCAGCGGCGTTGAGCGATCTGGTGGAAGCGCGGCAGGCGCGGCAGCGCGCGCTGGAAGCCCAGCTCAACGCGCTGGCGCTCGAAACCTCGCGGTGGGGCGATTATTACGCGGCCCGGCTGGCGCGGGCGCGCGTCGAGTGCGAGATCACCAATCCGGCGGGGACCAGCCGGAGAAAGCGATGAGCCGCGCCCGCAACGCCGTCATTGCCGCCGCCGTGAGCCTTTGCGCCTTCGCAGCCGTCTCCCGCGAGGCTTACCGCGACGCCTATAAAGCCTGGCGGCAGGCCGATCCGACGCTGGAGCGCGAAGTGGCGGGAGCTGGTCCGGCGCTGGCTGCCGACATCGACCGCGTGGCCAATCAGGCGGAAAAATATGCGTCGGCGCGCTCTGTGTTCGTTTCGCAATCGGAGGCCGAACAGCAGCGCCTGCTGGCATTTCTCCAGCAGGAACCCCCGGCCGGTCTGCCAGGCGGGTCGGGCGCTTCGCGGATCGTCGGCGTGGAGGCGGCCGCCGTCCGCCACAGTTTGGATGTCTACGGCAACGATCCGGACCGCGGAATCCAGTTGGCGCGCAGCCTGCTGAATCGCGAAAATCTCGCGCTGGGCGCGCTGGCTGGGCTGCTGGCCGATGCGCAGAAAACGGCGGATCAGGCGCGCGCGGCGGGCGAGTCCGAACAGCAGGCGCGAAGAAGGGCGCTGGCTTTGTGGCGCGAATCCAGCGCGATCGCCAATCAGCAGATCGCCGAAGCGTCGCAGGAGGGAACGGCGTGGGCCGATTACTACCGGATGCTTTCCGACGCGGTGCGCGGCGCAGCGCCCGCGGCCCCGGTCCCCACGCTGGCGCCCACTGCCGAGCCGCGCCCGCCCGCATCCGCACGGCCGCCGCTACCGCTGTCGCGCTACGTGGGGGCGTGGGTCTTTCCCGCGGCAAATGGACTTTTCCATGGTCCGGAGCCGGAGTTCGTGGATCTGGTAGTGCATGAAGAAAACGGCCACGCCGATGGATCGCTGTTTGCGCGGTTCAAGGTGTCTTCCGGCGATCCCGTGATCCGGTTCGATTTCGCGGGCGATTTTCAGCCGGCGCGGAATCAGGTTTTCCCTCTGCAAACCAGCGACGGCGCCAGTGGCACGATCGAGCTGATCCCCGGCGCGGCGTTCAATCTGCTCGAAATCAACTTCCAGACCGAGCCGAGGCCGGGAAAAATCCATCAGGGCAACGCCGTGCTGATCAAAAAGTAAACGGCTTAGGCTATGCTTACAGAAGGCCTATGAAGCTTCTTGCGGCCGGCCTTTTGCTGTGCCTGTCCCTGCCGGCTTCGGTGGTCATCGAGGATGTTACCGTCATCGATGTATTAAACGGCGCCGCGCGGCCGCATCGCAACGTGCTGATCGAGGGCGGCCGGATCGTTTCGGTCAGCGGATGGGTTCCCTCCGGGGCGGCGGCCGTCAGCGGGCGCGGAAAATTTTTGATCCCCGGCATGTGGAACATGCACGTGCATCTGGCTGGGGAAGATCAACTCGCCGCTTTTCTCGCCCAGGGCGTCACCGGAGTGGAGGATATGGGCAGCGACTTCGCGCGTGTGGCGCAATGGCGCGAGGCGATCGAATCCGGCAGGACGGCCGGACCGCACATCGTTTCCTCGGGACCTCCGGTGGCCGATCGGGTTTCGCCAGAGGCCGGTTTCCCCGAGTTGGCGGCGCCCAATCCGCGCGAGGCGCGCAAAGCCTTCGACCGGCTGTGGGACTTGAACGTCGATTTCATCAAGGTGCAGCCGGACCTGACCGCCGACGCGTATATCGCCCTGGCCGAACAGGCCCGTCACTGGCATCTGCGCGTGGAGGGCGCGGTGCCGCTGGCGGTTTCGGCCTGGGACGCGCTGGAGGCGCACCAGAATACCATCGACCTGGCGAGCGTGCTCAAGGCAGTTTCCACTGACGCCGAAGCGGTCGGTTTTTTTGAGCGCTGCGCCACCTACGGAATCCGGATTGAGCCGATGCTCGCCGAATTGCAGCGTTCCGGTTCGGAGCGGATCAAGGATGTGTACCGGCTGGTCGCGTTATCAGCGCGAACCGAAGTGGAACTGCTCGCCGGAGCGGGCTCCAATGCGACGGTGCAGGATGAGTTGGAGCAGATGGTTGCCGCGGGATTGACGCCGCAACAGGCGCTGCGCACAGCCACGATTGCGCCGGCGCGGTTCTTGGGAGCCGACGATCTGGGAACCGTCGAAGCCGGGAAACTCGCCGATCTGGTGCTGCTGAACGCCAATCCGCTGGTGGAAATCGGAAACGCAAGGAAAGTTGCCGGCGTATTCTCGCGCGGGAAATACTATTCGCGCTCCACCTTGAACGCCATGGCGTCCGCGCGTTAGATCTTCGGATTGGCAAGCCGTGCGCGGGCGAACCATCCCCGGCGGGAACGCCGGGGACGGAGGGAAACCCCGCGGTTGGCGCCGCGGAGCGTGGGTTACCAGTTCAGGGCCAGCCGGGCAAACGTCCTCACGCCGATGCCAGTGGGACCTTTCGCCATATACGGCTTGGCGTCGTCCAGCCAGGCGGTGCCGGCGATGTCCAGATGCACCCACGGCGTGTCGCCCACGAACTCGCGCAGGAACCAGGCGGCGCTGATCGCCCCGCCCCAGCGGCCGCCGATATTAGCCAGATCGGCAAAGGCGCTCTTCAGCAGATCCTTGTATTCGTCATCGAGGGGCATGTGCCAGATCTTTTCGCCTTCGGCCCGCGCCGCGGCCATCACCTTGGCAAGCAGCGCTTCATTATTGGTGAACGCGCCGGCGTTGACATGACCGAGCGCGACCACGATGGCTCCGGTCAGCGTCGCCGCATCGACCAGGTGCGTGCACCCCTGGCGCTGCGCGTAAGTGATCGCGTCAATCAGAATCAAACGGCCCTCGGCGTCGGTATTGAGCACCTCCACTGTTTTGCCGTTCAGTGATTTCACAATATCGCCCGGCCGCTGCGCTCTCCCGCCGACCATGTTTTCCACCGCCGGCACGAAGGCCGTCACCGGAATGGCCGGCTTCAACTTCGCGATCGCTTGCATGGCCCCGAGCACCGCCGCGCCGCCGGCCATATCGTATTTCATCTTTTCCATCCCGTCGGCCGGCTTGATCGAAACGCCGCCGGTGTCGAAGGTCACGCCCTTGCCGACCTGGCCCAGATGATCGCCGGTCTTGGGCGCCGCTTCCGGCTTGTAGCGGACGATGATCAGGGCGGGCGGCTCGGCGCTGCCTTGCGCAACCCCGAGCAGCGATCCCATGCCGAGCTGGCGCATGCGGTCCTGATCGAGCATCTCAAACTCGAGCCCGGCTTCGGCGGCCATCGCCCCGGCCCGGTCGGCCAGAATTAACGGCGTCAGGCGGTTGGCCGGTTCGTTGACCAGCGATCGCGCGAAGTTCTGTGCTTGGGCGAGCACGCGGCCGCGCTCGAAGGCGAGGTCGAATTCCCGGCCGTTTCCAGCCGCGATCGCGCAAAACTCCTCAAGCGACTTTCCCTGATTGGCGGTCTTGTATTGATCCGGCTCGAAATTCCCGATCATGGCGCCCTCGGCCGCGGCTTCCGGATCGCCGCCGTTGAGCCACCAGGCGAGTTTCTTGACGCCTTTCTGTTTCAGCGCGCGGACAGCGGCAGCGGTGGCGCGGCGCAGGTCCGAGTTTTCCTTCTTCCCGCCGCCGACGGCCACGAACCGTTTGGCCTTGATGCCTTGCGGTTGATGCAGCACGACCAGCTCGTCGGATTTTCCGGAAAACTCCCCGCAGGCGCGCAGCCCCTCGAGCCAGGACGAGGCGAATTTCAGTTCCGCGGGATCCGCTTCGTTTTCAAAAAGCACGACGGCGAGGGCGTCGGCTTCGACTTCTTCCACAGCTTGATAGGCTAGTTTTGTTTCCATAGGCGAAGATATAGCGTAAATTGTTGGGCGCAAATAAAATCTCTTGCATTCGCAAAAGAAGGCGGTTTAAACTTCAGAAGTGGTCTGATGTGGGCCAAATTGGTTTTTTGTGGACCAAACGACAGTGGAGCAGAGTTCAAACGCCGCCGCCAAACCGCCACTTGGCATATTCCAGGCCAAGTGCGACGAAAAGGGCCGGTTAAAGCTCCCGTCGGAGATTGTAGGGTATTTAAAGGCGCAGGGGGTTGAGAGAGTTTTCATCACCACGGTTGATTTGAAGCTGATTCGAATTTACAGCGAAAGCCTGTGGGAGAGCAACCAGAATATTTTCGCCCGGGGAGGGGAAACCGCAAAAATTGCTCAGGACGTCGCGTTTATCGCCAACCTTTACGGAGGGCTTTCCGAGATTGACGACAGCGGGCGGGTGCTGATTCCGGCCGAGCTGCGGCGGAAGCTTGAAGTGGAGGGCCAGCCGGTCTGGCTCGATGTGTACAACGGGCGGATCAATGTATTTGGCAAGAAAGTTTACGACGAGCGGATGCATCGCGCCCTCGACGGATTGGAGGACAAGGTGAGCAGGCTTGAGGCGAACGGTTTCCGATGATGTATGCACGTACCGGTGATGCTCGCCGAGTGCCTGGAGTATCTGGGGGTGAAACCGGATGGGGTTTATCTGGACGCCACGGCGGGTCTGGGAGGGCATACGCGGGCGATCGCGGAGCGGCTGGCGTCGGGATACGTGATTGCCTGCGACCGCGACGCGGAGTCGCTGGAGCTGGCGCGGAAAAACACGGCGGATGTGGCCGCGCGGATTCGTTTTTATGCGGTTTCGTTTGCGCGACTGGAAGAGATGATCGAGGCCGAAGGGCTTCCACGGCTGGACGGATTGCTTGCGGATCTGGGCGTCTCGAGATACCAGTTGACCGAAAGCGGGCGGGGATTCTCGCTGATGGCCGACGGACCCTTGGACATGCGCCTGGACCGGGCGCAGAAGGTGACGGCGGCGGATATCGTCAATTTCACTTCGGAGAAGGAGCTCGCCGACTTGATTTATCAGTTGGGCGAGGAAAGGAGGAGCCGGAAGATTTCCAGAGCAATCGTGCGCGCGCGGCCGATTCGCACGACGGGCCAGTTGGCCACGCTGATCGAGTCCGCCGTGCCGCGCACGGAAAAGATTCATCCGGCGACGCGGACGTTTCTGGCGCTGCGCCTTGCGGTGAATCAGGAATTGGAGGAGTTGGATGCGCTGCTGGCTTCGCTGCCGCGGTTGGTGAAGGCGGGCGGGCGGGTGGTGATCCTGAGTTTTCACTCGCTCGAAGACCGGCGGGTGAAGCAGTCGTTTCAGGCCATGGCGCGCGCCGGGCGGGCGCGCATTCTGACGCCTCACGTGGTGCGGCCGTCAGAGGAAGAGGTTCAGGAGAATCCGCCGTCGAGAAGCGCCAAGCTTCGGGCGGTGGAGATGCTTTAGCGGAATCGCGGGCTGCGGAAGCGGGCGGCTCGCGCCAGCGGGATGAGCGGTTAACGGGTAAGGAAGAACGATGGCAACATTAGCGGGCATGATGAACCGGTTTTTCGATCGCGGCATGGAAGCCGGCGCGGAGGCTCCGCGGGCAAGACAGGACGCGGCGCGGGTGCGGCCGTTCGCCAACGAAGATATCTATTTTTTCGTGAAGGAAATCAACAATGCCGGGGTGGTTCGCGCGGCCGATCCGCAATCCGGCGGGGTGTGCTGGAAGATGATCGGATCGGTGGTGGCGGCGGCGGTGCTGCTGGTGGGCGTGCTGCTGCCGGGGGCGTACAGTTTGCTCGCCGGATACCAGATCCAGGAGCTCAAGCAGGAGGCGCAGCGGCTTCAGAACGAGCGCGCGTCGCTGGAGCTGGAAGAGGCGCAGTTGATCTCGCCGGCGCGGATGGAGCAGTTGGCCAAGGAGCAGCAGTTCATCGATCCGCCGGCGCAGAAGGTGGTCTATCTCGACGGTTCCCGCAACGGATCGCTGGCCATGAACAAATAGCGCCGGGAAGGCGGCCGAGGAGACTCACAGGCGATGGCGGAGGATCAATCGACATTCCGGCTGCACCGGCTGCTGTGCCTGCTGCTGGGCTGGGCCGGGCTGATCTTCGGCCGGCTCGTCTGGCTGCAAGTCATTCATCACGACGATCTGCTGCGGCTGGCGCAGCAGCAGCAGCAAAAGATGCAGTGGATTCCGGCGCTGCGCGGCACGATTTTCGACCGCAACGGCCAGGCGCTGGCCAAAAGTTTGCCGGCCGAGTCGGTGTGCGTGAATCCGCAAAAGATCTCCGATCCGGCGATGGCGGCGGATCTGTTGTCGCAGGCGCTGAACCTGGACCGGGCCAAACTTCAGGAAAGGATTGAGGACGCCAAGCTGCGCGGCAGCGGTTTTTTGTGGGTGAAACGGAAGATCCTGGAGGACGAGGCCGCCGCGCTGCGCAGTTTGAATCTTCCCTGGGTTGAGTTCCGGCCGGAGATTCGCCGCTTTTATCCGCATCATACGCTGGCGGCGCACGTGCTCGGATCGATGGGCATGACCGACTCCGGCGACACCGAAGAGCACGGCACGGCGGGCATCGAAGCGAGCTTTGACGAGGACCTGGCCGGGCGGCCGGGGCTGGCGCGCGTCTACACCGACGTAAAGCAGAATCCCTACGACTCGGTGGTGGCGCGGCAGCCGGAGCCGGGCGCCGATCTGACCCTGACCATCGATTCGAATCTGCAATACGACGCCGAAAGGGCGCTGGAAGCGGCGGTGGTGAGAACCGGGGCCAAGACCGGGTCGGTGGTGGCGATGAATCCATACACGGGCGAGGTTCTCGCGCTGGCCAACTACCCGACCTACGATCCCAACCTTCCGCCGGGCGCGGGCGAGCCGGAGAATGCGCGCAGCGATCTAGCCGTGACGACGCCCTTCGAGCCGGGCAGCGTCTTCAAGACGGTCACGCTTTCGGCGGCGCTGGAGACGACAAATCTGCGGCCGGACACCATCATCGATTGCGGCAACGGAGTGATCACGCTGTTCGGCCGCGTGATTCACGATACGCATCGCTACGGCGCCCTGACGATGGCGCAGGTCTACGAGAAGTCGAGCAACATCGGAGCGATCCATATCGGGCTTCGCGTCGGCAACCGCACGATGTACGAATACATCAAGAAGTTCGGATTCGGCGCCCGGACCGGGATTGAGCTGCCGGGCGAATCGGCGGGCGAGGTGCGGCGGGTCGAGAACTGGACGCCCAGTTCGATCGGTTCGGTGGCCATGGGCCATGAAGTGAGCACGACTTCGGTGCAGCTCGCCGTGATGGCGGCGGCCATCGCCAATGGCGGATTGAAAGTCAAGCCGCAGATTGTGATGGCGCGGCATCAGCCCGGGGAACCGGAGGAAAAGTTCCCACCGGAAAAGCCGAAACGGATCTTGCAGCCGGAAACGGCCATCACCATGCGGCAGTTGATGGAAGGCGTAGTGCTTCGCGGAACCGGGCGGGTGTTTGCGACGCTGAAGGGTTACACCTCCGGCGGAAAGACAGGATCGGCGCAGGTTTACGACCTGAAGGCGCACGTTTATACCCACAAATACAACGCGAGTTTTATCGGGTTCGCGCCGGTGGTGAATCCGCAGATCGTGATCGCGGTCACGCTCAACGATACCGCCATCGGCTCGGCGGGTTTCGGCGGGCCGGCGGCGGCTCCCGTGTTCCGGGAGGTGGCGATGACCGGTTTGCGGATTTTAGATGTACCGAAGGACCTGCCGGACGATCTGAAGCCGGCCCGGTCAAAACCTTCCGATTATAACGATCTTGCGATTGCAGGTCTGGGGGATGCTCCCGACGCGCGATCGGGCGAAGCTGTATCCTCCGTCACTCAATTGCCGCCGGCCTCGGAAGGCGCTCTTGCTCAAGCGCCGGATGAGCGCCGGCGGCAATTTTTTCCGGCGGCGGTGGTGGGGCCGAAGGTCCCGGATTTTCACGGGATGACGCTGCGGGCGGTGCTGGAGGAATCTTCCGCCCGGGGGATGCCGGTGGAAACGGTCGGGACGCCGGAGGCGGGACTGGTCCGTAGCCAGGACCCGCCGGCGGGAACGATTTTGCCGCCCGGCGAGCGGATCCGGCTAGAGTTCGCAAAATAGGTGGGTGGTGGGAACCGGGAGCCGGCCGCAGATGTGCCGGATTGCCGGATCCCGGTTCCCAATACCCATGACCATTGGCCAGGTGCTGAACGGTGTGAAGCTGGCGGGCGAGCTCGCGCCGGGGCTGGCTGGGAAAGCCGTGGGCGGGCTGGAGTATGACTCGCGCCGCGTAGGGAAGGATTTTTTGTTCTTTGCGTTTGCAGGATCGCGCGTGGATGGGTCGCGCTTTGCGGCCGATGCGCTGCGCCGTGGCGCGGCGGCGGTGGTGAGCGAGCTTCCCCCGCCGGACGGCTTCGCCGGCGGCTGGATTCAGGTGGAGCACGGACGGCGGGCGCTGGCGCAGGCCGCGCTGAATTTTTACGATCACCCGGACCGGCGCGTGGCGTTCACGGGCATCACTGGAACGAACGGCAAAACCACGACATCTTACCTGATAGACGCGATTCTGCGCCAGGCGGGATTCGTAACGGGATTGATCGGCACCATCGAGTACCGGATCGCGGGCCAAGCGCGGCCGGCGCCCAATACGACGCCGGAGTCGCTGGATGTCATCCGCATGGCTTCGGATCTCGAAACGCGAGGCGGCGGTCAACTTATAATGGAAGTTTCCTCGCACGCGCTGGCGCTGGGAAGGGTTTTCGGCATTCAATTTCACACCGCAGTTTTCACCAACCTCAGCCGCGATCATCTGGATTTCCATCGCACCATGGAAGAGTACGCGGCGGCCAAGCGGCTGTTATTTTCCCCCGTTGGATCGCCGCCGCCCGAATGGGCCGTGCTCAACGCCGACGATGCGGCAAGCCGCGGCATGACCGGCGCGGCAAAGACGCTGTGGTATGGAACCGCATCCCAGATCCGGGCCGAACGCGTTCGCGCCGATTTTTCGGGATTGCGCTTCGATCTGGTGTTTGAAGGCGCGCGGCAGCCGGTCGAATCGCGGCTGAACGGGCGGATGAACGTGATGAACATTCTGGCGGCGGCGGGTGCGGCGCTGAGTTATGGGCTGAATCTGGAAACGATCGCCCAGGGCGTGGCGGCGTGCCGCGCCGTGCCGGGCCGGTTTGAAACCATCGACGAGGGCCAGCCCTTTTTGGTGGCCGTCGATTACGCGCACACCGATGATGCGCTGCGCAATGTAATTCAAGCCGCGCGCGAGCTGACGCACGGCCGCGTCATTACGCTGTTCGGCTGCGGCGGGGATCGCGACCGGTCGAAGCGCCCGCTGATGGGCATGGCCGCGGCGGAGCTGAGCGATTTTGTGGTGCTGACCTCGGACAATCCGCGGTCGGAAGATCCTCTGGATATCATGAACGACGCCCTGGTCGGCATCCGCCGCTACGATACGCCGCATGCGGCCGAGCCGGACCGCGAAAAGGCGATTCGCATCGCCATCGGCGAAGCCAAGCCGGGCGACGTGGTTCTCCTGGCGGGCAAGGGCCATGAGACGTATCAGGTGCTGAAGGACCGGACCATTCACTTTGACGACCGGGAAGCCGTGCGGGCAATCTTGAGGGAGCTGTACAGGAGCGGGAAGTCTGAATGAAGTTGCCGCTGCGGACGGTGGCGGAGATCCTGGGGTTGCGCTGCGACTCCGGCGCGATAGTTACGGGATGGAGCGTCGACTCGCGGACGATCAGGCGCGGGGATCTGTTTTTCGCGCTGCGCGGGCCGCATCATGACGGGCATGATTACATCTCCGCCGCGCTCGAAAAAGGCGCGGCCGCCGTGGTGGCCGAATCGGGCGAAGGAGTTCTTCGCGTCGCCGATTCGCTGCGCGCCCTGCAAGCGGTCGCCGCGCGCGTGCGGCAGATGTGGGGTGGGGAAATCGTCGCGGTGACCGGAAGCGCCGGAAAGACCACCACCAAGGAGGTGATCGCCGCCCTGCTGGCCGAGCGCCTGCCCACCGCCAGGAGCGAAGGCAATTTGAACAACCACGTCGGGCTTCCCCTGTCGCTGCTTCGTCTGGAGGAGCAGGCGCGGGTGGGCGTAGTGGAGATCGGGATGAATCACGCCGGCGAGATCCGCCACCTGGCGGGGATCGCCCGGCCGAACGTGGGCGTGGTCACCAACGTCGGCTGGGCGCACATCGAGTTCTTCGATTCAATCGAGGGAATCGCCGCCGCCAAGCGCGAGCTGATCGAGGCGCTGGACGCCGGAGGCACGGTGGTGTTGAACGCCGACGATCCGCGCGTGGCGCAATTTACCCACCGCGGGCGGACGATTTTTTATGGACTATCGCCGGCGGCCGGAGTCCGCGCCGAACAGGTAAAGTTTTCGCTGGAGGGCGTGAGCTTCCGCGTCGGCGCGACGAATTTCACCAGCGTTCTGACCGGCCGGCACAACCTTTCCAACATTTTGGCCGGGATCGCGGTGGCGGGAGCGTATGGAATCGGGCCGGAGGCGCTGGCCGGCGCGGTGGGAAAACTTCGTCCTGGAAAAATGCGCGGGGAACGCTTCCATCATCGGGGTGTTTTGGTGTATAACGATTGCTACAACTCTAATCCGGACGCGGTTCGCGCCATGCTGGATGTTCTCTGCGACACTCCGGCGCGGCGCAGGATCGCGGTTCTGGGAGAGATGCTCGAACTTGGCCGCTGGGCCGAGCCTCTGCATCGCGACGTCGGGAAGTTCGCCGCGGAGCGGGGGGTTGATGTGCTCGTTGGAATACGCGGCGCGGCCTGTTGCACGCTGGACGCAGCCATGCGTGCAGGCCTTCGGGCCGACGCCGCGTCTTTTTTCGAGAATCCCGGGGACGCCGGGCGCTTCCTGAGAAAAATCGCCCAGCCCGGCGATGCGATCCTGTTCAAGGGCTCGCGCGGGGTGCGCGTGGAAGAGGCGCTCCAGCAATTTCTCGCCTCCGAGGCGGAAGGCAGCCTCTGAGCCATGCTGTACTGGCTGTTTTATGAAAAACTCTTTCATCTCTACTCGCCGTTCCGCGTTTTTCAATACGCCACTTTCCGCACCGGCCTGGCCAGCATCGTGGCGCTGCTGCTGTCGATTCTGCTCGGCCCCTGGCTGATCCGCCGTTTGCGGGAATTTCAGATCGGGCAGTACATCCGCGAGGACGGGCCGAAGTCGCATTTGAGGAAGGCCGGCACGCCGACCATGGGAGGGCTGTTAATCTGCGTTTCGACGCTCGCGCCGACGCTTCTGCTGGCGCGCCTGACCACTCCGGCGGTGTGGGTGGCGATGCTCGGCATGGTCAGTTTCGGAGGGATCGGATTCTGGGACGATTACCTCAAAATCGCGCACAAGAGAAATTTGGGATTGACGGCGCGGCAGAAGCTGGCGCTGGAGTTCCTCGCCTCGCTGCTGGTGGGAGTTGCGCTGCTTGCCATGGCCGCGCACGGCCACTACTCGACCAATATGAACGTGCCGTTTTTAAAGAACTTCAGCCCGGATTTGCTGATTCACGCGCTGCTCCGGAATTTCTGGACGTATCCGCTGGCCTTCCTGCCGTTTTTCGCCTTCGTGATTCTGGTGCTGATGGGCTCCTCCAACGCCGTGAACCTGACCGACGGGCTGGACGGGCTGGCCATCGGGTTGATGATCATCGCCGCCGGAGCGATGACCGTGCTCTCTTATTTAAGCGGCCATGCCGAGTTCGCGCGCTACCTGGAGCTGTCCAGCACGCCCGGCGCGTCTGAGCTGACGATCTTTTGCGGATCGCTTACCGGGGCCTCGCTGGGTTTTTTATGGTACAATGCGCACCCGGCGGAAATCTTCATGGGCGATGTGGGATCGTTCGCGCTGGGCGGCAGCCTGGGCGTGGTCGCCGTGCTGTTGAAGCAGGAGATTTTGCTGCTGTTCATCGGCGGCGTCTTCGTCATCGAGGCGCTCTCGGTGATTTTGCAGGTGTCCAGCTACAAACTTCGGGGCAAACGGATCTTTAAAATGGCCCCGGTGCATCATCATTTCGAGGCGCTGGGATGGCAGGAATCCAAAGTCATCACGCGCTTCTGGATCGCCGGCCTGATTCTGGCCCTGTTTGCGCTCACGACGCTGAAACTGCGATGAAGCTGGACGGCGCGACAGTGGTGGTGGTCGGCATGGCGCGCAGCGGCGTCGCGGCGGCCGGGCTTTTATCGGAACAAGGCGCGAAGGTGCGGCGCGTGGACCAGAAACCGGGCGACGGGGTTTTGCCCCAGGTGGAGGAATCCTTTCGCGGCGCGGATCTGGTGGTGCTCTCCCCGGGGGTTCCCGCCGATGTGGACGTCGCCGCGCAGGCGCGCGCCCGCGGGGTGCCGGTGATCGGCGATCTCGAACTGGCGAGCTGGTTTCTGCGGGGCGAGATCATCGGGATCACCGGATCGAACGGAAAGACGACGACGACCGCGCTGACCGGGCACATCCTCAAAGCGAGCGGGATCGCGGCGCAGGTGGGCGGAAATATCGGGACCCCGCCGTGCTCGTTGGTGAAGACCTCGCGCGCCGGGCAGTGGAACGTGCTGGAGCTATCGAGTTTTCAGCTTGAGACGACCGAAACATTTCGAGCTAAAATTGGTTCGGCGCTTAACGTGACCCCGGACCATCTCGACCGGCACTATACCTTCGAAAACTATGCCGAAATGAAGGCCCGGCTGTTCACTCGTCAGCGTGCGGGCGACTTTGCAGTCTTGAACGCCGATGATCCGGTCTGCCAATCCTATGCCTGGCGCGGGACAGGGAAGCCCATCTGGTTCAGCTCGAGCGGGACGGTTTCGCCGGGGGCGTTTGTCGACCGCGATTGGATCCTGCTGGACGGCGCTCCGTTAATGAAGACCGGCGAGATCCCGCTGCGCGGGATGCACAACGTGGAAAACGTGATGGCGGCTGCGGCGGTGGCCCGGCTCGCCGGAGCGTCCCACGATCAGATCCGCGCCGCGGTGATGACGTTTTCCGGCGTCGAACACCGGCTCGAATTCGTGCGCGAGCTTGAGGGGGTCAAATGGTACAACGATTCGAAAGCGACCAACGTTGACGCGGCGCTCAAGGCGATCGCCGCTTTCGACGGAGGCTTGTGGATCATCCTGGGCGGAAGGACAAGAACGGCGATTACACGCCGCTGGCCGCCGCCCTCCAGGCGAAGGCGCGCGGGGCTCTGCTGATCGGCGCGGCGGCGGGAAAGATCAAGGCGCAACTGCGCGGCGCCGTTCCTCTGATCGAGAGCGAAACCATCGCGGGCGCGGTCCGGGAAGCGCGCGCGCGGGCGCGGCCCGGCGATACCGTTCTGCTGGCGCCGGCCTGCGCCAGCTTCGATCAATTTGAAAATTACGAGCACCGCGGACGCGTTTTCAAACAACTGGTAAGGGAACTGGCATGAAGACGATCAAGACCGACTGGATCCTGTTTCTCACCATTCTGGCCATGGTCGGCTTCGGAATGGTGATGCTGTACAGCGCCTCCAGCGCCGTGGCCGAGCTGCGCTATCACGTGCCGCCGTACCATTTCGTCGTGCGCCAGTTGCTGTGGGCGGCGGGATCGTTTCTGGTGCTGATGTATTTCAAAAGCCGCGACTACCGGACCTTCAACACGCCCGCCTGGGCGTTCTCGGGCTTGGGAATCGTGCTGGGATTGCTGGTCATTGTCTGGTTCGCCGACCCGCGCGCGCATCGCTGGTTCCAGGTGAAAGGCCTCGGCTCCATCCAGCCGTCGGAGTTCGCCAAACCCGCGCTGATTCTCTTCCTGGCCTACTTCATCGCCCGGCGCGCCAGGTCGATCAATCAGCGGCACACGTTGCTGCAGGTCTTCGTGGCGGTGGCGATGCTGGCGGTGCTGGTGGTGGTCGCGGATTTGGGCACCGCGCTGGTTCCGGTGATTACGGCGGTCGTCATGCTGTGGGTCGCCGGACTGGAGCGCCGGTACATGCTGTGGGTCGGCGCGGCGGCGGTGCTGCTGGTGATGGTGGCGGTCGGCTCGCGCGGCTACCGGGTCGGCCGGGTCATTTCTTACTTCGATCCCGATTATTCGAAGATCGAGACCATCGATACGCACCATTGGGTCCGCAACTACGTCCAGCGGTCCACCAGCGTGCGCGACGCGGGCTATCAGCCGCGACAGTCAAAGATCGCCGTGGGCGCGGGCGGCGTGCTGGGGGTCGGGCTGATGCAGGGCAAGCAGAAGCTGATGTTCCTGCCGGACGCCCATACCGATTTTATTTACGCTACCGTCGCCGAGGAGCTGGGATTGTGGGGCGCAACCGCCGTGCTGGCGGGATTTCTGGTGATCCTCTGGCGCGGGTCGCGTCTGTTTGTCCGCGCCAGCGATGAGTTCGGCAAGTATCTGGCGCTCGGTGTGACGGTCTCCATCGTCGTGCAGGCGATGATCAATATGAGCGTGGTGCTGGATATGGCGCCCACCAAGGGGTTTCCGCTGCCGATGATCAGCTTCGGCGGCAGTTCGTTATTGAGCACGCTGTTGTGCCTGGGGATGCTGCTGAGCGTCAGCGATCATGAGGGATGAAACCGTTTTCCGAATCCGGCGGACCCCATGGTGCGGGATCTGAAGCATGGGCGCCGTTTTCGTCATGGCCGGCGGCGGAACAGGCGGGCACATCATTCCCGGACTCGCCGTGGCCCGGGAGTTGCGCGCGCGGGGACATTCGCCGCTGTTCATCGGCACCGAGCGCGGCCTGGAGGCCGAACTGATTCCGCCCGAAAACTTTCCGATCGAATGGATCGAGATCGGCGGATTGAACCGCGTCGGCTGGAGGCGCGCCCTCACCACGCTGGCCGATCTGCCGCTCAGCGTCTGGCAGGCCTCGCGTATTCTGGATCGCGCCAGGCCGGCCGCGGTATTTTCGATGGGAGGCTATGTCGCGGGTCCGGTTCTGCTGGCTGCGCTGTGGAAACGAATCCCGGTCGTGGTGATGGAGCCGAACGCGATCCCCGGATTGACGCATCGCAAGCTGGCGCGCTTCGTGGCGCGGGCGCTGGTGAATTTTCCGGAAACCGCGCGGTGGTTTCCCCGGGATCGGACCGAAGTCACGGGCGTGCCGGTTCGCCGCGAATTTTTCCAGGCGCCGAAGAAGCCGCGCGGGCCGGTGCTGACGCTGCTGATCACCGGCGGCAGCCAGGGTTCGCGCACGCTCAACCGCGCGGCGGAGGAAAGCTGGCCTTTGTGGAAAAACCGCTTCACCAAGATTCTTCATCAGACCGGCGCGGCGGCGTACGAGGACCTGGCCCGGAAGTTTCAGGCCACCGGCCTGGCCGGCAGGATCGCGCCGTTCTTTCCGGACATGCCGGACCTGTTCGCGGAAGCCGACCTGATCGTCAGCCGCGCCGGAGCCAGCGCGGTCGGCGAAATCGCCGCGGCGGGAAAGCCGTCGATTCTGGTTCCGCTTCCCACCGCGGCGGACCAGCACCAGTTGCGCAACGCCGAGGCCATGCAGAACGCCGGCGCGGCCCGGCTGGTCGCCGACGCGGAGATGACCGGCGCGCGGCTGGTGGAGGAGGCCGGCCGGCTGGCCACCGGGCCGGGGCTTCTCGAAAAGATGGGGGAGGCCGCCCGGAAATTCGCCAGGCCGGACGCGGCGCGGCGCGCGGCGGAGGTTCTGGAAACTTTTCTGCATTGACAAGCTTGCGGAAAGCCGAAACAATACTATATTGAAATGTTTTTTAAACGCCAGCCCGTTCATTTCGTGGGAATCGGCGGGGTCGGCATGTCCGGGCTGGCCGAGCTGCTGATCGAGCTCGGCTACCCGGTGAGCGGCTCCGACCTGAAATTGTCCGCCGCCACGGATCGCCTGGCGCGGCGCGGCGCGAAGGTGTTCGAAGGCCACTCCGCCGCTCATCTGGGCGAAGCCAAGGTCCTGGTCGTCTCCAGCGCGGTGGGGGCCGATAATCCGGAGATCGCCGAGGCGCGCCGGCGCGCCATCCCGGTCATCCCGCGCGGCGAGCTGCTGGCCGAACTGATGCGCCAAAAGTACGGGATCGCCATCGCCGGAAGCCACGGCAAAACCACCACCACGTCCATGACCGCTGCGGTGCTGAGCCACGCCGGCCTGGATCCGACCGTTGTGGTGGGCGGGCGCGTCGGCACCATGGGCGGAGCGAACGCGCGGCTGGGCAAATCGGATTACCTGGTCGTCGAATCGGATGAAAGCGACGGATCCTTTCTCAAGCTCGCGCCGATCATCGCGGTGGTGACCAATATCGACCGCGAGCACCTGGATCATTACAAGGACCTGGATGACATTTGCGCGGCGTTCGCCCAGTTCGCCGGAAAAGTGCCGTTTTACGGGCTCGCCGTGCTGTGCATTGACGACGACCACGTCAAGCAGATCCTGCCCTCCGTGAACCGCCGGATTGTGACCTATGGGACCAGCGCGCAGGCCGATCTGCGCGTCACGCACTGCCTGAACGGGCATCTGAGCAGCAAGTTCCAGGCCGCCTACCGCGGCCGCGATCTGGGCGCGTTTCACTTAAACGTTCCGGGCGCCCACAACGCGCTGAATGCGGCGGCGGCGATCGCCGTCGGCCTGGAGCTGGAGATCCCGCCCGATTCGATCCGCCAGGCGCTGGCCGGCTTCGCCGGCGTGGACCGCCGCTTCCAGATCCGCGGCTCGCAACGCGGCGTCACCGTCATCGACGACTACGGCCATCACCCCACCGAAATTCGCGCGACGCTGGCCGCCGCGCGGGCCTGCCGCTACGCGCGGATCCATGTGCTCTTCCAGCCGCATCGTTATACGCGCACCGCAGCGCTGATGGACGATTTCGCGGGCGCGTTTCACCAGGCGGATACGGTCCATGTGATGGACATCTACGCCGCTTCGGAAGCTCCCATCGAAGGCGTGACGGCCGAGGCGCTTGCCGCGCGCATCGCCGCGTTCGGCCATCGCGGGGCGCGCTACGTGGGAGGGATGGAGCGCGGGGTCGAATCGGTGATCGCGGCGGCGCGGGAGGGTGACGCGATTGTTACGCTCGGCGCCGGCAGCGTGTATCAGGCCGGCGAAAAAATTCTGGAAAGGCTAGGCTCGCCCGATTATGCCACGTAACCAGGAGGCATCCGTCTGGCCGCCGGGCCGGGAAGCTGGCGAGGCAAACTCCAAGCCGCGCGCCCGCGCCGCCGCGCCCGCCCGGCGGGAAGTTTCCACCTGGCGCATCGCGGCCGGAGCCGCCATGCTGATCGTGGCGGGCTTGGCGGCTCTCTACGCCCTGCACCGGCTGGAGCAGTTTCTGGTGCGGGACCCGCGCTTTGCCTTGAACGGGCCCGAAGGATCCGAAGACACGCCCACTCTTCAGATCCAGGGCGCGGCGCACGCCTCGCAGCGGAAGATCAGCGCCGTATTCGAGCCGGACTTCGGACGCAGCGTCTATCTTTTACCCCTGGCCGAGCGCCGCGACGCGGTGCGAGCCGTCGACTGGGTAAAGGACGCGGCGGTGCTGCGCCTGTGGCCCAATCGCGTGCTGGTGCGGGTCACCGAGCGCGCCCCGGTGGCGTTCCTCGCGCTGGGACCATCGCGCTATGCCCTGATCGACGAAGACGGCGTGATCCTGCCACCCGCGCCGGACCGGTTCACTCTGCCGGTGATCGCCGGAGTGCATGCGTCGGACCCGCGGCCGCAGCGGCGGGAACGCGTCCATCGCATGCTCCGCCTGACCCGTGATTTGGGCGCCGAAGCAACCGCGAAGATCTCGGAAATCGACGTCTCCGACGCCGAGAACCTCAAAATCGCCCTGCCCTGGGACGGCCGCGTGATTACCCTGCTGTTAGGCGATCACGATTTCGCCATCCGTTATCAGAATTTCGTCCGCAATTACCCGGAGATCAAGCGCCGCCTGCCGGAGGCGACCAAGCTCGATTTGCGGCTGGAGGACAGAATCACGGTGGTGGACCAATGAGGTTGGAGCCGTAATGGCGGCCAAGACGCAACTGGCGGTCGGCCTCGACGCGGGCAGTTCCCGCACGCGCTGCATCATCTGCGCCCTGGAGGGCGACCAGATCCGTTACCTTTCGCACGGGCTGGCCCAGTCGGCGGGATGGGCCAAAGGCAGGGTGAGCGATCAGGAAGCGCTGGCCGAATCGATTCGCGCCGCCGTCACTGACGCCGAGCGCGGCGCCCAGGTTGCGGTGGAAAGCGTCACCATCGGCGTCGGCGGAATGGGAATCGCCGGCGCGCAGAGCCGCGGAGTTTACGAGTTCGGCCGGCCGCGGGAGGTCGATCCCGAGGACATGGCCTATGCAGTGAAGCTCGCCGCCGACGTGCGGCTGGAGCGGGATCGTATGCTGCTGCACGTTCTGCCGCAGGATTTTACGCTGGATGGCCGCGCCGGATACCGCAAGCCGCACAAGGGCGTGTGCTCGCGCCTGGAGGCGAACGTCCACATCATCACGGCGTCGTTTCAGGAGCATCAGGCGGTGGTCGCGGCGGCTCATCTGGCCGGACTCGCGGTCCAGGAGACCGTGTATGAGCCCATGGCCGCCGCCTACGCCGCTCTCTATCCGGAGGAGCGCGCGCGCGGCGCCGCCGTGCTCGATATCGGACTGCACTCCACGGACCTGGTGATCTACGACGGCGACGCGCTGCTGCTGGCCTCCACCATTCCGGTGTGGGCCGATCATCTGACGCGCGACATCGCCGCGATCTTTAAAGTCACCTATGAAGACGCGGAGTGTTTGAAACAGCAATACGGATGCGCGCTTCTGGGCTTGACCTCCGATTCGAGCTTCATCGAGGTCCCTTCGCCCGAAGGCCGCGCGCCGCGCGAAGCCCGCCGCAGCGAGCTCAACGAAATTCTCGAAGCGCGCGCCGAGGAGATGTTCCTCTACGTCCGCGCCGAATTGCAGCGCGCCGGCATGGATCGCAACCTGCTGGAAGGAATCTTCCTGTGCGGCGGCGGCGCTTTGCTGAACGGCATGTGCGATATGGCCGAACGCGTCCTCAACTGCCAGGCCGGCAACGCGCTGGCCAAGGGCTTCGGAAATTGGCCGGAGGAGCTGAACACTCCGGCGTGGACCACTTCCGCCGGGCTGGCGTTATATTCGGCGAAATTGAAGCTGCACCAGCCGCCAAAGAGAAAGCTTCCGGGATTGATGGGCTGGGTGGCAAGATGAGCGGGACCTTCACAGATAGCGACAGGAGCGCACTATGGCACTGGACAGTTTGAAGTTCGTGATCGAAGACGAAGCGGCGCCGCAGACCAAAATTCGCGTGTTCGGCGTCGGCGGCGGCGGCTGCAACGCCGTCGCGCGCATGTTGAATGAGGGCTTGACCGGCGTCGAGTTCTGCGTTGTGAATACGGATGTGCAGGCGCTTTCCGCCTCGCCGGTGCCGGTGCAACTGGCCATCGGCTCCAAGCTGACCAACGGGCTGGGCGCGGGTTCGGATCCTTCGGTCGGCCGCCGCGCCGCGCTGGAGGACACCGACCGAATCATCGATATGCTGGAGGGCGCGGACATGGTCTTCGTCAACGCCGGCCTCGGCGGCGGCACCGGGACCGGGGCGGCGCCGGTGGTCGCTTCGCTCGCCAAGGAGTTGGGCGCGCTCACCGTCGCCGTGGTGACCAAGCCGTTCGCCTTCGAAGGACCCAAGCGGCGCAAGCAGGCCGAACAGGGCCTGGCCGAATTGGCCGGCGTCGTCGACACCGTCATCACCATTCCCAACGATCAGCTCCTGGATCTGGTTCCCAAAGGCACCAGCTTCTTCGAGGCGTTCCGCGCCGCCGACGACGTGCTGCGGCAGGCCGTGCAAGGCATCGCCGACATCATCACCACGCCGGGCCTGATCAACCGCGATTTTTCCGATATCCGCTCCATCATGCTGGGAATGGGCTACGCCATGATGGGAACCGCCTTGGCCAGCGGTGAAAACGCCGCTGTCATCGCCGCCGAACGGGCCATCAGTTGCCCGTTGATGGAAGCCGGCGGCGTGCGCGGCGCGCGCGGCGTGCTGATCAACATCACCGGATCGAGCCGCCTCGGCCTGCACGAAGTGAATGAAGCCTGCACCCGGATCCGCGAGGCCGCCCAGAACGACGAGGTTCAGATCAATTTCGGCGTCGTGCTGAACGAGTCCATGGGAGATCAGGTGAAGATCACCGTCATCGCCACCGGATTCCAGCGCGAAAATCTTCCGGCCATCGAGCGCAAGCCTTCGCGCCCTGCCGCCGCCGAACCCGCGCCCGCTCCCCGGATGGAAGTTCCTGAACCGGCGCAGGCCGAGCCGCCCGCGCCAGAACCGGCCTGTGAGGAGCCTCCGCTCGCGGCGGCCCCGCCGGAGCCGGCCTTCGATGACCTTGATGTCCCGGCGATTCTCCGCCGCGACCGCAGAATGATCCAGTAAGCAAAAACCCGCCGGTTTACGCCATCAAGTGCAGCACCACGCTGCGGCGGTGCGCGCTCGAGCGGTGCTCGAACAGATAGATTCCCTGCCAGGTGCCCAGCGCCATCCGCCCGTCGATCACCGGGATGGTCAGCGAGGTCTGCGTCAGCGCCGTCCGCAGGTGCGCCGGCATATCGTCGGGACCCTCGGCCGTGTGCCGGTAATGCGGATCGTTCTCCGGCGCGATCCGCTCGAAATAATCCGCGAGATCCAGAATCACGTCCGGATCGGCGTTCTCCTGAATCACCAGCGAGGCCGAAGTGTGCGGGCAAAAAATGGTCAGCAGCCCGGTCTGGACGGCGGAGCTGGCAATCCACTTCGCCACCTCGGCGGTGAACGGATACAGCCGCTTGCCGCGCGTGCGGATCTCCAGAGTTTCCGTAAAGTGCTTCACCAATCCCGCCGTCCGGGCCGCCAAGATCGCCCGCCGCGCTATTCGACCGTAACGCTCTTGGCCAGGTTGCGCGGCTGATCGACGTCGCATCCGCGCCGCACCGCGATGTGATAGGCCAGCAGTTGCAGCGGGACCACTTCCAGAATCGGCAGCAGCAGCTCATGCGTCGAAGGAATGCGGATCACGTGATCGGCGACCTTCGAAATCTCCTCGTCGCCCTCGCACGCCACCGCGATCACCAGCCCGCC
>JAJPIT010000002.1 GCA_021324615.1 Terriglobia bacterium | reverse complement strand
GCACTGTTTTCGATATGATGGGCATGATGGTTCAGCGGGACTCCGTATATTCCCCGCCCGTTTCGCTCTCCAGGTTATCTGAAATTGAATCGGCGTTGGGCGAAGCGCTTCGCGGCAAGGCGGAGGTTTTGCGCCTGTCTTTGGCGTGCCTGCTGGCGCGCGGGCACCTGCTGATCGAGGACGTGCCGGGGGTCGGCAAAACCACGCTGGCCCAGGCCATGGCGCGCGCGGTGCGCTCGAATTTCCAGCGCCTGCAATTCACCTCCGACATGCTGCCGAGCGACGTGCTCGGCGTCACCATTTACAACGCCCACAGCCAGGAGTTCGAATTCAAGCAGGGCCCCATCTTCACCAATTTTCTGCTGGCCGATGAAATCAATCGCGCCACGCCCAAGACGCAGTCGGCCCTGCTGGAGGCGATGAACGAATTGCAGGTGACCATCGACGGGCGCTCCTGGCCGCTGGCGCAGCCATTCATGGTCATCGCCACGCAGAACCCGGTGGAGCATCACGGAACGTATCCGCTGCCGGAGTCGCAACTGGACCGGTTTCTGATGCGGATCCGGATCGGCTATCCGGATTTGAAGGCCGAACGGCAGATTCTGCGGCAGGGAGCGGCTCCGGCTTCCGGGATCGTACCTCCGGTGATCTCCGGCGACGAATTGATCGCGTTGCAGGATGCCGCGGCGCAAGTCAACGTCGACGAGGCCCTGGTGGACTACATGCTGGCGATCGTCGAGAAAACGCGCGCCCACGAATCGCTGGCGATGGGCGTAAGCCCGCGCGGCGCCCAGGCCTTGTATCGCGCCTCCCAGGCCTACGCCGCAGTGGAGGGCCGCGATTACGTCACGCCGGACGACGTCAAGCGCCTGGCGGTTCCGGTGTTTGCGCACCGCGTGGTGGTGAACGCGCGGGCGGCCGTCGCGCAGAGATCGGCGGAGGCGGCGGAAAAAATCCTGGCCGAAATCCTCACGCTGGTGGACGTGCCTTTGTAAGAAGCGGGCCGCGGGATCGCACCGCCGGTGTCCGCTGCCCCGATCCGACCCATGAAAACCGCAATCGTTGGCCTGCCGATGGTGGGCAAGACAAGCCTGTTTACGATCCTGACCGGAGTGCATGAAGCGGCGCGCGTCGGCGCGCTCGAAGCGCGCGTCGGAGTGGCCAAGGTTCCGGACCCGCGCCTGGACGCACTGGCGAAGATTTTCCACCCGCCCAAGGTTACCCACGCGACCGTGGAATACCTGGACTTTCCCGCCATCTCCAAAGAGGCGCTGCGCGATCCCAGCTATCTGGCCAGCCTGCGCGTGGTGGATGCAATGGCGCACGTGCTGCGCGTTTTTGAAAGCGACACGGTGCCGCACGAAAAGGGCTCGGTCGATCCGCTGCGCGATTTTGAAGACGTCGAGATGGAGCTGATCCTCAGCGATCTGGTAGTGATCGAAAAACGAATGGAGCGCGTGGACAAGGATCGCAAGCGCATGAAAAGCCCGGATCTGGACGCCGAGTTCGCGCTGCTCGCAAGGCTGAAAGCAGAGCTGGAGGCCAACCGCCCGCTGCGCGGCCTGGAGTTTTCCGCCGAGGAGGAAAAGCGCATCCGCGGGTTTCAGTTTCTGTCTCAAAAACCGATGCTGGCGGTGCTGAACCTCGGCGAAAACGACGCGCCCCGCATGCGGGAGATCGAAGAGCGGTACCGCGCCGGCGCGTTCGCAGCAAGAAGGAAAACCGCGGTGACCGCCATCTGCGGCAAGATCGAGGCGGAGCTGGCCGAACTGTCCGGGGAAGACGCCGGGGAATATCTCAAAAGCTACGGATTGCAGGAATCCGGCCTGGAGCGGTTGATTTCGGCGACTTACTCGCTGCTCGGGCTGATGTCGTTCCTGACGGCGGGTGAAACCGAAGTGCGGGCCTGGACGATCCCGGGCAACAGCACCGCGCAGAAAGCGGCCGGCGCGATTCACAGCGATTTTGAAAAGAAGTTTATCCGCGCCGAAGTGGTGAACTGGAAATCACTGGTGGATCTGAACGGCTATGCTGGCGTGCGGGAAAAAGGACTGCTCCGGCTCGAAGGGAAAGAGTACATCGTCAAGGATGGCGACGTCCTCGTCATCCGCCATGGGTAACGCCGCGCCAGCCACGCCCGGGGTTTGCGCGCCGCCGGCTTCGGCGCGGCGGGCCACTTACTTCCCCACCCGGATTTCGCCGGCCGCTGGAGGCGCCTCCGGCGTGTTCCGGCGCCAGGCAAGCAGTACGCAAGCCAGCCCGGCGGCCAGGCAGGACCAGGCGAACCAGTCGCCGTATCGGGTATACGGCGTCAGAGTCGATTCGAACTGGTACGTCACCTCCCCCGCCATTTCCCGATACGGCGGCATGCGATAACGGATTCTTCCCGCCGGATCGGCGGTCGCGGTGATTCCGTCGTTGGTGGCGCGCAGAATCCAGCGCCGGTTTTCGGCCGCCCGCATCCGCACCAGTTCCAGGTGCTGCTCGCGCGCGGCGCTGTGGCCGAAGTAGCCGTCGTTGGAGATGTTCACCAGCACCTCCGCTCCGCCGCGCGCGAATTGCCGGACGAAATCCGGAAACGCCGATTCATAACATATAAACGCGCCAAGCTTGTGATGATCCACCGGAAATTCCACGATGCGCGTGCCCGGCGCGAAATCGCCCGCTTCTTTGGTGATGCGATTCACCCAGAAAAACACCTTCGGCACAAACTCGCCGAACGGCACCAGATTGATTTTGTCGTAACGGCCGAGCATTTCGCCGTCCGGAGAGAAAAGGAACGCCGAATTGAGCGGCTGGCGATCCGGGTTGTAGCCGACGCCGCCGAAAAGAAGATAGGCGTGCTCGGCGCGCGCCAGCGCCGCAACGTATTCGCGAAACGCGGCGTCGCTTGGATAAAAAGGCGCGGGCGCTTCGGGCCAGATGATCAGAGAACCATTTGAGGAATGCGAAAGAATCGACAGATCGCGCTCCTCCCGCATCAACGCCGCCGGCGACCACTCCATTTCCGGATCGATGTTGGGTTGAACCAGTAACGCACGCTGATCGCCGGCCTGCGGCGGCGGCTGTGCGGGCAAGGCGAAGAGCAGCGGAAGAACGAGCAGCCAGGCGAGTTCGACGCGCCGACGGCGGAGCACCAGCAGCGCGAGCGCGCACGCCGTCATCGCGAAGATGAAGGACAATCCGAACACGCCCAGAACCGGCGCCGCGCGCATCGGCAGCGGCATATCGATGCCCGCGTTGCCGAGTTGCAGCCACGCGAAACCGAGCGGGCCGTGCGTCCGCTCCAGCCCCGCCCACAGCGCCGCAACGGCCGGGATCGCCCAGGCGCGCGGCATCAGCCATCCGGCGAGGGCGGCGAAGGCCGCCATGTGCAGTCCCTTGAGCGCAGCGAACAGCAGAAACGTAAGCCAGCCCAGCCAGAATCCGAGGCCGCCATGCACTTCCAGCACGTATTCAATCCAGACGCAGACGCCGAACCAAAAAATGAACCCGGCGAGCCATCCGAAAAGGAAGCGCCGCCTCCAGCTTGTGGTTCGCGCGCAGGCGACCAGCATCGGCGCAAGCGCGATCGGAGCGAGCCAGGTCCAGTTGAAGTTGGGAAATATCGCGATCAAAAGAAACGCGGAGAGAAGAAAGAGGATCACTGCGGCGTTTGGGGATCCGCCTGATGGCTGATCCGATCCGCCATGTACGAACTGCGAACCAGCGGACCGCTAAACACCATCTTAAAGCCCAGCGACAAGCCGAAATCGCGATAGGCGTCAAATTGCGCGGGAGCGACGTATTCGGCCACGCGCAGATTCCGCCGGGTGGGCTGAAGATACTGGCCGATGGTGGCCACATCGCAGCGCGCCTGGCGCAGATCGCGCAGCAGTTCCTCCACTTCGCCCGGCTTTTCTCCCAACCCGACCATCAATCCCGACTTGGTCAGCGACTCCGGCCGGTATTGCTTGGCGAATTGCAGAACCCCGAGCGACTGCCGGTAGTCCGCCTGCGGCCGCACGCGCTTGTACAAACGCGGGACCGTTTCCATATTGTGATTGAAGACGTGCGGCGCCGCGTCGAGGACCCGCGCGACCGCCGCCAGATCGCCGCAAAAATCGGGCGTGAGCACTTCCACCCGGGCTTCCGGCAGCGCGCGCTTCACCTCGCAAACGGTCTGCGCGAAGTGCCGCGAACCGCCGTCCGGAAGATCGTCGCGATTGACGCTGGTGATGACCACGTAACGCAGCTTCATCCGCTGCGCCATGCGCGCCACGTTGGCCGGCTCGTTCGGATCCGGCACGCCGGGATGACGGCTCTTAGGCACCGCGCAGAACCTGCAGCCGCGCGTGCACCGGTCGCCCAAAATCATGAACGTCGCCGCGCCGCGGTGAAAACATTCGTGAAGATTGGGACAGCGCGCCGATTCACAAACCGTATGCAGATTCAGCCGGCGCAGATCCGCCTTCAAATCGTGCACCGATTGGAAATGCGTGCGGGGCTTGCGCAGCCATTCCGGCAGGCGCGGCCGCGGCGCATCGATCTGAACCAGCGCATCCATTAAAATGTTCGGCGAATCGCCTTGTCTCCCGGAAAACCGGCGGAGTTCAGATCGGTCTTGGTTTTATTTACCTCGCCCTCCGGAATCGGGCCAACCAGAACCCGGAACATCCCCGGTTTTTCCGGAATTTCCGCGGCCATCGCCTTGAAGCCTTTCTTCCGCAGCACGTCCACCTCGATGTCCGCCTCCCGCCGGGTGGTCGCGGCAAGCTGCAAATACGTTTGTCCGGAAGCGGGGGTTTCGGCCGCCTGCGGCGGCTTCGGAGCGGCGGTTTCCACGGCGGGCTTCGGCGATTCTTCTTTCGGCTCCGCAGCCGGAACCGGAGCGGAGGCGGCCTCGGCCGGGGAGGACGGCGCGGGCGCCGGCGCGGCGGTGTCCACCACCATGGGCTTAGCCTCCCTGCGCGGCGGCGCCGCCTCGGCCGAAACCGCCGGCGCGGAATTTCGCCCGACGATGTAACCCATGGTGAAAAAGACGCCGAGCAAAACCACGACGATGAAGAACACGCTCAGTAACTGGCGGTTCCCCAGGACTAATTCAAACTCCCCGTCTTCGTTCTTCGCCATGCCAGCTTATCTGGATTCGGCCGCGCCGGCGGCGGGTGCGCCGCCACCGGAGTTTTCCGCCGCCAGATTCCTTAAAACATTTCCCAATGAATTTAGTATATCCACCGGCAGCGGAAAAACGATGGTGGTGTTCTTCTCCGCGCCGATCTGAAGCAGTGTTTCGAGGTAGCGGAGCTGGATGGACATGGGCTGCCGCGCCAGCGTTTGCGCCGCCTTTCCAGATTCACCGCGGCGGCCATCTCGCCTTCGGCATTGATGATTTTCGCGCGGCGCTCGCGCTCGGCCTCGGCCTGCCGGGCGATGGCGCGGATCATCTGATCCGGCAGATCAACCTGCTTCACCTCCACCAGCGACACCTTGACGCCCCACGGCCCGGTGTGCTGATCGAGGGCGGATTGCAGCTTGAGGTTCAACTTCTCCCGCTGGCTGAGCAGCTCGTCGAGATCCACTTCGCCGAGCACGCTGCGCAGCGTGGTCTGCGAAAGCTGCGACGTCGCGTACAGATAATTGGAAACCTCCAGCACCGCCTTGCGCGGGTCGACAATGCGGAAGTAAATCACGGCGTTCACCTTGACCGTGACGTTGTCGCGCGTGACCACGTCCTGCGGCGGCACCTCCATGGCCTCCACCCGCAGGGAAAGCCGCACCAGCCGGTCGATGGGACGGAAGACGAGAATCACGCCGGGGCCCTTCGGATTGGCCAGCAGGCGGCCCAGTCGGAAAATCACACCTCGTTCGTACTCTGCCAGAATTTTGATGCTGGAGAGAAGATATACCGCGATGAGGATCACGGCGATCACGGCAGGAGAAATGTCCATGGAACCTCCCTCCCTGGTTTAACCACTGTAGCGCACCCCTGTAGCGCAACGCGCGGACGGCACGGACCCGGAACCGCTCCTGCTAGAATGGTCGGCCTGATGAACGCCCCGCAACGCGAACTTACTCCCAAAGCAGTGCTGCTTGGCCTCTTGCTGGCCTTTATTTTCGGAGCCGCCAACGCTTATCTCGGGATGAAGGCCGGCCAGACCGTCGCGGCCACCATTCCGGCCGCGGTCATCGCCATGACGGTTTTCAAAATTCCCTGGATGCGCGGCGGGTTGCTCGAGCAGAATATCGCGCGCACCGCCGGTTCGGTGGGCGAGGCGCTGGTGAGCGGCGCGATCTTCGTGATCCCGTCGTTCCTCATGGTCGACATGAACGGCCACCCGTTGTGGTCCGACTTGCGCTCGCATTATTGGGAGGCATCGATGCTGCTGGTCACCGGCGGCATGCTCGGCGTGATGTTTACCGTGCTGATCCGCCGGCCGCTGTTCTCCGACCGCACCCTGCCCTGGCCGGAAAGCGTGGCCAGCGTCGAGGTGCTGCGCGCGGGCGAGACCGCCGGAAGATCCAACGCGCCGCGCCTGATCTTCGGGTCCATGGCCTTCGGCGGATTCATCGAGGTTCTGCGCGACGACAAGGGTCTCACCATCTTTCGCGACGCGCTGTCCGGCTTCCTGGCATTCCCGCGGGCGAGAATCTCCTACGCGCCCGGCCAGCCTCCGGTGGAACACGGCGGCGGGATCAACTGGACCACACCCGCACTTTCGCCGGCGCTGCTGGGAATCGGCTACATTATCGGCCCGCAACTGGCTTCGGTGACGCTCGCCGGCGGATTCCTCGCCTGGTGGATTCTGATCCCGCTGATTCAATTCTTCTCCGCCACGCACGCTTCGCCCGGCGACGCCTTCGCGCTGTGGCGAAATGTGGTGCGGCCGATCGCGGTGGGCGCGATGCTCACCGCGGCGGCCTACACTTTGTTTTCCATGCGCGCGTCGCTGATCGAATCGGTCCGCGGTGCGCTGAAGAGCGGCGCGGGGACCCCGGACGGGCAAGATCCGGATTCGCGGGAGCGCGATTTGCCGATTCGCGGCGTTATTGGCGCAATTTTCGCGCTTTTAGTGCCGATTACCGGCATTTATTACGGATTCACGCACGGCTGGGCGGCCGCGGTCGGCGCGGCCCTGGTGATGTCCGTCAGCGGATTCTTTCTGACCGCGGTGGGAGGCTACCTTGTCGGGCTGGTCGGCGTGTCCAATCAGCCGCTTTCCGGGCTGGTGCTCGGCGCGCTGATTCTGGCGGCGCTGCTGATGGTGGCGATGCGCGAAACCGGCGCGGCGGGGGTGGCGGCGGTGCTCGGCGTCGCGGCCATCGTTTCCATCGCGGCCTCGGTTTCCGGATCGCTGATTCAGGATTTGAAAGCCGGCCATCTGCTGGGCGGAACGCCCTGGAAGATGCAGTTGGTAGAGATGCTGGCGGTCGCTCTGCTGGCGGTGTTTCTCATGCTGCCGATGATCGCGCTGCACGAAGCCAACCTGGCCACGGGCGGAATCGGTGGGCGGGCGCTTCCGGCCCCGCAGGCCGGGCTGATGGCGCAGCTCGCCAAGGGAATCGTCGGAGGCGAGATGGCCTGGGGGCTGCTGGGAATCGGCGTGGCGCTTGGTGTGGTGTTGATTTTGAGCGGCGCGCGCGCTCCCATGCTGATCGCCGTGGGGATGTATCTTCCGTTCGACACCTCCTCGGCGATTTTCCTCGGCGGAATGATGAAGTGGCTGGCCGATTCGATCGCCGCGCGGCGCGGCGAGAGCGCGCGGCGGCGCGCCGAAGACAACGGAACTTTGATCGCATCCGGCCTGATCGCCGGAGAGGCCATAGTCGGAATCCTGCTGGCCGCGATGTTCCTGGCGGGTGTGCCCTCCCTCACGCGCGCCGTGGCCGGAGTGGATCAATTCCCGTGGCTGAACCGGGCCGGCGGCTGGCTGTCGCTGGCCGCTTTTTTAAGCCTTGCCTATCTGCTGATCCGCGTGCCGGTCCGGGCGGGAGCCGGCGGAAAATAAAAAGGGCCGGTAGGGAACCGGCCCTTTCATCGAAACTGCGTGTTTTCGAGCTAGAAGCCCAGCCGGAGACCGAACTCCATGCTTCTTGAAAGCGCGCCGTTGGGCTGCGTGTACTGATTGGAGACCACGCCGAAGGTCGACGGGCTGTCGATGTTCAGCGCGGGATCCGCCGGGACGAAGTGATTCAGCAGGTTGATCACCTGAGCCGTCAGCGTCGCGTGGATGCTTTCGCGAATCCGGAAGTCGCGCGACAGGGTCGCGTCCAGATCCCAGAATCCGAACCCGCGAACCTGGCCCGCGCCGCCGGCGTCGTAATCGTATCCCAGCACCGGGCGCGCGAACTCGTTAAAAATCCCCACCGGATTGGCAAACAGGTTCACTCCGGTGGCCGAGGCGCCGCCGCTGGTGGCCACGCCGTTCGGATTTGAGCTGCCCGTAACGATCGGGACATGGTAGTGATAGGAATTCCCGCCAGTGAACGGAGCCGAACCGAAGCCCGCGTCGTAGTTGGCGGTTTGTCCGGAGTAGATTTCGCCGAACGATTCGCCGTTGGTCGAAGTGCTGATCCGCAACGGAGCTCCGCTGCGGGCGGTGAACAGCGGAGCGATCGTCCAGCCGCCCAGAACGTGGCCCAGCAGACCCTGCTGCGTCCGGAACCACGGCGGATTATAAAGCATCAGCAGGCTGTAGGTGTACTTGTAGTCAAACGGCTGCACCCCGTACGTGCCGAAGTCGTTGAAGTTGTAGGGATTCGGAACCGTGATGGAGCTGCTGGCCTGGATCACGCTGCCCGTGCCCAGCGCTTTGCCGTAGGTAAAGTTGGAGCGCGTCGTGAAGCCATGCCAGTCGCGCGTGGTCAACGAAACGTATCCGGCGTTATAGTTGCTGTGTCCCAGGGAGTTGATGAAATCGAACGCCCCGGTAAGCTGCTGCCCTGCGCCGCCGGTATCGTACATCGAGCGCCCCAGCGTGGACTTCGGCGCAAGATCCTGCCACACCTGATAGGCCAGCGTCTTGGCGATGTTCGAGCCTTCGTGGCTGATCACCGCCGCCGTGCAGCTTGAAAATCCCGCGCAGTAGCTGGAGCCGCTGCCGCCCATGAACGCCTCAATGAACGGCTGTGCCTGTACCGCCGCCGCGTTCGGAGTGCAAACCGGGCTGTTGTCGCCGCCGCACATTTGCAGATACATCTTGGCATAGGCTTGCGCGAAGCTTTGCCCGTTGAGCGTCGTCATCCAGGGGACCGCGTTCAGGTTGATTTCCTGGAACTCGTCATGGATCAGGCGCCCGATGTAGCCCACTTCCACCAGGACCTTCGGATTGATCGCGCGCTGGATGGAAAAGTTGAATTCGTCGGAGACGTTCGGGCGCAGGTTCGGATCAAGCTGCGAACCGTCCGCCGCGGCGGCGTTGGTCTGGCCATTCTGAACCTGTCCCGGGAAGTAAGGCTGCGGGAACGTCGGCGTCACGAAAGCCGAAGGATTGTTCGGACCCGGCAGAGGAGCCACCAGGCCGTCCGCTCCCACGCGCCAGGCATTGGCCGGGGTCGCGCCGCCCGGTCCGGTGCAGGTGCCGTTCATCAGCGGCTCCACGCAGGAGGTGGCCTGGAGCAGGCCCGGGCCCAGCAGCGGAACCAGCAGCAGATTGACGCCGTTCAAACGGCCGTAGATTCTCGCGTACCCGCCGCGGATCACCGTCTTGTTGCCGCCAAACAGCTTGCCCATCATCCCGTCGCTGCCCATGTCCGGATTCCAGGCCAGCGAAACGTGCGGGCTGAATCCGCCGTAGAACGGATTGAACGGATATTTGTTCTGGCCCACGTTGCGGATGTTTTCAAAACCGATCACCGGGTTGAAGACCTGCCCCTGAAGCGCCGCCTTGGCCCGGTCATTCAGAAACGACTTGATCCCGATCGGATTGCCGGCTTGATCGACCATCTGAACTTGCTTGCCGTTTATCTCATAAGGCGGCATCTCCAGGGCCCACGCCAGCCCATAAGACAGCGTGAGGCTCGGTTTGATATGCCAGGTGTCGCTGAAATATACGTCGTACGTCGGCAGTATGCTCTGATCGAATCCGGGCGTGCCGAGCGGCTGAAGCGCCAGGTTTGCGCCGGCGCGCGTGTACATCACCTGGGTCTGATTCACGATGCCCGTCAACTCGTTGAACATGATCGCGTAGTTGCTGAGCGCGCTCGCCGCCGCGCCCTGCGGCAG
>JAJPIT010000003.1 GCA_021324615.1 Terriglobia bacterium | reverse complement strand
TCGCTTTCCACGTTCACCGTGCCTCCGTGCATTTCCACAAGCTTCCGGGTGATCGCCAATCCCAGACCGGTTCCGCCGTAGCGGCGGGTGATGCTGCCGTCGGCCTGGGTGAACTTCTCAAAAATCTCATCCAGTTTATCGGCCGGAATTCCCGGTCCGGTGTCGCTCACCCGAATCTCCACCAGGATCTTCCCGTCGCTCTGGCGGGCCGTGGTGAGCCGGACGCGGACTTCGCCGCGCTCGGTGAACTTCAGGGCGTTGGACAGAAGATTGGCCACGATCTGCCGCAGCCGCAGCGGATCGCCGAAAAGATGGATGGGCCCGGCCGCGTCGGCTTCCAGCTTCAGATCCAGCCGCTTCTGCGCGGCCTTCACGCTCTGCGATTTCACGCAGTCCTCGACGACCGAGCGCAGGTTGAAGGGCAGGCGCTCCATCACCATCTTGCCGGCTTCGATCTTGGACAGGTCCAGAATGTCGTTGAGCAAGCCGAGCAGCGAATAGGCGCAGCGCTGCGCCGTTTCCAGATGCTCGCGCTGCTCGGCGGTGACCGGCGTGTCCAGCATCACGTCCAGCATCCCCAGCAGCCCGTTCATGGGAGTGCGCAGTTCGTGGGACATGTTGGCGAGAAACTCGCTCTTGGCCTGGCTGGCGGCGAGGGCGGCGTGCATGGCCTTTTCCAGGTCCGCCGTGCGCTGCCGGATGCGCTCTTCCAGCAGCTCCTGATGCTGGCGGATCTCCTGCTGCGATGCGGCCAGCGCCTCGATCATGCTGTTGAAGCTTTTGCCCAGATCCTCGATCTCATCGCCGGTGCGGCTGACCTGGATCGGCTCGAATTTGCCTTCGCGCACGCTGGTGATGCCGGCCTGCAGCAGCGCCAGCGGGCGCGCCAGCAGGCGGATGGTGAAGCGCGAAAGCGCGCCGGCGACCACCACCACAACGGCGCACAGCATGATCCCCTTGCCCACATCGAAGGTGTGCATGCGCAGGTCCCAGCACAGAACCGTGATCACCACCCAGGACACCAGCACGCCGGTGAAGATCGAAAACTTCGAGGCAAGCGAGCGGAAGTGGGGCGGCTTGGGCTGCTGGGGCTCTTCTCTCATGCCGTCAGCAACCCTTATCGGCTTCAGCGGTGTTTCCTTCGCGCCGGCCTCCACGCTTTCCATGGTGCGCCGAATCCGGGCGGCGGAATATCGGCAAGAGACCTTAGTACGCGGCCGTTTTCGCTTTTAGCTCCTCCCCAGGTTCGGTTTTTCAGGCGCAAGTCCCGTTCCATCATGCGCTCAGCGGCTGCTATCCTGGATAAAATGTCCCCGCGGCTGGCCGCCTCGCTGTGCGGCATTTCCCTTAAAAATCCGGTACTGGCGGCCTCAGGGACCTACGGCTACGGAGTCGAATTTAAGGAATTCGTGGATCTGGCCTCGTTAGGCGGAGTGGTAGTGAAGGGCCTTTCGCTCGAACCGATGCCCGGCAATCCGCCGCCGCGGCTCTACGAAACCCAGGCCGGCCTGATCAACTCGATCGGATTGCAGAACATCGGCGTTCGCGCCTTCGTGCGCGAAAAACTCCCGGAACTGCGGGCGTCAGGTGCGACCGTGATCGCCAATATTTTTGGCTACGCCGTCGAGGAGTACGTGGAAGTGGCTCGGATACTTGAGGATGCAGACGGCGTCGCCGCCTACGAGTTGAACGTTTCCTGCCCCAATACGCGGCATGGCGGGATTGTTTTTTCCAGCGACCCGGCATTGCTGGCCGAAGTGGTCGCGGCGGTGCGCGCGGCGGCCCGGCGCCCGTTGATTGTGAAGCTTTCCCCCAACGTGGCGCGCATCGAGCCGCTGGCGCAGGCCGCGGCCGGGGCCGGCGCCGACGCCATCTCTCTGGTCAATACATTCGTGGCCCTGGCCATCGATCCGCGCACCCGCCGCTCCCGCCTGGGAGCCGGCTTCGGCGGGCTCTCCGGCCCGGCCATCAAACCCATCGCGCTGCGCCTGGTCTACGAAGCGGCGCAGGCCGTCAAGATTCCGGTGATCGGCATCGGCGGCATCGCCAGCGGCCTTGACGCGGCGGAGTTCCTGATGGCGGGCGCCTCGGCCGTCGAGGCCGGCTCGGTGAATTTTTGGGATCCGGCCGCCCCGCTGCGCATCGCAGGCGAACTGGACCGCTTCTTGGAACAGGAAAAGATCGAAAATATCTCCCAAATCATCGGGACTTTAAAACTCAACTGATACAGGAGCATCGGCATGACCAAAACCATTTCCACAGCGGAGGCGCCCAAAGCCATCGGGCCCTATTCGCAGGCCGTGGTGGCCAACGGCTTTGCCTTTCTGAGCGGGCAGATCCCCCTCGATCCCGCCTCGGGGCAGGTGATCGAGGGGGACGTCGCGGCGCAAACCGAACGCGTGCTGGAAAATCTGAAAGCGGTGCTTGAAGCCTCCGGATCGTCGCTGCAAAAAGTGGTCAAGACCACCGTATTTTTGAAAGATATGAGCGATTTTTCGAAGATGAACGAGGTCTACGCCCGCTATTTCGGGCAGAACTCGCCGGCCCGCAGCACCGTCGAAGTGGCGCGGCTGCCGCGCGACGTGCGCGTTGAAATCGACTGCATCGCCGCGGCCTGATCCCATGACCAGGGAAACCGGCTGGCTGCCGGATCTGATTTATCTGGACGGCCGTTTCGCCTCCGGCGTGGCGATGTTCGCCGATGCGTCCGGCCGGATCTCGCGTTTTTCAAGCGATCCCGGGGATCTGAAAACCGCGCACCGGCTGGCGGGCCGCGCGCTGCTGCCCGGCCTGGTGAACGTCCATTCGCACGCCTTCCAACGGGTGATCCGCGGCCGGACTGAAAAACGAACGGCGGAGCGCGATACTTTCTGGACCTGGCGCGCCGCCATGTACCACGCCGCCAACCGCGTCTCCCCCGAAGCCATGTACGATGTGGCGCGCATGGCGTTTCTGGAGATGCTGCTTTCCGGCATCACCACCGTTGGCGAATTTCATTACCTGCATCATCGCCCGGATGGAAGCGCCTGCGCGCCGCGCAATCTGCTGGCGCTTGAAATTCTGCGCGCCGCGCGCGACGCCGGCCTGAGGATCGCGCTGCTGCGGACCGCCTACGCGCGCGCCGGATGGAACCAGCCGCCCGATCCGGGGCAGATCCGTTTTCTTACGCCGCACGTCGAGGATTTTATCGCCGACACGGAGGCGCTGCGCGAATCCGCCGCGGACGATCGGGCCTGGGTCGGCGTCGCGCCGCACAGCATCCGCGCCGTCCCGCTCGATTATCTGCGCCGTGTCGCCGGATACGCGCGCCAAAACCGGCTCCGCACGCACATGCACGTCGCCGAACAGCCGGCCGAGGTGGAAGCCTGCCTGGCCGAGCATGGCTGCCGGCCGGTAGAACTGCTCGATCGCGAAGGCCTGCTCGATGCCCGCTTCACCGCCATTCACGCCATCCACATCACTCCGGAAGAGGCCGGTTTCCTTGGAAAATCGCACGTCTGCGCCTGCCCGACTTCGGAGCGGAATCTGGGCGACGGCGCCGTCGCCGCCGATCTGCTTTACAACGCCGGCGCGAAAATCTGTTTCGGAACCGACAGCAATATTCAGATCGATATTCTGGAGGACGCGCGGCTGCTGGAATACCATCTGCGAATGAACAAATTGGAGCGCGTGGTTCTTTCGAAAAGCGACGACCTGGCTCGGCGCTTATTTCAAAGCGCGACGGAATCGGGCGCCGATAGCCTCGGCTCGCCCGGCGGAAAATTGGAAGCGGGCCGCGCCGCCGATTTCTTCACCATCGACCTGAATGATTTTTCGGTGGCCGGCGCGGAGGCGTCCTCGCTGCTCGATCACGTCGTCTTTTCGCTGGAACGCACCGCGATCCGCGATGTTTTCGTCGGCGGAAAACGCCTGGTCGAAGACGGGCGGCATCCCGCGCAGGAAGAGGTGGTTCGCCGGTTCGCGCGCATTCAGCGGAGTTTATGGTGAAAACAGCGTCGATTTTGCGCGATTTAGTCGCGATTCCCTCCGTTTCGTCGCTGAGCAACGTTCCCGTGGTGAACTACGCGCTCAAGTTTCTCGACCGATGGAAGATCGAGCGCCACCCCTACACCGACCCCGCGGGAACCGCGAAATTGAACGTGGTGGCCCGCACCCGGCCGGGAATCGCGGCCCTGGCGCTGGTTTGCCACACCGACACGGTTCCGTTCGATGCGGATTGGAAGGAAGCCGTGAATCCGAAAATCCGCGCAGGGAAGCTGTATGGGCGCGGCAGTTGCGACGTCAAAGGATTTCTGGCTTGCGTTCTGAGCGCGGCGTCCCGGATCGACCCGGAACGGCTGGCCCGGCCCCTGGCCGTGGTTCTTACCGCCGATGAAGAGATCGGATGCGTGGGAGCGAAACTTCTGGCGAAGAAAAAAGCTCTGCGCGCCCGCCACACCATCATCGGCGAGCCGACCGGACTGGCGCCGGTTCGCGCCGGCAAGGGATACGCGCTGGCGGAGATCGTGGTTCGGGGAAAAGAGGCGCATAGCGCGTTTCCGGCGCGCGGGCGATCGGCGATCGCCGACGCGGCGCGCGTGATTCTCGCTCTGGAGCGCGTCTCCAGGAAGCTGGCGGCGCGGCGCAACCGCGCCTTCGATCCGCCCTACACGACGCTGAACGCCGGGGTGATCCGGGGCGGATCGGCCAAAAACATTGTGCCGGGAGAATGTCGTATTACGGTCGAGTGGCGGCCGGTGCCGGGCCAGGACGGCCGGTGGGCGGCGGAGTTGATTGGCGAGGAACTGGCGGCGCTGCGGAAAAAAGATCCGGGCTTCCAGGCGGAGCTGGAGGTGAAACGGCTGGATCCGGCCTTCGCGCCGTCGCGCGGTGAGGCGCTGGCGAATCTGCTGGAAAGGCTCAGCGGGCGCCGCGCCGCCACGGTCGCGTTTGGAACCGAGGCGGCGCACCTGGGCTCTCCGGACGCGGAAACGGTGGTCTTCGGTCCGGGCGACATGACGGTGGCGCACCGGCCGGGCGAGTTCGTGCCGCTCGGCGAGCTGGAACAGTGCGTAACCTGTCTGGTCGCGGCGATCCGGGAGTTTTGCGCGTGAGAGCTAGGATAAGACTCTGTGGCTGAAAACTTCGACGCCATCATCGTCGGCGGCGGGCATAACGGGCTGGTCGCCGCCGCCTATCTGGCCCGCGCCAAATGGCGCGTGATCGTTTTAGAGGCCCGCGAGCTGGTGGGCGGCTGCGCCGTCACCGAAGAGATCTGGCCCGGCTACCGGGTCTCAACCGGGGCCTATCTTTCCAGCCTTCTGCAACCGAAAGTGGTGCGCGATCTGGAGCTGGAAAAGTTCGGATACAAGGTTGACGCCAAAGATCCCGCGTTTTTTTCTCCCTTTCCCGACGGCCGGCACCTGTTTCTGTGGCAGGACCGGGCCAAGACGATCGAAGAGATCGCCAAATTTTCCAGGCGCGACGCGGAAACCTATCCCAAATACGAGGAGCGGCTGGAGAAACTGGCGCGCGTCGCCGAGCAGATGCTGCTGGCCACGCCGCCTCCGTTTCCGCCGGCCGGGGTGGGCGACGCGATGGAGTATCTGAAACTGGCCGGCGCGCTGCGCGGTTTGTCCAAGCGCGAGGTGGTGGCGCTGGTCAAGATTTTCACGCAAAGCGCGGCGGATTTTTTGGATGAGTGGTTCGAGTCGGAGCAAGTGAAGGTCACGCTGGCGACCGACGGCGTGATCGGCGCCAACGGCGGGCCGCGGTCGCCGGGCACCGCCTACATTCTGTTGCATCACTGCATGGGCGGGGTGAACGGCCACCGCGGGCTGTGGGGCTTTGTGCGCGGCGGCATGGGCGCGGTGTCCAACGCCATCGCCGAATCGGCGCGCTCGCACGGCGCGGTGATCCGCACCAACGCGCCGGTGGCGAAAATCCTGGTGAAGGAGGGGCGCGTGCGGGGGGTCGCCCTCGAAAATGGCGACGAGATTCAGGCGCGCGTCGTGGCCAGCGGCGCCGATCCGCGGCGGACGTTCCTTCAATTGATGGAGGCGCGCGACCTTGATCCGGATTTTCTCGACGGAATCCGGCGCTTCCGCTGCGAGGGGACGTCGCTCAAAATGAATCTGGCGCTGAGCGGCCTGCCGGAGTTTCGCGCGCTGGCCGGAGCGCCCGGTCCGCAGCACAAAGCGACCATGCACATCTGCCCGTCGATCGATTACGTCGAGCGCGCCTGGGACGACGCCAAATACGGCCGCCCCTCGCACTCGCCGCTGATCGAGATGACCATCCCCACCCTGTACGATCCGTCGCTTGCGCCGCCGGGCCGCCACATCATGGGAATCTTTCTGCAATACGCGCCCTATACGCTGCGCGGCGCCACCTGGGACGAGCTGCGCGAAGGCTACGCGGACCGCGTGCTGGAGGTGGTCGAGGAGTATTGCCCGAATATTAAATCGATTGTGCTGGAGCGGCAGACGCTTTCGCCGCTCGATCTGGAGCGCCGTTTCGGCATCACCGGCGGAAACATCTTTCACGGCGAGATGAGTGCGGATCAGATGTTCGTGCTGCGGCCGCTGGCCGGATTCGCGCGCTACCGGATGCCGGTTCGCGGGCTGTATCTGTGCGGCTCCGGCGCGCATCCCGGCGGCGGCGTGATGGGGGCGCCGGGCCACAACTGCGCCCGGGAAATCTTGAAGGATCATTAAGGGGTACAATTGATTCGGTTATGGCGCTTGACGTCCTGCTGGTGGACGACCACAAGATCATGCGCGACGGCCTCAAGGCCATTTTGAGCCGCGGCGAAGAATTTCGCGTGGTGGGCGAGGCCGAATCGGGCACGGACGCGGTGCAGTTCGTCAAGAATCACCGGCCCGATCTGGTGCTGATGGACATCGGACTGCCGGGGCTCAACGGCGTCGAGACAACCGCCGAAATTTTGCGCTACCACCCGGCCTGCAAGATCGTCATCCTTTCCATGTACGACGACGAAAACTCGGTGGTCAGCGCGATCCGCAGCGGCGCGCGCGCCTTCATTTTGAAGAAGGCCTCGGATACGGATCTGGTGGAGGCGCTGCGCATGGTGGCCCGCGGCGGAGCGTATTTAAGCCCGCAGGTCTCCGACCGCCTGCTGGCGCGCATCCAGAAAGGCGATTTGCAGGCCAAACAGGCGCCGGCCGCGCTGGAAGCATTGTCGCCGCGCGAGCTCCAGGTGCTGCGCATGGTGGCCGAGGGCAAAACGAGCAAGGAAATCGCCGTGGTCCTCGATCTCCGCGAGCAAACCATCCGCAGTTACCGCAAGACAATGATGAAGAAGCTGGGCGTCAACAACATCGCCGGGCTGACCCAGCTCGCCGTATCCACCGGCTTGACGCAGTTGCCCAAGGGCGCAATGGAAGGCGGTTAGTGCAGCGCAACTCGCCTTGGGGACCGGTTGCCGTCGCCGACGCGCATCTGCACTTCTTTTCCCATCGTTTTTTCGCCGCGCTCGCCGCGCAAAAACCCGGGCTCACGTTGCAGGAGATCGGACCGAAGGCGGGAGTGGACCTGCCGCCGGAAGAGCCGGAACGTCTGGCGGCGATGTGGGCGCGCGAGCTGGACCGCCACGGCGTCGCCCGCGCCGCGCTGATCGCCAGCGTGCCGGGCGACGAAGCTTCCGTGCTGGCGGCGGCGCGCGCGTTTCCGGATCGATTTTTCGCCTATGCCATGGTCCATCCGCGGATGTGGACGCCGGAAAATTTCGCCGGCGCCAGCGCGGTGTGCCTGTTTCCGGCGATGCATGGCTACTCGGTCCACGACGATTTCGCGCAGCCGGTGTTTCAATGGGCGGAGGAAAACCGCGCCGTGGTGTTTGTGCACTGCGGCGTGCTGCGGGTGGGCATCCGGGACAAGCTGGGGCTGGCTTCGCCGTTCGATCTGCGGTTTTCCAATCCGGCCGATCTGCATGCGATCGCGCTTCGCTACCCGTCGGCGCGCTTCGTTGTGCCGCATTTCGGGGCCGGATATTTCCGCGAAGCGCTGATGCTTGCCGATCTGTGCCCCAACGTGTACCTGGATACATCCAGCTCCAATTCCTGGATGCGCTATCAGGAATCGCACCTCGATTTGCGGCAGGTGTTCCGGCGCGCACTGGACGTCGCCGGTCCCCGCCGGCTGCTGTTCGGCAGCGATTCGGCGCTGCTGCCGCCGGGCTGGAAGCACCAGGTTTTTGACGGTCAGGCGACCGCATTGTACGAGCTCGGCCTGAGCCTGCACGACGCGCGGGCGATCTTCGGGGAAAATCTGCTGAGAATTCTGGCGCGCTGAGCCGACATTCTAGATGTGCTGGCGCGGATCCTGAGGCCGCCAAAAGCGGCGCTGATCTACCCCATTCCCCCGGCGCCGCGGTGCGCGGTGTTGGCCGCCGGATTCCGGCCGCAGGGGACGGTGCGGGTGTTTCCCTCCGGATGGAACGAGGACGCGGCGAAGTTCCAGCCGCAGGCCCTCGCGGCCCCCCTGGACCGGCTGGAGGCGCTGGCCGGCAAGCTAACGCTGACCCACGCGGTGATCGTCTTCCGGCGCGAATGGGAGCCGCGTCTGGATGCGGCGCAGCGCGACCGCTTGTGGCGCGCCTTCCGCGTGCCGGTGTTCGAGCAGATCCTCGCCGAAAATGGCGCGCTGCTCGCCGCCGAGTGCGAAGCCCACGATGGACTGCACATCGAGTCGGCCAAGTTCGCCGCCGGCGATCATGAAATCGACCGTGCGGCGTGCGCCTGCGGGAAAACATCCCCGCGGCTGACCGGGACCGGACGCGATGCCATCCGCCGCGTGGCGGCCTACGCGCGCTGACCATCGCCCGACCGGGGATCCGGCGCGCTAGGCGGAGATCGCCTTGAGAATCACGTCGGCCGGGCTTTCGCCGCTCTCCGACCAGAGCCGCCGGCGCTGGAGCGGGGCCACCCGCTCGATTTCCTGAATCAAATGAACCAGGCTTCTCAGATTGGACTCGCCCGTCTTCATTCCTCCCTCCCGGCCGGGATCGGGAAGGTACCGCGAGTCGTTGCCGAAATCGATACGGATCTGATCGCCGATTTCGTTCTCAAAGCCGGGGCCAAAGCAGCAGATGATCACGCCGGCCGGAGACAACTTCCATCCGCCGTCGTATTGGAAGAGATCCCAGGCGGCGTCCACTTCGGCCAGGGAGTCGTCCTGCATGAATTCGCGCGCAGCCTCCACCACCGCGGCCGGATCGGCGCCGGAAGAAAATTCGCGCTCAAACTGGGGCGGTTCGGAATGCTCCAGGGCGTAGACGCGGAGCGCGGGACCGCGCGCGGCCAGTCTGGAAAACGGGAAGACGCCCAAAATCTTTTCGAAGTGGCGCAAGGCGCTCTCCGCGCTGTAGGCTCCGTTGCGGCGGGCCATCCAGCAGGAAAGATAGAGACGGTCGGCCATGAAGATTCCGGAAAAAGTCGCTCGCGCGCCTGAAGCGATTGTATCCTACTGGGGTATGATCACGGATTTGGTGCAGATCCGGCGTCTTGGCGAGAAAAAGCACGCGGAAAATTCACGCTTCGGGAAGTATTTGAAGACGCGGGAGTGGGCCGAACCGCAGTTGCGGCGGGCGGCGCGCGAGATTCAGGAAAAAATCGATTGCCGGCAATGCGCCGAGTGCTGCCGGGTCACGGAAGTGGAGCCCACCCGGCGCGATATCCAGCGTCTTTCCCGGTTTCTGGGCATCAGCGCGGCCGAGTTCATCAGAAAATACACCATGATCGCCGAAGACAAGTCGCGCATTTTGAAACGATCGGAGAAAAAAGGCTGTATTTTTCTGAGCGGAAACGATTGCACGGTGTACGAGGCGCGGCCCGCCGACTGCTCCGGCTTCCCGCACCTGATCAAAGGGCGGGGATCGCTGGCGGACAAGATGGAGGCGTTCGTCGAGCGCGCGGAGTTTTGCCCGATCGTCTACAACTGGATGGAAGAGGCCAAGAGAGTTACGAAATTCCGTTAAGAGGCGAACCGGCGCCGGGGCGCGCCGTTCACTGCACGGCCACCGGCCACTCGGCCTTCCAGGCGGGGCCGAGCGCGTGCGGGCCGTTCCGCCGGGTTCGCTTTTCTTGGTACATGCGCCGGTCGGCTTCGGCCAGCAACTCTTCGGCGTCTTCGCCGTCCAGCGGGAAGTGGGCGACTCCGATGCTCGCCGTGAGCGAGCTGCCCGAGAAGATCTGGCAGCCGATTTCCTGCACCACCTGGCGCAGTTGAAGGACTTTGGCGGGAACGTCGTCCGGTTCAACGCTCGGCAGCAGGATCACGAACTCGTCGCCGCCCATCCGCGCCACGTAATCGTATTCGCGGCAGGCCTGCTTCAATCCGGTGGCGACGGCCAGCAGAACCTTGTTGCCTTCCAGGTGACCGAAACGGTCGTTGACCAGCTTGAATCCGTCCAGATCGATCACCAGAACGGCCAGCGGAGCGCGTCCCCGGCGGGCGCGCGAAATTTCGGCGTCGAGCTGAAGGAACAAGGACCGCGCGTTGGGCAGCCCGGTCATGTAATCGGTGGTGGCCGACGATTCGGCCTGGCGGAAGCGCAGCGCGTTCTCAATGGACAGGCCGATCTTGCCGCGGATCGCCAGCAGGATGCGGAGATGATCTTTGGTGAAGGCGTCGCGCTCGGCGTGATACAGGGACAGCACCCCGAGCACGCCGTTCATTCCTTCCAGCGGCACGGCGACCGCGGCGCGGAGCGTCGAAAATTTTTGCGCATCGTTCAAATATCCCGGCTCGACCGAGGGATTGCCGTTCAGGATGGGCTTGCAGTTTTCCGCCACCCATCCGGAAAGCCCCTGCCCCAGCGGGATCTCGAGCGTCGAGAACAGGCGGAAATCGTCGCCGCTGACGTAATCGGGCTGCAAAACGTCGCCGCGCTTGATCCAGATGGCCAGCGAATGGTGCGGGATGATTTTCCGCAGCCGGACCGCCAGCACCGACAGGGTTTCATCCAGGCTGAGCGAATTGCCGAGGTCCTGGGAAATCTCAAACAGCGCCTGCACCTCCTGCCGGGCCGCGGCGATGGAGGTGAGGAAGTCCATGGAGGAGGTTCTGCCGCAGGCCTCCGGGCGCGACGACGATTCGAAACCGGCGGCCGGCGCCTCGCCGCGTTCAATCTTGAGCCCGACCGAAAGCTTCGCCGATTCCGGATTGGCCGACTGCGCGCGCCTTTCCAGCTCCACGTAACTGCGCGCCAGAAGATCGACGATCTTCGGATCGAAGGCCTTGCCCGATTCCGATTGCACGATCCGCATGGCTTCCTCCAGCGGCAAGGCCCGGCGGTACTGGCGGTCGGTGGCCAGCGCGTCCAGGCAATCGACCGCCGCCAGAATCCGCGCGCCGATGGGAATCTCCTCGCCGGCCAGACCATAGGGATAGCCGGTGCCGTCCCATTTTTCGTGATGCGCGCGCACGATCGGCACCACCGGATAGGGGAACTGCACTCGTTCCAGAATCTCCGCCCCCACGATCGGATGGATCTTCATCTTCTCGAACTCCTCGGGCGTGAGGCGGCCGGGCTTGGAGATGATGTGCTCCGGTACGGCGAGCTTGCCGATGTCGTGCAGGATGGAAGCGGCGCGCAGGGCTTCCTTCTCATCGGCGCTGAGGCCGAGCTGGCGCGCCAGCTCCATCGCGTACACCTGCACCCGCTGGAGATGGTCGCGCGTGGTGTGATCCTTGGCCTCGATCGCCAGCGCCAGCGCCTCAATGGTGCGCAGATGGAGGCCGGATACCTCCTCGGCATGGCGCTTTTCATTCTCCAGCCGCTCGACATACAGCCGGTAGGAGCGGTAGATGAGATAGACCACCGGCCCGGTCAGCAGAACGGTCTGCCAGCCGACGTAGTGATTCAACAGGCTCGCGCATTTGGCTACCGCGGCTCCGCCCAGATAATACGGCAGCGACCAGAAGAAGTCTTCGCGCCAGGTCGGCACCAGCCCGCGGCGCCCCTGGAAGGCGGCCAGCAGGGCGTCTTGCGCGGTGCTGCACAGAAACAGAGTGCAGGCGGCGGCGGCCAGCCGGATGGCCGGATCGATCTGGCGCGAGAGCAGGAACGGCGCCTGATAGACCCGCTCGGTAGCGGCGATGGCCACGATCATCGAAGAGACGTGAAATGCGGTTTCGATCCCCCGCGGCCGCTGGGGCTGGTTCCAGTAGCATTGAACCAGCGTAACCAAAACCCCCAAGAGAATAGTTTCGGCCTCGCTGAAATCGAGCACCCCGATCAGCACGAACACGAAGGTGAGCGGCAGCGGCCCCTTGATTCCCGGCACCGCCACGCGCATTCCGGACGTGCAAATGGCCGCGGCCAGGAACCCGGCGTACTTGATCAGATCCGGCGACTCCCAATTGATCAGCGTGAAGGCCAGGACAAACATGCCGAGCGCGGAGGTCAGCCAGACATACAGACGCGCCGCCGGAAGAGGCTGGGGGCAGGATTCCATGCGCCCCCGCAATCGCACGCCGGCAGCCATTCCCGCCCCGATTTTTCAACCGCTTCCTGGCACGGCGCGGGGACAAACTGTCGCCCTTGCGACAAAGTGTCGCAGGGCTCAGGTGAGTTTTTGGCCCGGCGTTAAGGTGTTTCGCGGAGCGTGCAAGGTCCGGAATCGTGGCGAAATAGAATTTGATCATGGACCAGCCAGCCAACGCCGGAACCGCGGCTTTCCTGGGCATGCCCGCGGTGATCGCCAGCGAGCCCATGCGGCGGCTGCTGGCGATGGCCGAACGCGTGGCGCGCTCCAACGCCACCGTTTTGATCACGGGCGAAAGCGGCTCGGGCAAGGAACTGATCGCGCGGGCGGTGCATCACTATTCGGCGCGCGCCGGCCGGCCCTGGGTGGATTTGAGCTGCGCGGCGCTGCCCGATCATTTGCTCGAAAGCGAGCTGTTCGGCTACGACAAAGGCGCCTTCAGCGGGGCCGACCACGCCAAGCCGGGCTTGTTCGAGCTGGCCGACCGCGGAACCATCTTCCTGGACGAGGTGGGTGAACTGGATCCCAAGATGCAGGTGAAGCTGCTGCGCGTGCTGGATGGAGTTTCCTATTACCGGCTGGGCGGCGTGAAAAAAATCTCCGTGGACGTGCGCGTGGTGGCGGCCACCAATCAGGATCTGGAACGCGCCGTCGAGCAAGGACGTTTCCGCGGCGATCTGTTTCACCGCCTGGGCCAGCTCACCCTGCATGTTCCGCCGCTGCGGGAGCGCGGCGACGATATCGTTCCCCTCGCCCGCTACTTCCTGGCCCAGCAGGACGCGCGGCTGCGCTTCTCCGATGCTGCCCTGGCGCTGTTGCGGTCCTATAGCTGGCCGGGAAACGTTCGCGAGCTGCGCAACGTGGTGACCCGGGCGGCGGTGCTGGTCCAGGGCGATGTGATCCTGCCCGGCGATTTGCCGCTGGCGCGTCTCCATCCGGACGGCGCCGGACGCCTTCCGGATCCGGTGAGCCTCGATGGGATGGAGCGGCGCATGATCCTGGATGCGCTGCGCGCCACCGGCGGCCATCACCAGAAGGCCGCGGCGCGGCTGGGAATTTCCCGGCGGACGCTGAGCCGCAAATTGAAGCGGTACGAATCGGGCGCAGCGCAGGCGGCGGTATGAGCGGAGCCGAGAAGCGCCGCGAACAGCGCCGGCGGGCCAGCGGAACGGTGCGCATCCGCTTCGGGAATCCCCGGCCGCAGGAGGTCGCCGGCGACCTGGTGGATGTCAGCGAAAGCGGCTTCCGCATGGCGCACGCCTTCCCCTCGCTCGAAGCCGGACAAGTGGTGGAGTTTTCTCACCTGGAGGCGCGGGGGCGGGCCCGGGTCATGTGGAACCGGATTGTCGAGCAGCGCGTCGAGACCGGGTTCTTCGTCGTCAGTTGAAACAGCCCGGGCGGGCGGCTTCAGAGCTTTCTTGCCGGGACGGCGGAAATGCGCAGGCGGCGGTCCAGTTGGGCGTAGAGCGCCAGAGTCGCCAGGATCAAAACAGGGCCCTCCACCGGAGATAATTCGTGGAATTTGTGCGGCCCGAAAAGCGGATTGACGTACCAGTATTGCGGCGGTTTATCGCGGCTGAGCGCGAACCAATAGTGCGCCGCCGGATTGGAGTAGAGCCGCATCGCGCCGCTCCACCACAGCGGGATTCCCGCGGCGGCCAACGCCAGGATCAGGCGCACGCCGCGGCGATTCAGGATCTGTTTCCAAGTGGTGAGCCGCGCCGGCTCGCAATACAGAAACGCCATGGCGAGAACGATACCCGCGGCGCCGCCGGCCAGATCCATATAAATATCGTTGAAGTCATAGCCCACCGGACGTCCGGCCATCAGATGCCAGTATTGAAAACACTCATCGAGGCCGCCGAAAAAGGTAACCCACGCTAGCGCGTCGGCCGGCGACAGCGTCAGCGCGAGCAGGGCCATTCCTTCGGGAAGGTATTGCGGAAAATGCACCAATTCGGTGTTATTTGCGGTGAAAACGCGCCAAATGCACCACATCAGCGCGACCGTGAGGATCCAGGCAAAAGCGATGGTGCGCCGCGCGGGCTGGCGCGCGATGGCGCGCCATAAAACCGGCGTGAGGAGGAGAAGCTCGGCGATGGCGATCACGGCGGAGGCCTGATACACGCGGCGGTGGGTATAGCGGATGCAGAACAGATTCACCACGTATTGAACATTTTCATGCGGAAATGTTACCAGGGCCGCGTAGGCGACAAGCGCGGTCCAGCTCAAACGCGGGTGCGCGTGAATCCAGGCGAGTATAGCGCGCAAACGCCATTATGCCACGCGCTCCCCTGACCCGCACAGCTTCCCGCGATCAGCGCGTGTTCCGGTACACCCTGCCGCCTTTCATCACGAACACGACGCGGCGGACGGCGGTGATGTCCTCCAGCGGATTGCCCTCCACCGCCACCAGATCCGCCTCGTATCCCGGCACGACCGCGCCGATTTTATCGCCCATTCCGAGCGATTCGGCGGCGGCGGAGGTGGCGCTGATCAGCGCGTCCATCGGTGTTTCGTGCGCGTCCCGCACCCGATAGATAAACTCCTCGGCGTTGCGGCCGTGCGCGCCGGCAACAGCGTCGGTTCCGAACACAATCTTGACGTGATGCGCGCGGGCGCGCCCGAAAACTTCCGCCGTCGGGGCCAGCGCGTCCTGAAGCGGCTTGAAATCGCGGATGTTGGGAAAACTCTCTTTCTTGTCGATGTAGTTGTGGATCACCAGCAGATTCGGATCGAAAAACGTCCCGCGCGCGGCCATCAGCTCAAGCGTGTCGTCCTTGACGAAATTGCCGTGCTCGATTGAGGTGCAGCCGGCCCGCACGCTGGCCCGGATGCCGGAATCGCCGATAGCGTGCACGATCGCGCGGAGGCCCACGTTGCGGGCCTCGCCGCAGACGGCCTGGATCTGCTCGTCGCTCATATTCTGGCCGCCGCCGGCGCCCATGCCCGCGGTGGCGAAAAGCTTGATCAGATCCGCGCCCTCGCTTTTCGTTTTGCGGACGTATTCGCGCAGCGCCTCGGGCGGGGCGGGATGATCCGGGTCCGGCCGGGCCGTGGCGTTGTTGATCTGACGAATCGAGGTGAGGATGCGCGGGCCGGCCAGCGAGCCCTGATTGATGCGGTCGCGGACCGCGGCGTCCATCGGCGCGCCGACGCTCTGCACGGTGGTGAATCCGCCCATCAGCGTGAGGTACGCATTTTCGGCGGTGTACAGCGCGGAGCTGGCCGGATCCTCGCGGCCGTTCACCAGAATGTTTTGCGCATTGAAGTGCCAGGTGAGGTGAACGTGCGTGTCGATCCAGCCCGGCGTGACCGTGAAGGCGCGCAGATCGTAGGTGGATTTTCCCCTGGCCGGGCGCATCTCCACGATCTTCGAGCCTTCGATAACGATCTGCTGGTTCTTATGGACTCCGCCTTTGCCGTCGATGACCGTTCCGGCGTCGATGGTGATGCGGTCCTGCGCGAAACTGATCGAGCGGGCGAGGAGGAAAAAACAAAATAGCCGGCGCATGCCCGTAGCGTAAGCCGTCGGCATGACCTGGCGCAACACGGACCGGCTTATGCGCCGAGACGCGAATACCATCCGGCGGCGACCTCGCCGAACATCGCCACGGCCAGGGCGGCGATCCCCAGAAAACTCCCGAACGGCAGCTCGTAGGTGGACGCATCCTTGCGCGTAAGAAAGATATAGCCCAGTCCGGCCACCGAGCCCAGCAGCGAGGCGGCGATCAGCGCCAGCAGCGCGCCTTTCAACCCCAGGAACGCGCCGATCATGGCGATCATTTTCACGTCGCCGAACCCCAGGCCTTCGCGGTGGCGCAATTTTTCATACAGCCACGCCACCAGCCAGATCATGCCGCTCGAAAATCCCGCGGCCAGCGCCGCTTCGCCGAAGGAAAGCCATCGCGGCCCGAGCCAGGGCGGCAGCAGGATGTGCGCCCATCCCAACTCCATGGGCACCCACGGGGCGAGCGCCAATCCGGCGGCCGTGCCGCCGAGGGTGAACTCGTCCGGCAGAATTCTTTCCTCGAAGTCGGAGGCGGTCAGCGCGATCAGGATCGCGGAAAAGATCGCGTATTTGGCGGCCGCCAGCGTGGTTCCCGGCGCGGCGAAGCACACCGCGAAGGCGGCGGCCGTAGCCAGCTCCACCAGCGGATAGCGCAGCGGAATGCGCGCGCGGCAATGGCGGCAGCGCCCGCCGAGCAGCACATAGCTGGCGATCGGAATGTTGTCATACCAGGCGATCATCTTTTCGCAATTCGGGCAAAACGAGCGCGGGCGCACAACGCTCAGATCGCGCGGCAGCCGGTAGACGCAAACGTTCAGGAAACTCCCGACCAGCAGTCCGGCCAGGAATGCAATCGACTCGATCATCCGAGGACCTCATGGTAAGCCGCGACGGTGCGGCGCACCATCTCCTCGACGGTGAACATCGCCTCCACGCGCTCCCGCCCGCGCCGGCCCATTTCGCGCGCCAGTTGCGGCTCGCGCAGCAGGCGGGCGATGGCGGCGGCGAAGTCTTCGGCGCGGTTCGCCGCCAGAAGTCCGGTGCGTTCGTGCTCCACCGCCTCGGCCAGGCCGCCGATGTTGCTGGCGATCACGGGCACGGCGGCCGACATCGCCGCCAGCGCCGCCGATCCCAATCCCTCCGAATCGCTCGCGTAGAGAAACATCTTGGCTTGGGTTAGATCGTCCCACAAATCGCGCGTGAAGCGCACCTCGACCCCGGCCAGCTCCGCGGCGCGGCGGACCAGGTCCTCGCGCTTGGAAGCCAGCGCGACGATGGCGTCGCCGCGGCCGGGCTCGCGCAGCGGCACGCCGTCATGCACCACGCGGATTTTATCCCGGCTCACCCCGGCGCGCTCCAGCTCGGCCGCCGCGCAGCGCGAAACCGCCAGGAACAGGTTCGCCCGCGCGTATTTCACCCGGGACGGCAAACCGGTTCCCACCGGAAAGGCGACGCGCCGCGCCACCACCAGCCTGGCCCCGGGCACCGCCGCGGCCATCGCGTGGGCGCGGGCCTCGTGGGCGTGGATCAGCTCCGCCCGTTGCGCCGCGCCGAACATGGCGGCGATCGAAAAGGCGGAAGCGTCGATTCCCCGCGCGCGGGCCTGCTCCAGCAGCGGCGATCCCGGCCGCGCCAGCAGCTTGGCCTCCGCGAGCCGTTCCAGCAGATAAATCGCCTGCCACTGCCCGCCGCCCATCTGGCGTCCGAGATCGATGTGGAGCGTCTTCATGGCCGCGCCCCCGGGTGTAGCCGCGCGCCGCGCCTCATCGGCCCGGGCTCATAAAGCGCGCCTTGGCGTACTTCAGGTAGTTATAGAGCGCGGCCATATTGGCGATCGTCAGACCTTCGATGCCGTCCAGAAATCCCAGCTTTAAGAAGTATGTATTGAAAAACGTCCATGGCGGCTCGAAGATTAAACGGCGCCAGCTCACCCGCTCGCCGGTGGCCAGCAACTGTTGGGCGGCCAGCGTGGTGTAGCGGTCCATTGTTTTCAAGTGCTCCGATAAGGAATTGCAGGTGAAGTGCAGCAGATTGGAGTGGAGCTCGCCGATGCGGCCGTTCACGCGCACGGTCTCATGCACGAACTCGCCTTCCCAGCGCGCCTTGCGGCGGTCGTAGAGCCGCACCTTGCGGTCCGGATACCAGCCGGAGTGGCGGATCCAGCGGCCCAGGTACTGGGCCATGCGCGGCATGCGGTAGGCGTCGTACTCCGGGCCGTTTTTCTTGAGCTGCCAGATCTCGCCCTCCAGCGCCTCGCTCAACGATTCGTCGGCGTCGAGGGAAAGGATCCAGTCGTGGCACGCCTGCTCGGCAGCGAAATTTTTCTGCTTGGCGTATCCCGGCCAGGGGCTTTCGATGACCCGCGCGCCCAGCCTTCCGGCGATCTCCACGGTGCGGTCGCTGGATCCGCTGTCGATGACGATCACCTCGTCGGCGCAGCGCAGGCTCTCGATGGCGCGCGGCAGGTTGCGCTCTTCGTTGCAGGTGATGATGGTGGCCGAAATCTTCACAGGCCGGTGGTCCGGATGGGCGCCGCGGTGAACGACAGGAGAAAGATGGCCAGCGCCGCCAGGCCCAGCCAGCGGCGCCGGGCGTTCAACGGCGCCGGATCGACGATCACCGGATGGCGCATGCCCAGCAGCAGCAGAACGCCGGCCCAGAACAGCCACATGTAGCCCATCTTATAAGCGCTGGTGAACAACTGCGCGGCCCCCAGCGCCGCCAGCGCGATCACGAAGATCCGCGAACTCATCCGGGTGCGCTCCCCGAAAAATGCGTACAGGATGTGCCCGCCGTCCAGTTGCCCGATCGGCAGAAGATTGAGCGCCGTGGCCAGCAGTCCGACCCAGGCGGCCCGCGCCACCGGGTGCAGCGCGATGTCGTCGGGCGAAACGCCGGGAAACGCGATCCACTCCAGCAGGCGCAGCAGCAGCGGCGTGCCGAAGATCACGTCGCCGCGAAGGGCGATTCCCGTCTCCACCTTCGAAAGACTCACCCCGGCGATCAGCGGCGCCAGCAGCGCCAGAAATCCCGCGATCGGACCGGCCACGCCGATGTCGAACAGGATCCTTTTGGCCAGAATCGCCGACCGGATGCGGATGAACGCGCCGAAGGTTCCGATCAGCGTCGGCGCGGGAAGGAAAAACGGGAGCGTCACGTTCACCCGATAATAGCGCGCCGCCAGATAGTGCCCCATTTCGTGCGCCAGCAGAATCGCCAGCAGCGCCAGCGAAAACGGCAGACCGTCGAGCACGGACGCCGGATCCCGCCAGAATCGGGCATAGCCCGAAAAATCGAAGAAAAAGGGTTGATTGCGCGCGAAACTGCGCTGGAGCTCCGATCCGACCACCGTAGTGGTCCCCAGCGTCAGCAGCAGCAGCAGCGCGTGCAGCCAGTAGGGATGGCGCGGCCGCGCCTGCCCGCTCTGAAGAGTTTCCCACCATCCCGGGGTGACGGCGGCCGGGGGGGAGCCGTTGGTGGACACAAAACTTCGTTCACCCGCTAATGCAGCGTCTGCAATTCCTTGCCCGGCTTGAAGCGGACGGCCTTTCCTGGCGGAATCGCGACCTCCGCTCCGGTGCGCGGGTTGCGCCCGATGCCGGTCTTGCGCGGCCGCACATTGAAAATTCCAAAGCCGCGCAGTTCGATGCGTTCCCCGCGTCCCAGAGCCCGCTTCATGCTCTCAAAGACGGTTTCCACCGCCATCTCCGCCTTGGTCTTGGTGATGCCGGTTTTATTGACAACTTCGTTGATGATATCGAGTTTGATCAAAGCCGCCTCCTGAGCCTAGCGCGAAACCCCATGATAGGATTAGGGTTAGCAAGTTGTCAAGCGCGCCCCTCAATTCCGCCGATTTTCGCCGCGCCTGCGGTCTGTTCGCCACCGGCGTGGCGGTGCTGACCACGCGCGCCGCCGACGGCGCTCCGCACGGTATCACCATCAATTCTTTCACCTCGCTCTCTCTGGTTCCCCCGCTCGCCATGGTGGCCATCGCGCGCGACTGCACCTTTATTGAACACTTTGAATCCAGCGGATTTTTCGCCGTCAACATCCTCCGCCAGGAGCAGTTGGATCTGTCGATCCGTTTTGCGCAGTTGCCCGAGGGCCGCTTCCAGGGCCTGCGTTGGGCTCCGGCGGCAACCGGCTCGCCGATTCTGGAAGATGTGCTCGGCTGGATCGACTGCGTCACCGAGGAGGTGATCGACGTGGGCGATCATCGCGTTCTGATCGGACGGGTTACCGGCGTGCACGCCGGCCATGGGCGGCCGCTGCTGTTCTTCCGGGGCCGCTACGCCCGCCTGGATGAAACCGTTTAACCGCGACCTTTTGTAGCTCCGCGCGCTTCCGCCACCATCTATCAAGAGAGCTTCTCCGGCCACCCGCCATGATGCGGAATCTGATCTGCCTGCTTGTTGCGCTCTCGGCCGCCTCCGCGCAGCCGAATCCGCCGGCGCTCACCGGAACGCATTTTCCGCAGCTTTCCGACTTTCCCGAGCTGGCCCAACTGGGTTATGATTTCGCGCTGATCGTCGTCGATCCCAGCCAGCCGGACGCCTGGAAGCAGGCGCTGGACGCGGCCCAGTCGGCCGGCTTGAAACTCATCGTCGGCGCCTATCCTCTGCCCTACGCCTACAACGCGGGAAACTGGAGCGTGAGCCCGCAGGGCCAGCAACTGCTCGCCTATTTGCAGTCCCGGTCGAGTCTGGTGCTGGCGGTCTACGTTTTTAACGAGCCCTATGGAAGCGACCCCTACACCGGAAATGTGACGCCCTGCGGAAATTTCTCCGCCGCCGATCTGCGGGCGCTCCGCGCCACGATTCAATCCTACTGGCCGGGCGCGAAAATCAATCACGACATCGGCTCGCCCGCCGATTGGGCGCCCGGCGGCGCGTACGCCTCGGTCACGCCCTGCGTGGGGACCAAATACGCGGATCAGAGCAATATGGCCGATTATGTCGGCATCTGGTATTACCCGTTTCTGGGCTCCGGCGATCAGCAGGCGGCCGGACTGGCGAACCTCAAGACACAGGTGCAGTATGTGCTGAACTCGATGAAGCCCGCCGTGCCGGTCAGCCTGAACCAGTCCTACGCCTGCTCCAACTGCATCTTTTCCGGCTACGTGTTCCCGACGGCGTCGCAGTTGTATCAGTGGAACTGCGCGGTCCGCAGCATCCCGTTCGGCGCGGTCTCCTGGTATCCCTGGCGCAGGTTCAGCAGCTACAGCGAGGCGCTCGCCGACGCGCCGGCGCTGTGGCCGCTGACCACGGCGGCGTCCTGCGGCTCGGGTATGGGATCTTCGGTGGTGGCGCTTTCCGCGGCCAGCGGCATGCCGTTCGTCGCGCCAGACTCCTTCGTTTCGCTCAACGGATCGAATCTGGCGCCGGCGGCGCAGACCGCGCAGGTCGAGCCCCTGCCGCTGTCCTTAAGCGGCGTGAATCTGCAAATCACCGACTCGGGCGGCAATCTGCTCCGCGCGGCGCTATCCTTCGTTTCGCCGCAGCTCATCAACTTCGTGATGCCGTCCAACGCCGCCCCGGGCCAGGCCGCCATTTCCGCGGATAACGGCCTGGGGACCATCCAACTGGGCACCGCGATTGTGCGGAATGTCGCGCCGGCTCTGTTCAGCGCCGATGGAACCGGAACCGGCGTCGCCGCCGCGGCGGCCCTGGCGGTGAATGGCGATCAGCAAACGGTGACGCCCGTATTTCAGTGCAGCGGCAGCGTCTGCGCGCCGGCGCCCATAGACCTGTCCAGCGGAACCGTCTATCTGATCCTGTACGGCACCGGCATCCGCCACTATCAGAAATCGGTGCTCTGCTCCATCGCCGGGACCAGCCAGCCGGTTCAGTCCGCCGGCGCGCAGCCCACTTATGACGGTCTCGATCAGGTCAATGTCGGGCCGCTGACCGGCCTGGCTGGCAAAGGGACCGTCAAGGTTTACCTGATCGTCGACGGCTACGCGAGCAACACCCTCACCGTTCAGTTCAAGTGAGGCGGGCGGCTTAATTTCTGCCGCACAGATCCGGGGTCCGGCACATGCCGCCCGGGCAGGACGGCATCGCCTCCGCCGTTTTGCCGTTGGCGTGCGCGGCAAAGGTGGAAAATTGCGGGGCAAGATGCGCCTGGCCGCACGACGGGCACAGCACTTTGTCCCCGTTGCGAACCAGCTTCTCGAATTTTGTTCCGCAGTCCTCGCACAGATATTCAAAGATGGGCATAATTGCTTACTCCAACAGCGCTGCCGCTATTTTATCAATCCAGGCGCGCACTTCGGAAGAGGGCGCGGAAAAATCGTTCACCAGAATGGAAAACGCCAGACGCCCGCGGGAGCGGTTCTCGGCATAGCCCGATAGGGCCAGCGCGCGGCTCAGCGATCCCGTCTTGGCGCGGATCGATCCGGGCTCCGCCAGGCAGCACAGGCGATGCTCGAGCGTTCCCTCCTCGCCCGCCACCGGCAGCAGCGAAAGCCACGGGCCGCGATAGGGGCCCTGGTTGAGATAGGCCAAGAGGCGCGTCACCAGCCGCGGCGTGACCAGCGCGTTGCGCGATAATCCGCTGCCATCTTCCAGGCGCCCATCACCCGGGGCCGCGCCGATTTCCCCCAGCATCGCCTCCATCTCTTCGAGGCCCGCTTCCCGCGTTCCGCTGCGCCGCGCGATGCGGCCCACCTCGCGCAGCATCAGCTCGGCGAAGAGATTCTGGCTGACTTTATCCATCACGCCAAGCAGCTCGATCACCGGCGGCGAGCTGCGCGAGGCGACGATGCGGCCGCGCGGGGCAAGGTAATCTTCCGACGCGCTGCGATGCCACGCCACCGCTCCGCCGGCGACGGCCACGCCGCGCCGCACCAGCGCGTCATAGAGCGCACAGGCCGCATACAGCGCCGGGTCGTCGATCGCCACCGTTTCGACAATCGGCGCGTGGCCCAGCGGAATGCTCCCCCACAGCAGCAGTTGCCGCGATCCGGGCTGCCGCGCCAGGCGAATTTTCGCTTCCGCCCCGCGCGCCACCGTGGCCACGCGCGAATCGATGGCATAGTATTCAAGCGGCGGATCCAGCGAAATGCCGGCCGGCGCGCCCACGCTTTCGCCCGGACGCAGCGTCACCGACAGCGCGTTTTCATTCACGCTCAATGCGCTCACCGGCGCGCCGTAATCGCGCAGCGCGTCGTCCTGAGTCCAGCTCGGCGCATAGGGCTCCCAGGGATAGAGCCGGTCATCGCCGGCCACGTCGCCGCTGATTCGCCTCACGCCGCTCGCCACGATCTGATCCGCCAGATCCTCGATCGGAGCCAGACCAGGTCCCATCGGCGCGTTCTTCCGGTACGGAAACACCCGCCCGGAAAGCGACGGATCGCCGCTGCCCACCAGCACCAGGTTCCCCGCCTCATCGAGCAGGACCTGCGTCGTGAATCTCCGGTCCGGCCCAAGCCGCAGCAGGGCCAGCGCGCTGGTGAACAGCTTCATGTTGGAGGCCGGCAGGAATAGCCGGTCTTCATTGCGGCGGTAAATCGTCTTGCCGGTGGCAAGCTCGACCACGTGAATTCCCACCGACGCCTTCCCCGGAGCCGCGCCGGCCGCGATCTCGATGCGCTGCTCCAGATCCGCGGCCATCGCGCGCGGGACCACCGCAGCCAGCAGCGGGCACAGCGCCGGCGCCAGAAGCGCGAAACGCATGCTACGAGGATCGCACAGATTCCGCGCCCCGCCTCAGCGGCCCAGGATCCCTTCCAAGGCCGCGATCAGCGTGCACACCGCCACGTGCGCGAGAAACCCGTAGTGAATCCAGTGGCGCGTGAAACGGAGAACCAGAAAGAAGTCCCGCATGGCGACGGGTTATTTTCGCCGCCCGCCCGCGGCCGGGACCAATAGTCCAGGACATCTTTCCCAGGGGAAAAAGTCCCGGTACGGCTTCCCGCGAAGTACTAAGTTGTCCGGGGAGGTGGGATTTCCCCCTGAAAAAGCGATATGCTAGAGCAGACGAAAAAACCGCATCGGAATTGGCGCTGCGAGGTGACGGTGCTGCCTTTTCCGATGCGGTCCGCCCAAGACGGGCTTGGATCCCGGCCTCTAACTTCAACAACTGCTGGTCAAGGCCCGCGTCCTATTTAGTTCCTCAACCAGGCTGCTTCCGGCAGATTCCCGCGATCCATGAAGTCCGTATGAAAACAGAAGTATTCCGTTGTAAAAACCGTACCGCCGTAAAAAAGTTGCCCTCAAAAAACCCCTCTGTTGCAACTTGCCCAAACGAAAGAAGAGAGCATTACTCGAACCTCAAAAAACACCGGCTCCCGCAAGCACGCTAGAAACTAGCCGCCCGCTTCTCCCATTCGTGCCCGTTGCAAACAGAGGGCAGGTTGCGAAAAGTTTACTCCATCAATTCGCGATCAGTAGTGCACGGCGCTTGCCACGGATCCGCCGTTCGTTTTCAAGATTTTCCGGCGGACGGCGGGCGGCGGGTGCGGGGATGTGGCCCCAACCGGTGTGTCGCTGTGACACAATATCGGCAGGTGGTGGAGCGGTTCCCGGTGGTGCTGCTGGCGGCTTGGCCGCTGCTTTCAACGGCGGGCGCCGCTTTTGCGCAGACCGCCGCGGACGAAGATTTCCACGTCTACACCGATTCGCCCCGCCTTCTTCTGACCCGCGCGCGGCTACGCCTGCTCCAGCGCGAGCGCGCGCGCCAGTCCATGCGCTGGGAGCAATTCGATGCGCTGATCAGCGGCGGCGCGCCGATGCCCGAACCCGGCTTCGCCTTCGCTCTGTACTATCAGATCGCGCGCGATCCCAGCGCGGCGAAAAAAGCGATCGATTGGGCGCTGGGCGACACGATGGATCTGCGCCAGCTCGCCCTGGTGTTGGATTGGTGCGGCCCGGCGCTGAGCCCGGCGCAAGCCGAACGGCTGGCGGCAAAGATCCGGAAGGGGCTCGCCGCCCCGGCCGGCGACGTCCGCGGCCAGAGCGCGCGCGTGTTGGCCGCCATCGCCCTGGCCGACAGCCTGCCCGATCAGGGCCAGGCGCTGCTGAAGCCTCTGGTTCTTGACTGGTGGCGGTCGCAGATCGCGCCGCGGCTGGAAAACGGCGAACCCGCCGTCCCCCGCGAGCAGATCTATTTCCTCTATGAAATGATGCACGCGCTGCGCGACAACCTGAAGATCGACCTGCGCGAATCGGCGCCGGAGTATTTTAAGGATTTGCCCATGGACCACCTCGCCGGCCATTATCCGGCATCCTTGCAGACCCCGGCCAACGAGTACCGCGTGCCGGTTTACGCCCGCGAGGGCAGCCCGGACGTCCACGACGCGATTCTCTCGCGCGCGGCCGAGCTGGCGATGGTCGCCTACGACGGCAACGCGCTTGACAGCCAGTATCTGCAAGGCTGGCTCATGCAGGACCGCTTCCTCATGCGCGGCGCCATGGGCATCGCCTACGAACTGCTGTGGGCCAATCCCTATCAGCCCGGCCTGAGCTATTTTCAGTTGCCCCTGATCTTCCACAACCCGCTCACCGGCCACGTTTTCGCGCGGACCAGTTGGGAGGAAGACGCCACCTGGCTGGGATATTTCGACGGCCACTTGCAGCTTTTCCGCGGCGGCCAGATCGAATCGCTGCGGCCCGGCGCGAAGATCCCGCCACTGCACGCCGCCGGCGCGCTGGTGCTCAGCGCGGATCGTCCCGAGGCGCTGAAATTCCGGGCCAACGCGGAAGCCGTTTTCGTGCTCCATCTGACGCCGCGCGCCTCCTACGACGTGGAAGCGGACGACCAGGAGATGTGGGACGCCGAGACGGATGCCGGCGGGACTCTGCGGTTATCCTTCCCGGAAAACACCGACACCGGGGTGAGAATCCACCGGCACTGAGGGCCGCCGGCGGTCAATCGGTTTTGCGTTTCCGGTACTGGCGGACCGCGTGTTGGTGATCGGCGAGCGTGGTCGAAAACCGGTGGCCGGGCCCGTCCGCCCTGGCGACAAAATACAGGTATTTTGTTTCGGCCGGATGCAGCGCGGCCTCAATCGACCCCGCGCCCGGATTGGCGATCGGCCCGGGGGGCAATCCCGGATGCCGGTAGGTGTTGTAGGCGTTGCGGCTGTCCAGGTCCGAGCGGTGAATCGCGTTGCGATAGCGGTTCTCAAGCAGCGCCGCGTAAATCGCGGTGGGATCGCATTGCAAAAGCATCCCCGCCTTCAGGCGGTTTTCGAAGACCCCGGCGATCAGCGGCCGCTCCCCCGCCACGCCCGTTTCTTTTTCCACCAGCGAGGCAAGCGTCACCGTGCGCAGCGGGTCCGCGGCCGATCCCGCCGCGATTTTCTTCCACTGCCTGCGAAACTGATCGGTCATGATCCGGCAGAACTCCAGCGGCGTGGTGGAGTGCGACAGCCGGTAGGTGGAGGGAAATAAAAATCCTTCGAGCGTCCTGGCGGCCGGCGCGACATCCTGGATCAGTTTGGGATCCGAGGCGGCGGCCAGGAAATCGGCGGCCTGCATTGCACCGGCCGCTTGCAGCGCGCTGGCGATGTCGAACATATTGCTGCCCTCCGGCACGGTGAACTCGAAATAATAAACGTCGCCGCGCTCCAGGCGACGGAAAATCTCGGGCGCCGCCGCCGGCCGCGTAAAGCGATATTCGCCGGCCTGAATTTTCGCCGAAGGATGCAGCGCCCGCTCGGCCCAGAAGAGCCACGCCCAGCGGATCACCCCCGCCCGCGCCAGGACCCGGCCGATTTCGATCGCGCCGGCGCCACGCTCCACTTCAACGAACGTCTCCCGGCCGAATCCGGCGTAGGGCTGGAACAAGCAAAACAGCGCCGCCGCGATGAGCGCCATCGCCGAGATTGCGGCGATCCGCTTCATCGCCGGCGCTCCGCGCACCCGCTCATGGCTGGCGCTCCAGATAGCTCTCAAGCAGAATCACCGCGGCCAGCCGGTCCACTGCGCGGGCCCGCTTTTCGATGCTGATCCCGCTTTCGCGCAGCACCCGCTGCGCCTCCACGGTGGTGAGACGCTCGTCCCAGAATTGGACTTCGATCCCGGTCTTTTTCTCCAGACGCGCGGCGAAGTCCCGCGCGTAGGCTGCCTGCCGCCCCTCCTGCCCGCTCATATGCAGGGGATTCCCCATCAGCAGCAACGTTACCTCATGCTCCTTTGCCAGCCGGTCCAGCGCGTCGAGATCCGCGCGGAGATTGGTCCGCTCCAGCGTGGGAAGGCCCTGCGCGGTGATGCCCAGCGGGTCGCTCAGCGCCAGTCCGATGCGTTTTTTCCCTAAATCGAGCGCAAGAATCCGTCTTTCAACTGCTTTTCGGTGGTAATCCACGATCCGTACAATTATAGTGATAATCAATGGCGGTGCCGGTTTCATCCTCGCGGGAGACAGTGCGCTCGGGCGCGGGCGTACTGGCGCTGTGCGCCGCCATCGCCCTGCTTTATTTCGGCCGGATTTTCTTTGTAACCGTGATCATCGCCGCAATGATCGCGTTTCTGCTGGATCCGCTGGTGGTTCTGTTCATGCGGATGCGGCTGCCGCGCGGGGTGGCCAGCTTCGCGGTATGCGCGATCGGTCTGGTTTTTCTCTATTTTGCCGGATTAGGCTTGTACACCGAGTCGCTTTCGATCCTCTCCGATCTGCCGGCCTACAGCGACCGCATCAATGAGTTGGTGGATAACGCGGCGGATCGTTTCGAGCATTTTGAGTCCGGAATCTACCGCGCGCTGGTTCCCAAGCGTTTCCAGGAGCAGGCGCCGCCGCCGGCCGAGCCGCCGCAGCCGGCGCGCGGGAAAAAACGTCCGGCCTCGCAGCCAGCACCGCCGCAGCAGCCTCCGCCGATCCAGGAAGTTCGCGTGCGCCAGGAGCCGGCGACCGTTTTCAGCGCCGTTTCCAATTATCTGAGTTCGTTCTATAACACGGTTTTGATGGCGTCTTTTGTGCCGTTCCTGGTCTATTTTCTGCTCAGTTGGCGCGATCACCTGCGCGCGCGGTTCCTGCTGATGTTCGAAGGCGAGCAACGCGATTCGGCCGAATCGGCCTGGGCCGGCGTCGGCGAAATGGTGCGAGCCTACGTGATCGGCAATTTTTTGCTGGGATTGCTGCTGAGTCTTGCCAGCGCGATCCTGTTCGCCTCCGTCAAGCTGCCCTATTGGCTGCTGGTGGCGCCGCTCAGCGGTTTCCTCAGCCTGGTGCCCTACGTCGGGCTGCCGCTGGCGATGCTGCCGCCGATGTTCGCCGCGCTGCCGATGCATGCCAAGCCCAGCCTGTATCTGTTTATCGCCACCAGCGTCTCGCTGCTGCACCTGTTTGCGCTGAATCTGCTGTATCCCAAGTTCGTCGGCGCGCGGGTGCATCTGAATCCTCTGGCGGTGACCCTGGCGCTGATGTTCTGGGGCCTGATGTGGGGCGGCATCGGACTGCTGCTGGCCATCCCCATGACCGCCGCGATTAAGGCGATCTGCGATAACGTGGGCGAGCTGCGCGCCTACGGCAGATTATTGGGCGACTCATGAGCCGGACGTTCTGGTCTTTGCTGGGAGTCGGCCTGGCGGTGGTCGCAGTGGTGGTCGCGGTCACGCTATGGGGAACCCAGGGCGCGCATCTTCAGCTCGACGGAAAAATTTTGAAGGTCCGCGTCCTGAGCCTGAATCCGAACGCGTCGATCGTGGTGGTCGATTTCCGGGCGAAAAACCCGTCCGATGTTTTGTTCCTGGTGAAGAACGTAACCCTGGTTCTGACGCCCGCCACGGGCGAGCCGGTGGAGGGCGCGACGATCTCCAAGGCCGACATCGACAACGTTTTCAAGTACGAAAAGCTTCTCGGCGGCAAGTACAACGACGTGCTGAGCATCCGCGACCGGATCGAGCCCCATCAGAGCGTGGACCGCATGGCGGGCGCGCGCTTCGAGCTCGGCGAAGCGGCCATCGATGCGCGGAAATCGCTCAAGCTTCAGATCGAAGACATGGACGGCGCGATCGCCGAAATCGGGGAGAAGTGACGTGCCGCGGAAAGAAGACGAGCCGCCGCAGATCCGCCTATCCGCTCCGGCTCTGCCGCCGCGCCGCCTCCGCCGCCAGCTCATCGGCCCGGTTGTTGTCCGCGTGGGAGGCGTGTCCTTTCGTCCAGGTCCAATGGACCTTGTGGCGGGCCACGAGCCGATCGAGCTCAGTCCACAGATCCTGGTTGAGCACCGGTTTTTTCGCGCTGCTCTTCCAGCCGTTGCGTTTCCAGCCGTGAATCCACCGCGTGATTCCGTTTTTCAAATACTCCGAATCGGTGACGATCTCCACCTCGCAGGGCTCCTTGAGGGCCTTCAACCCTTCGATGGCGGCGGTGAGTTCCATGCGGTTGTTGGTGGTCTGCGGCGACGAGCCGGCCAATTCGCGTTTGTGGTCGCCGTAGCGCAGGATCGCCGCCCAGCCGCCGCGGCCGGGATTTCCCAGACAGGCGCCGTCGGTGATCAGTTGCACGCGTTTCATCATCCACTATCATAGGGTTGTGGCCGACCAGCTCCAGGGAAAGACGCCCCCCGCCGCCGCACCGCTGGTCCTCATCCCGGTCACGGCGGAGGACGTGGCTCGCCGCAAGCGCCGCGTCGTTGCCGCCTGCTGCGCGGCGGTGCTGCTGGCGGCTGGCATTGCCGGATGGCTCTACAAACGATCCGTCGATCCGCTGCGCGCCCAGGAGTCCTACGACGCCGGCGTCCGCCTGCTGAAATCCGCGCGATACAGCCAGGCGATTCTCTCCTTCGACCGGGCCATCGCCTTAAAGCCGGACTTCGCCGACGCCTACCTCATGCGCGGCGAGGCCTACGCGAGCGATTCCCAGACCGAACGCGCCATCGCCGACTTCAGCAAGGCGCTGGAGATCCGCCGCGGCGACACCGCGGCGCTGCTCGCCCGCGCTTCCGCCTACCTCGACGCGAAGGATTTCCAGGGCGCGATCCTGGATGCCGGCCGCGCGCTGCAAAACGATCCCCGGCTCGCCGCGGCCTACAACATCCGCGGCACCGCCGAGCGCTATCTGGGCGATGCGCAAAGGGCTCTGGACGATTTTTCCCGCGCCGTGGAGCTGGCGCCCAACGCGGATAACTATTTCCAGCGCGGGGCCACGCTTCAGTTGCTGGGCCAACACCGGCGGGCCATCGCCGACTTCGATCAGGTGATCGCCATGAGCCCGGATGAGGCGCCCGCCTACTTCGCCCGCGCCGAATCGCGCCGCGCCATCGGCGATCTCAAAGGCGCGCAAGCCGACCATCTCCGGGGCCGCTACCTGGACGGGCGCTGATCTTCTCCGGAGGCGGCCGGGTCACCCGCCGCCAGTTGCGCCGTGATGGCGCGGGCCAGCTCCGCCGGCCGCCGGGATCCGATCAGGACCAGGCCGCGCCCGGTCTCCAGCTCCACACCTTGGTTGCCGCCGGCCAGATACGCGCGGCCGCGGCGGGTGACCCGCACGCCATAGCCGCCCCAGTCGCGCACCGGATCGAAAGAAACCACGCGGGCGGAAATGATTTCTTGGAAAGGAATTCTCCGCGACCGCCACAGCCCCCGCAAGGCCACGCGCACCTCCCGCGGATCCACCTCCGTCACCAGCCGGACCATCATCAAACGCCAGTAGACCAGCCACAGAAAAATGGTCCAGCCGATCAGGCTGCCGTCGCTTTGCGCGCCGCGGTGAATACCGAAGCCGGCTTGCAGAATGGTCAAGACCAGCATCGCGGCGGGTGCGACCCCGGTGAGCAGGCGCATGCGCAGCGGCCGGAAGTTCTGGCGCTCATAAAATAGCGGCTGCGGCAAGGCTAATGGAGAGCGCCAATCGCGTATTGCAGCGCCGCGTACTGCGTCTGGTAGCCATATTTGGCGCCGACGTTTTCAATCTCGGCTTCGGTAAGGTTCAGTTGCGCCTGGGTCAGCTCGACGATCGACGACAGGCCGAGATTGTACCGGCCTTGCGCCAGATCCAGCGCCAGGGCGGCCTGGCGCAGGAACTGCGCGGTGACGTCGATGCGCTGGAAGGCCGCCACGGCGCTCGAATAGGCCACGCGGACGTCCCGCGAGATCCGCTCCTGCTGATCGCGAATGCGCTGCTCAGCCTCGAGAGCGCGCTGCCGCGCGGCTTCCTCCCGCGCCGAAAACAGATGCCCGTTGAACACCGGAATGTTCACGTTGGCGGCGACCGCCTCGTACTCTTTGGGGATGGGCGCGCCGGCCGGCGTATTAATAAAGGGAATGAAGCCGCCCACGGCGACCAGGCTCACCGTGGGGCGCTTCAAATCACGCTCGGCTTCATAAAATTTCTGCGCGGACTGGCGGGAGTACTCCAGGCTGGCCAGTTCGGGCCGGTTGCGCATGGCCTGCGCCACCAGATCGTCCAGGTTGGAGGGCGGGCCCGGCGGAAGCTGCTCCTCGGCGAGCTGATAATTCACCGCCTGATCCGAGCCCAGAGCCCGCGCCAGCTCGGCGTAGGCCGCCGTGACCGCCTCCTGCGCGTCGAGCAGCATCAGCTTGGCCTGCGAGACAGTGACCTCCGCCTCGCTGACATCGAGTTGGGACTTGAGATTGTTCTTTGCCAGCTCGCTCACCTGGTCCGCCAGGAGCTGGCGTGCGGCGACGGTCTGTTGCGCCACCTTCACCACCGCCTGCGCCTGGAGCACGCCAAAGTAGGCGCGGTGCACCGCCAGGATGACGTCGTAGCGCGTGGCGGAAAGGTTTTGCTCCGCGGCCCGGCTTTGCAGGCGCGCGCTGGCCACCAGGCTGGGCGTGCGGCCGGAATCGGTGATGAGCTGGTTGAACACCGCGCCCTGGCCGAAGCGGTTGAACAGCCGCGAGGCCGAGATGTCGCCGGCGCCCAGGCGCGACAGGTTGTTGCCCTGCGATCCGGTGATTTCCCCGCTTACGGTGGGATAATACGGCGCGCGGTTGATGATGATCTGTTCGGCGGCCGCATTCAGCTCGTTTTGAGCGGCCTGGACCTGCGGATGATTCTTCAGCGCCATGGCGTCGGCTTCCTGAAGCGTCAGGCGCGGCGGGGTTTGCCCCGGCGCGACGGCAACGGAAAGCGCCGCCACGGCCGCCAGGAAAAACGCGCGATTATTCGGCTTGAGTCGCATGAGGCCTCTTCCTTCCATACACAAGCAGGTAGGCGGCCGGAACAATGAAGATCGTCAGAAGAACCGACGAGGTCAGGCCGCCGATGATCGCCCGCGCCATGGGCGTGTACTGTTCGCCGCCTTCGCCCAGCTTCATGGCCATGGGCAGCATGCCGATGATGGTGGCCAGGGAGGTCATCAAAATCGGCCGCAAGCGGACGCGGCAGGCCATGATGACCGCGTCGGCAATGGCATAACCCTGCTCCTCCAGCTTGTGGGCAAAATCCACAATCAGAATGCTGTTCGACGCGGCAATGCCGATCAGCAGTAGCACGCCCATCAGCGACATCACGTTCAGAGTGGTGTGGGTCAGCGGCAGAATAATCAACACGCCGACAAAGCCCATCGGAATCGCAAGCATGATCAGGAACGGATCGATCCAGGAGCGGAACTGCGCGACCAGAATCAGAAAGATCAGCACAAGGGAAACGCTGAAACCCAACTCAAAACTCCTGAACGATTCCTCCATCCCGTTCACCATCCCGCGCAGCGTGACTCGAATGTTGGAGGGCAAACGGGCCTCGCGAATCGTATTCAGAATCGCGCCGCGAAGCTTGCCGAGGTCTTCGCCCTTCGGGGTGACATAGACATCGACCACCCGCTGGATCTGGTAATGATCGACTTCGGTGGGGGATTCGAGGTTCACGAGCTTCACCACGGTATCGAGCGTCGTGGAGCGCTTGAGGTTCGGCGCGCGCAGCGGGATCTGGCGCAGATCCACCAGATTGTGAATCGCGGAGCTGCCCGCTTCCGGAAACATGACGCTCAGAAAATAGTCGTTGCCGGTTTTGTAATCCACCCAGTAATTCGGCGCGATCATGATATTCGAGTTCAAAGCGGTAATCACGTTACGCACCACATCGCTCTGGCTGAGGCCCATCTCGGCAGCGTGCACGCGATCGATATCCAGCCGGATCGACGGATAATTCATGTCCTGCGGGATATACGTTTCGCCGACGCCCGGCAGCGCGCGAATCCGGCGCGCCAGCTCCTGCGCGGTGTCGTAAGTAAGCTGGAGATCGCGCGTGTTGACCTGCACATCGATCGGCGCGGGCTGGCCCTGATTGAGGATCGCGTCTTGCAGGGACCCGCTTTGAAAAAAGGTGCGGATTTCCGGAAACCGCTCTCCCAGCGAGGCGCGAAGCCGGTCCATGTACTCGTAGCTGCCGGTCGCGTGGCCGTCGTTCAAAGCAACCTGGATGGTCGCCATGTACATGCCGGCGTTGGTGGTGTAGAGCGAGGAGATATCATTGACCACGCCGATGTTGGACAGGATCATCTTAAGATCCCCCGGCGCGACCGTCTGGCGAATCACATCTTCAATCTTGGCAACGTAATCGTTGGTGACTTCAAGCCGCGTGCCCGTGGGCGCTTTCACGCTGATCGTGAACTGGCCGGCGTCGGTCCGCGGGAAAAACGACTGGCCCAGAAAAGGATAAATGGCTAGGCTTCCGGCGAAAACCCCGAGAAGAAGGACCAGCGTGAGAGCCGGAATTTTCAGTGCGCCGCGAACCAGAAATTCGTAGCCGTCAAGCATCCGGTTGAATTGCCGGCTAAACCACGCATTAAAACGCCCCCCCCAGGAGAGATCTTCGACGCGCCCGTGTTCGCCGTGCCCGGCCGGAACGTCTTTGAGGAATTTCGAGCAGAACAGCGGGATGACCGTCATCGCCACGATGTAGGAAGCCAGCAGCGCCAGACAAAAACCCAGCGCCAAAGCGGAGAAGAGAAACTTGCTGACGCCGAACAGCATCGTTACCGGAAAGAAGTCGACCACGTTCACAATGGTGGCGGCAAGAACGGCCAGATTCACTTCGGCTCCGCCCTGCTCGGCGGCCACCGCCGGCGAGGCTCCCATCTCCAGGTGCCGGTAGATGTTTTCCAGCGAGATCACCGAATTGTCGATCACCCGCGAGAAGGCCAGCGCCAGCCCGCCGAGAATCATCGTGTTCATCGTGCTGCCCAGCAGATAGAGCACCACCACCGTGGCCAGCGCCGAGATGGGGATCGACAGAAGCACCGCGCCGGTGGCCCGCATGCTGCCCAGAAACAGAAGAATCATCAGCCCGGTGAGGACCAGGCCCATCAACCCCTCGCGCAGCACCGTGCGCAGCGCGTCGCGCACGAACTTGGACTGATCGAAAACAATGTTGGTGACCAGTTGCGGCGGCAGATCGAAAAGATGCGCGGTCAGACGGCGCAGATCGTCCACCACCTGGATCGTGTTGCTGTCGCCGCCCGATTTCATCACCGGAATGTAGGCGGACTTTTGCCCGTCGATGCGGACGATGTTGTATTGAAGCTGGCTCGCGTCCTTCGCCTCGCCGATGTCGCCGATCGAAACCCACTGCTGGCCGACGGTCTTGATCGGCACCTTCTCCAGGTCCTTCACCTCGTTGACCATGCTGTTGGAGTAAACGTAGTAATCGTCCGGTCCGATCTTGACGTCGCCGGCAGGAAGAATCAGATTGCTTTTGTTGACCGCGTCAACTACGTCCATCACGCTCAACTGGCGCGAAAAAAGCCGGTACGGATCGACGTAGATCATCGCCTGCCGGTATTTGCCGCCGAACACCGCCGGAATCTCGGCGCCCTTGATCACCGCAAGCTGGTTGCGAATGGTGAATTGCGCGGTGTCGTGAAGCTGCGTTTCCGTCATCCCCTCGCCCTTCACCGTGACCAGCGCCACCGGCAGGCTGGAGGCGTCGAATTTCAGAACCACCGGCGGGAGCGTGCCCGGCGGGAGGCGCTTCAAATCGGCTAAGGCCAGATTGGAGAGCTGCGTCAGATCGGCGTCGGCGTCCGTGCCCGGCTGGAAATAGGCCTTGATGATGCTGACCCCCAGCAGCGACCGCGATTCCATATGATCCATTCCGCTCGCCTGGGTGAACCAGCGCTCCAGCGGATTGGTGATGTCGGTTTCGATATCCACCGGCGGCATGCCGTTGTAAAACGTCGCCACCGTGATCACCGGAAGATTGATCGGCGGAAACAGATCGACCGGCATGCGCGCCGTCGCGGTGACGCCAATCACCGCCAGGGCCAGGCAGCAGACAACGATGAAATAAGGATTGCGGATGGAGAAGCGGGGCATGGTCAGTCAGCTTGGCGCGCGGATCACTTCGCCGGCGCGCGGTATTCAATCAACTCCACTGGCTTGGGGCGAACCGTCTGGCCGGCCTTCAGCCCGCTGCGGTCGCTGACCACCACGGAATCGCCCTCCTTCAGCCCGGACAGCACCTCGGCTTGATTTTCGGTCTGGATTCCCAGATCCACCTGGCGGATCTCGATCTTGTTGTCTGGCGTGACCACGTCCACGGTGGTGTTGTCGCCGTTGCGGTCGATCGCCTGGAGCGGGACGGCCAGCGCGTTCGGAATCCGCTCCAGGGTGATGGTGGCTTCGGCGTACAGGCCCGGGACCAGCACCCGGTTGGGATTGGGAACGTCCACCTCAGTGTGCATGGTGCGCGTGTCTTCGCGGACATCCACGGAAAAGCGCGCCACCTTGCCGGGAAACTTCTTGTTGAGCGACGGCACGCTCACTTCCACCGGATCGCCGATGTGAATAAAGCGCACGAATGACTCGGGAACCGGAATCACCAGCCGGAAAAGATCGTCCTCGGAAAGGCGCACCAGCGGCATTGCCTGGGTGCTGGAACTGGTTCCGGCTTGCAGCAGCGTACCGTAGTTGGCGTAGCGCTCGGTCACCACGCCGGCAAAGGGCGCGGTGATCTTGGTGTAGTCGAAGAGCACCTGATCGTGCGCCCGCTTGGCTTTAGCCTGCTCCAGCACGCTCTGGGCCGATTGCAGCGTGGATTTGGTCGCCTCCACCTGCGCCTGCGCCGCCAGATCGGCGCCTTCGGCGTTGTCCACCTCCTGCTGCGCCACCAGCCCCGGCTTGGACTTGGCGACGCTGCTCAGGCGGTTGTATGCCAGGTGCAGGACCTTGGCGTTGGCCTCCCGCCGGTTCAGCTCGTTTTCGGCGTGCGCGATCATTTCCTGGGCGTTGCGGATGGCGGCGTCGTCCTGCGCCAGTTGCTCCTGCAACTCGGGAATCTCCAGTACCGCCATCACGTCGCCGGCCTTCACCCGCGAGCCGTAGTCGACATTCAGCGTCTTCACGTAGCCCGATTCCTTGGCGTACACGTCGATTTCCTGAAAAGGCACCAGTTCGGAGGACTGCGTCAGCCGCCGCTCCAGCGTCGCGCGCCCGACCTTGGCCACTCCCACCGCGACACCTTCGGACGTCTCCACGCCGTTGTTGGCGGCGCTGGCCCTCTCCCCCGTGCTGCACGAGCACAGCGCGGTCGCCAGCACTCCCGCCGCTGTTCCCAGCAGAAAGATCTTCCCTCGAAGCATCACAGACAATCGGTCGCCACGCCTTTCAACCTTTCTTCCAAACCGTCCAGCGAAAAACGCGGGGACCGGCAGAACTCCTTCAGCGCTTCTTCCTCGCGCAGGATCCGCTCCGCCTGGCCGGGAATCTCCGCGGCCACCTCCGGCGGGATCGCCTGCACCCCGTGCAGGTCGCCGTGCAGCAGATCGCCGGAGGCGATCTTCAAGCCGCCAATCTCCACCGGTTCGCCAAACTCCACCAGGTGCGCGTAGGAGTGCGACACCGACAGGCTCCCTGAGAACAACTGGAAGCCCAGCGCGCGAACCGCGGGCAGATCGCGAACCGCGCCGTTGGTGACGCAGCCGACGCACTCCAGAGCCAGGCCGATGCTGGCGTGAATCTCCCCCACGAACGCGCCCAGCCCGGGATGCGGATCCACGTCTTGCAGCACCAGGATGCGCGGAGCCGGAACCGTCACCACAAACCGCCAGAAATCCATCCGGTCGTAGTAGCAGCGCCCATGCAGAGGCGGAACCGAACTGCGGATCCGTCCGGTTACGGCATAACCGACCATCGGCGGAAGGTTCTTGAACCGGCAACGCACCGCGCCCGAAATGAATCCCTCATTGCGAAGCCGGACCCGCAGGCGCTCGATCGCGTTGCTGACGGTGCAGCCATCCAGCGCGCGCAGACGGTCCACATCACTACCCGAAAGGGTTGTTTTCATTCACACTCACCATTTTCCAGGCTCCTTAACCGCCAATATAGCGATTCACCGGCGGAGTCTAACATACCAAAGAGTCGGTATTTTTAAGACGCGAATCAAGTAGACTCGCCTGGGATCGCGGCGGGACGGCGCGCGCCCATCCAATAAGACCACGCCAGACGGATCGCCCGCCGCAGATCTTCCCGCCGCAGCGGCTTGGGCAGAATGTCGTAGCCGCCCCAGCGCACCACTTCATTCCAAAGATGATCGTCGAAGACCCGGGGAACCAGCAGAATGCACAGCGAGCCGGCGGCGGTGAGGCCGCTGATGGCTTGCCGCCATGCGTCTCCGGCCACTTCCCGGTCCAGCAGAACGATCGGATAGGCGTAACCTTCCATCTGACGCTGCGCCATCCGCGTGTCGCTGGTGAACCAGACGTCCCAGCCCTGCTCCCGGCAAGTCTCGCGGATCAGCGACTCGTCATGCTTGTTCGCCACCACGCACAGGATCGCGATCTCCGAACAAGTCGCGCGCCGACGCCGTTCCCGCGCAAAAAACCGAGAGATGACTTCCAGGATCGGGAACACGCCGCGCCCTAATCGGGATGCTAGCCGAGACAGGCCGCCGCAAAAATACCACCGGTCCGGTATTTCTCGAAGGGACGAGCCGGTAGATCATCGCCCCGATAAGTAAGAATGATAAAAAAAGACGGGCGATTTGGTGAGTGGAAAGGATCGCCCGTCTTGTCGTAACGAGGGTTTTGAGGTGATTCCAGTTTAGGGAAACCGGATTCTATTTCCCATACCAGGAATCTGGGATTCGCGCGCCGCCCCGGCCGGTAGATAATCAGGCAATCTCGACAATTGCCGCGCTCGCCGCGGGAAGGTCGAGCCGGATCCGCGCGTTGCTCGCCGCCAGCCGCTCTATTTTCGACGGCTTCCACACCCCGCCGGGCGCCACTTCGGCTCCGCCCAGCGAAACGCCGGATCTTGCATCGATCGAAGGAGCGCTCAGGCGCAGCAGCGAAGCTCGATTGGCTTCAATCTCAAATGAGCGCGGCTCGCGCCCTTTGTTGATCAGCGTGAGCGAGCACGCTCCGCCGTTTTGCACGGCCCACGCCTTCAACTCGGGCGGCGCATTCATCTCCACCGCCGCCAGCCTTCCCTTTGCCGCCCGCGCAAACGCCAGCATGCCGTAATACTCCGGGCGCGCCTCATAATGGCCGCGTTCATCGTCGCCGATCGGCGAATAGTGGCTCACGAAACCGAGTTGATTGACGCCGGTTTCCAGATTGACGCCGGCGCATCCGCCCGCGGCCAGCGTGAACAGATAATCGAGCGCCCACAGCGCGGCCGCCATGGTGTCGCTGACGCCCGCGCGCCCGCCGCCCGAAAAGGAGTTCGCCTCGCAGATGCGATATGGCAGCCCGGAGGCTTTCGAGGCGGCGCGGAGTTCGGCAAGCTCCGGCTCCAGCTTGGGGTCCGGAGCAAGCAGCTTCTCGATGGTGCTCGCCGGATTCTGGCTTTCCCGGTAATAATGATGCGTCAACAGCACCGCGTCGCGGCCCTCGTCGTTTGCAAAGCGCCTCACCCAATCGGTTTCCCGCGCGGCGTCGGGTCCGGCAAAGCGGATGTCCGGGATCTGATCGCGCAGCGCTTTTTTGAACCGCCGGTAATCGGCGAGCCATTCCTCGTAATTGTAATCGCGATGGCGGTGCCCGGCGCGGCCGAACAGATCCGGTTCGTTGCCGATCTCGAAGGCGAGCAGATGCGCGCCCGCCCTGGCCCGCACCGCCTTGGCTTCCTCCACCGCTTCGCGGGCGGTTCCCGTGCCCAGATTGAGGCCCCAGATGAGCTTCCAGCCCGTCGCCGCGCAGAATCCGCCGAGATCCTTCAGCACTGCGTCGTTCACCACGGTTGCCTTGGGCGCCGAAACCGGCTCGCCGGACCGGGAGTAGCGCGCGTAGTCGGAGGTGTTGCCGCCGATGCGAATCACCCCGCGCTCCGAGAGCGTGCGCACCAGTTGCACGTAAACGCGGTTGTCGCGGTGCAGCAATCCAGGGCGCGCAACCGAGGAGATTTCATAGCCGAGGCCGAGAAAATCGGGAGCGATCCGCTGGCCCGGGCTGCGCGGATTCACCGCCACCCGGATCGGCTCATCGGCAAACGCCCTGGAGCCTGCCAGCGCGGCCGCGCCGGCCAGGAAGCGGCGGCGGTTCATGCGCCGCCCAAAAGCGGCGGACGGAAAGCCTGCGCGGGAGCGATCCTCTCCTTCACGCCCCCCATGCGGATCCTCCACCTAGAGTTACTGTTTCGCATCGGCCGGGGGTTTCGGCGCCGCCGGCACCACCACCGCCCGGATAATTTTGTCGAGGTGCGGCATGTTGCGGTCCAGATACGCCTGGCCGCCGTTTTCGATCTCACCTTCCTTGTTCGCCGTATCGCCGTAGCCGGAGTAAAACTGCTCGGCGACTTCCATTCCTTCCACCACCTGGCCGATCGGCGCGAAGCCTTGCGAATCGAGGAAGGTGTTGTCTTTATAGTTGATGAAAAGCTGCGTGCCGCGCGAATTGGGCTGGCCGGTGGTGGCAAACGTCAGCGTCCCGCGCTTGTTGGACTGATAGGGTTTGGGATCGTCCAGTAGGCGCCGCGCTTCCCAGGTCTTGTTCAAGGCGGGCGTCGGGCTGATGCCGAACTGGCACATGAAATTGGGGATCACCCGGAAAAACGGCGCGCCGGTGAAGAATCCGCTGCGGACCAGTTGATAGAAGCGATCCGCGCCGAGCGGCGCCCAGGCCCGGGTGATCTCGACGACGACGTCGCCCTTGGTGGTGGTCAGCTTCACGCGATAGACCGCCGGGGCGTGCGATGCCGCCGGCGCCGCTTTGCTCCCCGCGCCGGTCTTCGTGGCGGTCTTGCTCTGGGCAAAGACCAGTCCGCCCAGCAACAGAATCGTCAGGATGCGTTTCATAGAATCTCTATCATACTAAACCGTCTTGCGCGCTTTGCCCGCCCTGCCGGCGAACCACTGCCGGGTTGCCGGCGGCGGCACCCGACCCGGCGGGGCCGCGTCACTATGCGGTTCGCCAAAACGCATCCGGGCGGCCTGAACGTCGCCATCGGCGCCGGGCGTCGCCGAGGGCCGGCAAAAATGGAAGATCCGCGCCATTAAGAGGCATTGGAGGGAACGCCGCGGGCCGCCGGACGCCCAAGAAATACCGCGAACCGCCCGTGCTCCAGGTATTTGGACGGCCATGCCGCGATGGAAGCGGGATTGCTCCTGGTAAGGCCGCCGCGAGTTTGCGTGCGCAAATCGAGCCGGCCGCGGTTGCGGGTTGTCTTACGTTTCAGGCGCGGCGGGGCCGGCCGCTTGCGCGCCTTCCCGAATGGCCGGCCCGATATGAACGCCATCTTTCCAACCCAGGGGGCGCAGGCGGGGCTGATCCGCCGCGCGCAAGCCTCCGATATCGCCGCGGTTGTGCGGATTCACTGCGCGGCGTTTCCCGATTCCTTCCTGACTTTGCTCGGCCCGCGGTTTCTGACGATCTACTATAACCTGCTGCGGGAAGATCCGGGGGGAATTTTGCTGGTCCACGATCCGGCGCAGATCGACGCGTTTGTGGCGGGCTTCCTGCGGCCGGAACGGTTCTACCGGCGCATGAAGGCCGCGCGCTGGACGATGCTGGCCTCCCTGGCCGCGGCGCTGAAGAACCGGCCCCGGCTGGCCGGGCAGGTTTTCTATCACGTGAAGCGGATGATGCTCGGCAAAGCCCGCCAGCATCCCGGCGAATGCGAGCTATCCTCGCTGGCCGTTTCCCCGGACGCGTGGAGCCGGGGGATCGGCACGGCGCTGGTGCGGGCTTTTCTTGACGCCGCCTGGAGCGCGGGCGCACCGGCGGTGTATCTGACCACGGACGCAACCGGCAACGGGCGCACCAATTCGTTCTATCAGCGGATCGGATTCGAGCTGCGCCAGTGTTTCCTGCAATATCGCGGGCGCCTGCTGAACGAGTACGTCATTCGCCGCGCCGTCCAATGATTTCCCGCCAACGGTCGAGGCGCCTGGTCGATATCGCCGTGTCCGTTGGCGTGCTGGCCGCGCTCGCGCCGGTTTTCGCGATCCTTGCGCTGCTGATCTGGATCTTCGACGGGCGGCCCGTCCTGTTCCGCCAGTGGCGCGTGGGCCAGCACGGCGAGCTGTTTCGCATCCTGAAATTCCGCACCATGTCCGGCGGCTCCGGCGGCGCGGTTACCGGCGCTGGGGATCCGCGGGTCACCCGGCTGGGCAGACATCTGCGTCGGCTGAAAATCGACGAGCTGCCCCAATTCCTCAATGTCCTGAAAGGCGAGATGAGCCTGATCGGGCCGCGCCCGGAGGTCCCTAAATTCGTCGATTTGCAGAACGAATCCTGGCGGAACGTCCTTCAGGTGAAGCCCGGAATCACCTATCTGGCGACGCTGTGTTTCCGCAATGAAGAAGAGATCCTGGCCGGGGCGGGCAACATCGAATCCGTTTACCGGCGCGACGTCCTCCCGGTGAAGCTGCGATTGAACGCCCGCTACCTCGCGCAGCGGAACTGGCGGACGGATCTGCTTCTGCTGTGGCTCACCGTTTGCTACAGTCTTTTCCCGAAAGCGTTTGACCAGCGCCGCATCGCCGGATTCGCCGGCATCCCCCAGCGGGATCTGCCTCGGCGGCGCGGGAAAAAGCTGGCGGTCTGAAGCGGCCCTCTTATTGAAACAGCGCGCCTGAAAGCAACAGTTCCTCCTGTTCCCGGATCAGGGCTCTGGCGGCGGCCGGCTCGACCGGTTCGAAGCGGATTTCTTCGCGCGGGCGCAGTTGCCCGATGCTGGCAAGATCGGCGGAAATCACGTTGGCGATCTTCGGATAGCCGCCGGTGGTCTGCTGTTCGACAAAAAGAATGATCGGCTTGCCCCCGGCCGGAATCTGGATCGCGCCGAGGGAAACGCCTTCGGAGATCATCTGCCCGGAGTGCGGCGTCTCCAGCGCCGGACCCTCCAGCCGCAAACCCATGCGATTGGATTCTCCGGTCACCTGATATACGGCGCTGAAGAAACGGTCACGGGATGCGCGCGAAAACCAGCCGGCTTGCGGCCCCTCGGTGACGCGGAGGATTTTGCGCGGCGCAAGCTTGGCCAGTTGGGCCGGACGGATCGCGCGCGGCGTTCCCCCGCCCCGGCCGATGCGTAGGACGTCGCCGCGTTTGAGCGGCCGTCCTTGGAAGCCGCCCAGGCCGGTGAGAAGATGCGTGGAGGCGCTGCCGAGCAGGGGTTTTACCTCGATCCCGCCGCGCACGCACAAATAGCATCGCGCGCCCGATTGCGCGCCGCCGGTGCGCAGCGTGGCGCCGGGCGGCAGCTCGCAGGCGGTCCATGGCGCCAGCGGCGTGCCATCCACCGCCCCGGAAAAATCAGCGCCGGCGAGCGCGACGACCGCACCCTCGGGAAATACAAACGTGCCGCCGAGCAAGGTCATTTCCAGGGCGGCGGCCGACTCCGGGTTTCCCACCAGCAGATTGCCCACCCGCAGCGCGACCGGATCCGCCGCGCCCGACGGCGAGACGCCCAGCGGACCGTAGCCGTAGCGGCCCAGATCCTGCACGGTGGTCAACATTCCCGGCGCTTGAACCCGAATCGTGCTCATGAGGCCGGAACGAACCGCACGCGGTCGCCAATCACCAGCCGGCTCAGCTCTTCGCGCTCGGGATCGAAGATCTCCAGCGTCGTTCTGCCAATCAACCGCCATCCGCCCGGCGTTTCGAACGGATAGACGCCGGTGTGCGAGCCGCCGATGGCCACGCTGCCCTTGGGCACGCGTTGCCGCGGGGACTCCAGACGCGGCGTGGCCAGCTCCGGCGGCAACCCGCCCAGGTAGGCAAACCCCGGCACGAATCCGACAAAGTAAACCACGTACTCCGCCGAGGAGTGCAGCTCGATGACGCGCTGCGGCGTCATTTGATGAAGCGCGGCCACGTCGGCTAAATCGGGGCCGTCATAGATCACCGGAATCTCGACCAGGCGGGGCTCGGGCAGCGTGATGGAATCGAGCCGGCGGATGCAAGCCGCCACCGCGCGCTCGACGCTTTCATGCTCCTGGCGCAGCGGATCGAAGACGATCAGAATCGAATGATAGGCCGGATGAAGATTGCGCACGCCGGGAATCGGCTCGGCCTGGAGCAGCCGCAGCAGTTTTAATACGCGCTGATGCGTTTCGAGATTCACTTCCTCGCCCAGATACACCAGCAGCGACTGATCACTGGCGTAGCGGAACATGGTCATGAAATGGGCGAATACGGGGTGGCGCGATAAATGGACAGATCGGCGACGGCGACGATCTGGCCGTGCGCGTCGATCGACTCCTGGCGCGCCTTGATCCATTCCGGATCGGCGGCGAAGGCGTCCCAGGCTTTTTCCCGCGCCTCCAGCGAGTCGAACGGAATTAAATAAGTGAGATTGGGCAGATTGGCGCCGAACAGGCCGCTGGTGTAGAGAACCGGAAAAATTCCGGAGCGGTGAAACGCCTTGCTTTCCGGTCCGGCGAAGCGTTCATGCAGCGCTTTAAGCTGCGAACCGGTGGGGGAGTGATACTGCCGCAGCTCGAAATAGCGGGGTTTGTCGTGTCTCCGCGCGGCGATCTCCGGAGAATACGGCGCGGCCTGGTAGATACTGAAGGATTGCGATTCAAACGGCGGCTCCGGCCCGCGCTCGATCTTCTCCCAGGCTTGCCACACGTCGGCGCCGTTGAGCGCGGAGAGCGTGGTCCAGATCTGCTCGAACGAGGAAAATCCGGCGATCATCAGTATCTGCGGATGATGCGGCGCGATCACCGATTCCAGAACGATCTTCGGCCCGGAATGGATCTTCGACATCTTCGGGAGCAGGAAGTTCTGAAACCAGTTGTTCATGCGGCCCGGCTGCGTGCCCTGTTTCAACTGGAACCGGTCCATGGTGTAAAACCGCGCCGGCGCGGAGGAATCGCCCGCGGGCTGGCCGGCAAACAGCGGCCGCAAGGCGGCCAGTCCGGCCATGGCGCCCGCGAAGCTTCGTCGGTTCATGTCGTCCAGCATATCGTAACGCCGAGGTGTGCTACAGTGCAAAAATCATGGCAAGCCGAAGCGTAAATAAAGTCATCCTGATCGGCCATCTGGGACGGGACGCCGAGACGGCGTACACGGCCTCGCAGACGGCGGTGACCAAATTTTCCGTGGCGACCAACCGCCGCTGGAAGGATCAGCAGACGGGGGAGTGGAAGGAAGAAACCAACTGGTCCAACGTGGTGTTATGGCGGGGCGAAAATGTCGCGCCGTATCTGACCAAGGGCAAGCAGGTTTACGTCGAAGGCCGCCTTCAGACGCGCAGCTACGACGATAAGGACGGCAAGAAAATCTGGACGACCGAAGTGATTGCCGAGGACGTGATCCTGCTTGGCGGACGAGGTGAAGGCGGAGCGCCCGAGGAGGGATTCTCGCAGGAGCAGCCGATGCGCAGCGCCCCGCGATCCCGTCCGGCGGCGCCATCCCCTCCGCCCAGCGGCGAAGTCACCGACGACGACGTGCCGTTCTGAGCCGCCGTTCGGCCGGAAGCTTCAGCGGTCTAATTATTCGACCCCGGCTGCTTTTCCCACAAAAATCTGTGAAAGAACGTCTGCATGCGCCCCAGTGTGTACATCCAGCGGCTATGCAGCAGGGATTCGTGCACGTCGTCGGGAAAAACGATGAGCTCGTAGTAAACATCGCGCTGCCGCAGCAACTGCACCAACCCCACCGTTTGCAAAAACGCCACGTTGCGGTCGTCGTCGCCCTGCACCAGCAGCACCGGCGACTTCCATTTGTCTATGGCGCTCACCGCCGAAGATTGATAAGAAATCGAGGCCGGATCAAGCGAATTGCCTTCCAGATGCACTCCCGCCAGATCGACGCCGGCTTTAAAAATATCGGAGTTGCGCGCCAGCGCTTCGGAGGTCAGCAGGCCGCCGTAGGAGAGTCCCCAGATACCGATGCGGTTCGGATCGACGTCGGCCCGGGTCTGCAAATATTTGCCGCCGGCCAGAACATCCTTGTATTCGCTATTGCCCTGCGCTCCGGCGTTGGCCGCCTGGCGGAAGGACCGCCCGTAGCCGATCCCCAGACGGTAATTGATCGACATCACGACGTAACCCTGGCTCGCCAGCCACTGATTGATCCCATAGGCCCAGTGATAAAACTGCATGTAGTGATAGGCAGGCATCATCTGCCGCGGAGGGCCGCCGTGAACGAACACGATGGCCGGCCGCCGCTCGCCCGGCTTCAGGTCTTTCGGCAGGAAGAGCTGGTTGTGGATCTCCAGCCCATCGTCGGCCCGGGTCAGCACGATCTGCGGTTTCACATGCTCGTCCTTGGGAAAGCCCGGCATCGTAGTCGGGAAGATGATCTTTTGCGGCGCCGCCGCGCGAACCGGCCCGTCTGATGCGAGTTTCCAGATCCCCAGCGATTGCGGCATGTTCCAATCGGCGCTGAAAGTCGCCAGATAAGCGCCCGAGGCGAGCGGAGTTGGATAGGTCTCGACGCCTTCCCCGGTTGTGATCTGAACCGGAGTGCCGCCGCTCACCGGTACGGCCCAGATGTGCCGCCGCTCGATGTCGCCGGCGTTGGTGCAGTAGTAAAACGTCTTTTCGTCGCGCGAAATGGCGATGGAGGTCTCATTTTCGATGAGGCCGTCGGTGGTGGTCAGCAGCACCGGCCGCGCCGAGGCGTCGTTCAGGTCCAGCGAATAGTAGCGGTCCCATTCATCCTTGGCCTTGGCTTCCTGTTCCGGCGTCAGGGGAAGCTGCGGCGCGGCGTTTCCGCCACGGCCCCCGCGCCCGCCGCGCCCTCCGCGCCCGCCTCTTCCGCGTCCCGATCCCGGCGCGACATATTGGAAAATCAAAAAATTCCCGGCCAGGCGAAGGTTGCCGGGATTGATCACGATCGGATCGTTGGGTTGGTTGTGCCAGACTTCCCGCGCTTCGCCGGTAGTGGCATCGGCTTTATAGAACGCGACCGTGTAGCCGCCTTTGAAAGTCGCCCGCATGAAACCGGGCGAGTTGTTGACGACGCGATTTTCCCCGCGCCCGCCGGCCGCTTCGCTATACACCGCGCCGCTTCCCGGACCCACTTGCAGCGTCTGCTGCCCGAACGGCAATCCCGGCTGGCGCATGAAGATCAGGTGCCGGCTGTCGGACATCCACATCGGCGTAGTGTCGAAATCGACGCTCGGCGACATATACTTCACCGAGCGCGTCGCGACATCGTAGACCGCGATGAAGCTGTGATCGGTGCGCGTGCTGACGAAGGCGATCTTGCGGCCGTCGGGCGACCATTGCGGATCGCTCTGCACGCCCCATTCTTTAATGAAGGCCTTTTCGCCCCGGTCCACTTCGCTCGCCGGCTTCACCGGGCTGAGTTTGGCGCGGAAAATCTGGCCGTCCTTGATGAAGAGAATCGAGCTGCCATCGGGCGCCAGAGCGGGGTTGGCCGCGTCCACCACCCGCCACGCCGAACCGGGCGCGTTGGTGCGCGCAGCCCAGATGGCATGTTCCGGCCCGTTCGGATCGGCCGAAGGATTCGGCGACCAGCCTTCGCGATTGGGAGCCTCGCCGCGGAGGAACACCACCGTGCTGCCGTCGTCGGAGATGCGAATCTCCGACATCATGATGCCGTCGTCTTTCTGAAAATTGGTCAACCGCACGGGGACAAAGCGGGGCGCGGCCGCGGTGTAGGCGTTCCGTTTCCCCTCGGCGTAGTCCACCCACGCCACCCGGTCCACTTTTCGCGCGGCGACAACCTCCTGCGGCGACGCCGGACTGAGAAAACGCTGATAGGAAGGAACCTCGGGCGGCGCCGAAGCCAGCGGCGAAGCGCCGAACCCGGCCGCTCCAATGGCGATTACAAGAACACGAAACCACATGCGCATCCAGCCTCCCTGAAAGCCGCGAGCCTTCATCGTTGTGGGAGTATATCACGATCGGTGCGCGCCAGAATTGGCGGGTTATTGCTCGATTTTCTTGGCGAAGGCGTTGAGCCCGAGATCGTCGATCGAATCCTTGACCCGCCGGTACGCTTGTGGATCGGCCAGCGGCCCGATCAGCACGCGGAATATTTTTTCGCTCGGACCGGGGGCGACAAAGGCGTCGAATCCATGCGTGCGGAGGCCCTCGGCGAGGATCGCCGCCATTCCTTTATCGAGCGCGCCCATTTGCAGGTAGAGGCCGCCGCGGGCCGGTTCCGCAAACAGCGGAGCGGGCGGCGCGGCCGGTTTGGGCGCCTCGATCACAACCGGCGCGGGCGCCGGCGGGACGGTTGCGCCGGGCGCCGGACGTTCGATGGCGGACGCCTTGCGGGGCGACACCGCTTCTCCGGCGATGTAGGAAACCGCGGAAAAGACCGCCAGCAGGACGCTGGCGACGAACATCACCCCGGCGATCTGGCGCTTTCCCAGGACAATTTCAAACTCCGCCGATACCTCCGCCATCTGAGCTTCCGGGACCGGCGGGGGAAGCGGGTCGCGCAAGCTAAAGCTCGTCATACGGTGAATCCATCGGCCGTTTCGGAGTTTTTCCTTAGTACGCCGGAACGCCGCTTACCAGCTCTTTCGCTGCGAAGCGGAGCTGGATGAGGTCGGTTCCCCGGACTTTGCGCCGGCGAAAGAGTGCAGCATTCTGGCGCGCGCCTCCATCTTGGCGGCCTCCGAACGCTTGCGCATCTTTTTGAGCAGCGCCGCGTACTGATCCAGCGTTTCGGCCAGCAGCGGATGGGGCGGATCGGCCGGATTGATCGACGGCCGGCGCGCGGTGACAAATCCGTGCCGGTCCAGCACGCTGATCGACGTCTTATACAGTTGCTCGGCTTCCGAGTTGCGATTCTGCGCGGCCAAAAGCGCGGCCAGCGAATTGGTGCTGGCCACCAGATCGACTTCCTTGGCCGAAAGCATGGACCGGAACAGCGGCTCAGCGTCCGCCTGCCGGCCTTGCGCGCCGTACACGTTGGCCACTTCGGTGAGCGTTGCCTGTGTATCCGGAGCCTGATCGCCGTGCATCTTTTCGCGGATGAACAGCGTGCGCTCATAGCAATACGACGCTTCCGGAAATTTTTTCTGCTCGAAATAGAAGCGGCCCAGCCGTTCGAGCGTCTCGGCCACCTCGACGGTGGATGCGCCATAAACGCTTTCGCGGATGGAAAGCGCGCGACGCATGGCGGCTTCCGCCTCCGGATTGCGATGCGTTTCGGTGAAGACCGCGGCCAGCCCGTCCAGCGCGGGCAGCAGATCCGCACTGGCCACCCCGGAATGCGTTTCGATGATCTTCACGGCTCGCTCGAACTGCTCCTGCGCCGGAGCGAACTGTTTTTCCAGGACCAGCAGCTCACCGACGGCGATCAACTCCGGCGCCAGCTCCGGCGCCTCCGGCCCGTTGGCTCTTTCGATCACGGCGGCGGCGCGGCGGGCATACTGCTCGGCCTGGGGATACTTTTCCTGCATCCGGTAGACTTTCGTCAGATGATCCAGCGGCCCGGCGACGGCCGCGTCCTGGCGGCCCTTGGCCGTTTCCATGATCTGTAGCGCGCGCTCGTAGTAGGTGACCGCCATGCCATATTTCATCTGCGCGAAGTTCACCCGGCCCAGGTTGTAGAGATCCTCGACAATCTCCGGGCTGTTCAGGCCGAGGGCGTGCTCGCGCTCCTCAAGCAGCCTGGAGTAGAGTTTTTCCGCCTCCGGATAGCGGCTTTGAGCGCATAACAGCTCAGCGGCCAGCTTCCATTCGCGAGCCTGCGCCGCGTCGAACGGGCCGACGCCGCGGCTGGGGGCGACGTCCATGGTGTTGGGGAGATTCGCCGGGCTGCTGGGGTCGAAAGCCGCCCGGGCCCGCTGCGCGTGCGCGGAATCGGCAGTAAATATAAGAAAAGAAGAAAGAAGGGCGCCGATGCGCAAGCCGGCAGTAATGTGCTGGAGCCTCATAACAGGATGCATCGGCAGACCGCGTTCCGGACCATAGAGCGGTGCGAAAAATGGTACCTTCCGCCGGCCAGTTCCGGAGATTCAAAGGTTCTTTTTCAGAAAATTACAAATATGAAAGCCGTCAATGAACTTGAACGGCGTCTCCCCCAAGGTGTAATGGCCGCAAGGCAGCTCGACAGCGCGATGATCCAGCCCCAACTCGCGGGCTTTTTCCACCACCTGGCGCGAAAACCGGACCGGAAACGTCGTATCGTAGCGCGCGTAAATAAATAACGATTTTTTGCGCATTTTCGCGTAGCGGTCGATGTAATTCGGCGGGCTTATGACCATCCAGGCGTCGCGCAGCCGGTCGAGCGTGATCGCGGTTTCAAGCGATTTGCGGATGTGCTGCGACGACAAGCCTTCCCAGACGACATCGGCGAAGTAGGTCGAGCAGTGATTGAAGACGTTCACTTCAATCCGCGGATCGTGGACGCTGGCCAGAAACGCATAGCAGGAGCCGAGACTGGTGCCCACCAGGCCCACGCGTTGGTAGCCCTGATCGAGCAGCCAGTCGACGCAGCTCCGGGTATCGATCACCGCCTGGCGGGTCGCATCGATGGTGCGCGCGACGTTAGAGGAAACCGCGTAATCGGCGCGTTGCAGCTCGGGCGGCATGCGGTAGTCGTGATAAGGCATGCTCAGCCGCAGCGCGGAGATCCCCAGCCGGGCCAGTCCCGCCGCGAGCGCGTTGTGCTGCGTCGCCGACGCATTCCAATGAGGCAGAATAATCGCCGCGACGCGCCGTGCGCCGGGCTTCGAGCGCGCCGGAAACCATTGCGCGTGGACGCGGTTATTTTCGGGATAGGGAGTTTCGACGGCGCTGGTGAATCTCAGCAGATTCGCTTCGAGTGAAAAATCGGAGGGCGTTCGATAAGCGAAAAATTCGTCGCTGTGGGCGAGCGCCTCGCGGTTCAAAAGACGCAAATACGATTCCGGATCGTGGCCGTCGCGCGGCACGCGCGCCGCGACCGGCCACAGGCGTGTCCATTCCAAACCCCACTCGAACGGCCGCACCACGCGGTTGGTGGCGCGCGAACAAAGCTTGTTTTCCCAGGCCAGCATCCAGCGGCCATAAAGCGTCTCCATCCCGCTTTATTTTAAAGGAATGGCGGAAAGTCCCGTCCGGTTGGCGCGAAGCGAAACGCGAGCCCTACTTTGACGGGCAGGAGATCCGCCCGCGCAAATCGGCGCGACCGGCGCGGGCGATGGCTTCGCACAGGTCGCGATGCACGACCGCGCAGGAGGGATTGAGCGCCGGACCGCGCGGCCCGGGTACGACCGCGCAGCCTTGCTCATCGACGCCGCTTTGATAAAGCTTCATCAGAACTGCGCGGAGGTTCTGCGATCCGGTCGCCAAAAGGCCCTGCGCCAGCGCGATCGCGGCATCCTCGCCGCGATCCAGACGCAGATAGCTGTCGGCGAGCTGCTCATAAACGCCGGCGTTGCCGGGATCGATGGCGCGGGCTTCGCTCGCCGCTTGCAGGGCGTCGGCCGGACGCTCCAGATGAAGGTAGGCCGAGGCGAGCGCTCGATAAGCTTCAGCCTGGCTCGCGGGCGCGGGGGTCTGAACGCCATGTTCGCGATTGTATTTGGCGCGCGAGGCGTCATTGATGGCAATCGAGCGCAGCGCGAGCTGGGCGGCTTGCTCATATTCCCGCCTGGCGTCCTTGCCCGCCAGCGAATCGCCCTTCATGCGATGGCAAACCGAGGCGAGGGTCCACGGCCCCGGCAGATCCAGCTCATCGGGAAGCGGCGCGAGAATTTCGATGGCGCGATCGGCTTCGGCGGCGGCGCGATCGAGGCTGCCGTGGGATTCGATCAGCCTGGCCGCCAGCAGCCGATGAAATTTAAAGGCGCGCGGGCTGGTTTGAACGCCGGCGGCGGCCATGGTCATGTCGTCGGCCCAATCCAGGTTGCGGACCCAGGTGCGCACGCCGAGCAGCGCCGCGATCAAGGCGACGCCGACTGCCGGCGCCAGCCGGGGAAGCGGCGCACGGGCCACGGCCGGCTGAAGCGCCAGCACGGCGGCGGCGGTCAGCCCGACCAGGGGCAGATAGAGAAATCGCTCCGCCATCATTGCCCCGATCGGAAACAACAGGTTTGACGCGGGCAGAAGATTCAAAAACGCGAATCCCAGAAAGAAGAAGGCCAGGCGGCTGCGCCTCCAGAGAAGTACGCTCAGCGCCCCCACACAGGCAACGGCGATCCAACAGATCCAATCCTCGGCGCTGCCGCGCGCCAACGCGATTTGCGCGTAGGAATAATCCGCCGAAAGCCGCACCGGCCACAGCGCGATCCCCAGATACCGCGCCAGGATTTTTATCGCGGTGAGGCGGCCAGTCCAGAATCCGGCGCCGGCAATGGGATTGTCGGTGAAGGGAAACTCAGCCGGCATCGCGGCGGAGAGCACGGCGTGGCGCTGCCACAGCAGGATCGCGATGGGCAGCGCCGTGGCCGCGCAGCCGTAAATCATCCTGCGCCAGTTGCGGCCGCAAACGATTTCGTAAAGGACGATCAGGCCGGGCAGCACCACCGCGCTTTCTTTCGAAAAGACGCCGGCGGCGGTGGCGCCCGCCAGCGCGATCCGCCACGCTGCGCTGCCGCTCCGCAGATAGCACACCAACCCCGCCAGCACGCCGAATCCGGCCAGCAGATCCGCGCGTCCGATCATGTTCGTCACCGATTCGGTGAGCGCCGGGTGCACGCCCCAGAGCAGCGCGATGCAAAACGCGGTTCGCCAAGCGCCGGTGAGCCGCAGCAGAAGCGCGAAGACCAGCAGAACATTGGCGGCGTGCAGGAAAAAATTGATCCAGTGATATCCGGCCGGGCGGTTCGCGCCGCCGAGCACGGCATAGTTGAACAGATAAGACAGAGTCGTCAACGGGCGATACAGCCCGCTTTCCCCGTGCGGCCACCAGTAGCTGTGATGAAGGATGAGCGAGACGTTTTCCGCCGTCGCCGCCTGAATGCGCGCATCGTCCAGCAGCAGCGTCTGGTTGTCCAGCGCGAATCCGGCGGAAAAAGAGTTGGAAAAAGCGGCGAGCACGGCCAGCACCAGCGCGGCGGCAGCGGGCAGGAGCGGGCGGCGCGAAACTTTTCGCGGCGGCGCGGCCGGAGAGGGTTTCTGGGTCCGCTTCAAGCGGCCATGCTAGCAGATCGGTCCGCGGCGGGTGAAGCAAGGCTTGGAGAGGCCGCCGCGCTGCCCGTACAATAAAAATGCGTGGTGATCTGGGGCATTTATTACGCCGCGGCGATGGTTACGGCGGGCGCGCTGGCGGCCTGGCTGCTCGGCTGGCCGGCGGGCATCCCGTTTTACCTTCTGGCTCTGTTTTGCCTGTATTTCTTCCGCGATCCGGAGCGGCGGATTCCCACCGGCGGCGTGGCCGTTTCGCCCGCGGATGGAAAAATCGTCGGCGTGGTTGCGGATCAGGCCGGCGCCCACCGCGTCAGCATTTTTCTGAACATTTTCGACGTTCACGTGAACCGCGCGCCGATCGCCGGCAAAATCGCCTGTATCCAGTATCAAAAAGGGCGGTTTCTGGCCGCGAGCAAGGAACAGGCCAGCCACTCCAACGAACAGAACATTATTACCGTGCAAGGCGACGGCACGCGCGTGGTGTTTAAACAGATCGCAGGCCTGATCGCGCGGCGGATCGTCTGCTATAAGAAGGTTGGCGACATCGTCGAGGCGGGCGAGCGCGTCGGCTTGATCAAATTCGGCTCGCGCGTCGATGTGTTTCTGGGGCCGGAATGGGAGGTTACGGTCCGCGCCGGGGAGCGCGTGGCCGCCGGTTCTTCGATCCTGGCCCGGCGGAGGGCGGCATGACGTTCCGCGACCGCCTGATCGACCCGCGGTCCCCCGACCGGCGCCCGCGGCGGGCCGCCTATGCGCTGCCGACTCTGTTCACCGCAGCCAACGTGTTTTTGGGCTTCTACGCGCTGCTCGCCGTCTTTCAGGGTTCCATCTTGTTCACCCAGGATCCCCCCGCGGCGGCGTTGCAATTCCGGTTCGCGGCGATGGCCATCGGCGCGGCGGTGTTTTTCGACGGGCTCGACGGGCGCATCGCGCGCATGACCAACACCACCAGCGATTTCGGACGCGAGATGGATTCTCTGGCCGACGTGATCACCTTCGGCATCGCGCCCGCCGCGCTGGCCTTCGCCTGGGGAGTTTATTTCGTCATTCCGGCCGATGGCGTGGCTCTGGAGCAGTTGCGCCGCGCCGGCTACTTTCTGGCGTTTCTGTTTTTGCTTTGCGGCGCGATGCGGCTGGCGCGCTTCAACATTCAGAAGAACCCGGTGCCCAAAAATCCGGGCCGGGCCGACCGGAAGTATTTTGTGGGGCTGCCGATTCCCGCCGCCGCCGGGGCGCTGGCCAGCATCGTCTACGCCTGCGACGGCCAGCCGCTGGCCTGGTGGATTTTTTCGGTCGGCTGGCTGGTGCTGCTGGGCCTGCTCTCGTTCCTGATGGTGAGCACCTGGCGCTATCCGAGCTTCAAGGACCTGAGCCTGCTGCGCCCGCGCTCGCCGCTGATTTTCGTGCTGCTCGGGGTGGTGATTTACGTCATCTGGAATTTCTCGCAGCCGGCGCTGCTGCTGATGGCGTTGTTCTATGTGGGCAGCGGAATCGTGATCCGGATCGGCGGTCTGGTTCGCCGCCGCTTCCGGCCGGCGCCGCCGCGCGAGGCGGAGCATCCGGCGGGTTGAAGCGCCGGCGGTTCCGCGATGGAAGAGGTAACTGTGTCCGCGAAACATCAAGACCTGGTGGCCGTCGTCGGCGGCGATACGCTGCTGGCGCGCGAGATCCGCGACCTGCTGAGCGGCGCCTCTCCGCCGCCGCGCGTGCAGTTGCTCTCCGCCGCCGGCGACGGCGCCGCGGCGTTTTCCAACCAGGACGACGAAGCCGCCATCCTGGCGCCGCTGGCGGCGGAGAATCTGGAGGGCGCGCGGGTCGCGTTTCTGGCCGGATCGCCGGCCTCCAGCAGGCGCGCTTTTAAAATCAATCCGCCGGGCGGGCCGGTCCTGATCGACGCCACCGCCGCGCTGGAGGAACGTCCCGAGGCGCGGCTGCGCGCGCCGTGGGCCGAAGCGGTCAAACCGGCGGTGTCGCGCGTGCAAGTGATCGCGCATCCGGCGGCCATCGCGCTGGCGATGCTGCTGCCGCGGCTGGCCAAAATCGCGCCGATCCGCCGTTCGATCGTGCACGTCTTCGAACCGGCGAGCGAGCGCGGCCGGCGCGGCCTGGAAGAGCTGCAAAAACAAACCGTGGCGGTTCTGTCCTTTCAGAAGATGCAGAAGGAGGTCTTCGACGCGCAGCTCGGCTTCAATCTGCTGGCCCGCTACGGGGAGGAGGCGCTGGAGGCGCTGGAGCTGATCGAGCAGCGGCTGGAACGGCATCTGGCGTCGCTGCTGGCCGAGCATCCGGGCACTCCGATGCCGTCGTTGCGGCTGATCCAGGCGCCGGTATTTCACGGGCACAGCTTTTCGGTGTGGACCGAATTTCAACAGAATCCCGGCGCCCGCGCGATCTCGGCGGCGCTGGACGGCTCCGGAATCGACGTGCATCCGGATGAGCCGCCCAATCATGTGGACGTCGCGGGCATCTCCGGCCTCAGCGTGGGCGCGATCATGGAGGACCGGAACTCGCCGCGGGCCTGCTGGCTGTGGATGGCGGCCGATAACCTCAAGCTGACCGCGGAAAACGCGATCGCTGTGGCGGCGGAGATCGCATGAAGGGCGTACTGGCGGCGGCGCTCGCTCTGGTCTCCTGCGGCTATCACGTCGCCGGGCACACCAGCGTCCTTCCCCAGACCGCCCACACCATCTGCATTCCGGCGTTTAACAATGCGACGGTGCATTACAACATCACCGACCGTCTTCCGGAGGCGATCGCCCGGGAGTTCATCGCACGCACGCCCTATCGCATCGTCCCCGACCCCAACACCGCAGACCTGGTGCTGCGCGGCACGGTGCTGAACTACATCGCCGGCGTGGCGGTGGTCGATCCGGCCACCGGACGCGCCACCGCGACGGATCTGCACGTGTTTTTGAAAATCGAGCTGGTCGAGCGCGCCACCGGCAAGGTGCTGTATTCCCGCCCTTCCATGGACGCGCGCGAGCGCTACGAGGTGAGCGAAAACGAGCAGCAATATTTCGACGAAAGCGGGCCCGCGGTGGATCGCCTGGCGCGGTTCGTCGCGCAGCAGGTGGTCAGCGGCATTCTTTCCGGCTTCTGATGACTGCGGACCAATTTTTGGAGCGCCTCGCCCGGCACGGCCCGGAGGCGGCCTACCTGTTTCTGGGCAAGGAACCGTTTCAGCGGGAGCGCGCGCGGCGGGCGCTGCTTGAGGCGGCGCTGGGCGCCGGGGATCGCCAATCGGGTTTTTCCCATCATGATCTGGATGAGGAAACGCTCGCCTCGGCGCTGGACGACGCGCGGTCGTTATCGTTGTTCGCCTCCCGCCGCGTGATCTGGATTTCCAGCGCGGAAGCCGCCATTCCGCGCGGGGACGCCGAGGCCGCCGCGCCCGCGCTCGCCGAATATCTGCGGGAGGCGCCGCCGGCAACGGTGGTGGTGATCGAATGCAGCCGCTACGGCTTCGAGGGCGACGACAAACCGAAGATGGAGCGCGTGCGGAAATTTTATTCCGCGATTCCGGCCACGGTCGAGTTCCATCCGTATTCGCCCGAAGCGGCGCGCGCGGCGGCGCAGCAGATGGCGCGCGAGGCGGGATTGCAGATCGGTCCGGCGGAACTGGCGTTGCTGCTGGAAGCCACCGCCGGCGACCTGGCGCGAACCGCCGTCGAGATCGAAAAACTGCGGCTGTTTGCCGGAGCGCGGAAGGTAGCCGCCGAAGATATCGAAACTCTGGTCGCCGACGCGCAATCGTCGACCATCTTCGCGCTGGTGGCGGCGCTGGGCCGCGGCGATCGCGCGCGCGCGCTGGAGATTCTGGACGCGCTCTCCCGCGGCGGCGAGTATATGCCGCTGGCGCTGGGCTTTCTGGCGGCGCAGTTCCGCATGGCGCTGGCGGCGCGCGAGGCGGGCCTGCGCAGCGCGCCGCAGATCCAGGCGCACTTTACCCGCCTGGGCGTGCGAATGTGGCCGCAGCGCGCCCGCGAAATCGAACAGACCGTCCAGGCGTTTCCCCAAGAGCGGCTGAAACACGCCATCGTGAAGGTGTTTGAGGCGGACCGGGCCCTGCGGGAGGCGCGTCCGGACGACCGCCTGGTGATGGAGGAGATGATCTTCGCGCTGACCCGGTAAGTTCCGGCCGCGCGGATCAGGCCGCGACCGTGAGTTTGCGCAGGCGGAGAGTCAGGCGGCTCTTATAACGCGCCGCGGTATTCTTTTTGATGATGCCCCACTTGGCGGAGCGGTCGATGAGAGAAAACGTCTTCGGCGCCAGAGCGGCGGCCGCGTTGGCGTCCTTGGCGTCGAGAAGCCGGCGCATGGCGCGGATCTGGTGACGAAGGCGCCTGCGGCGGGTGCGGTTGATTGCCGTCCGCCGCTCGGCGATGCGCACACGTTTGAGCGCGGATACAGTATTAGCCATCGGAATCTTTAATTTATCGCAGGCGAGCCGGCGGCGTCAACCGGCCTCACCGAGGCGTGCGTTTATAATGAAAGTTCGCCCTCGATCCGGCCCGCCATGCGTCAATCTCATGTCGCCATTATCGGAGCGCCGATGGATCTTGGCGCCGGCCGCCGCGGCGTCGACATGGGGCCCTCGGCGATGCGCCTGGCCGGACTGAACGAAAAACTGGCCTCGCTCGGCTATGAAGTCGAGGATCTGGGAAATATCGCGGTGGAGCAGCCGGAAAAACTGCCGGTGGGACCGGCCAATGCGCGCTATCTTCCGCAGATCGCGCACACCTGCGCGCGGCTGGCGCAGATGGTTCGCGGCGCCATCGAGGAAGGGCGCGTGCCGCTGGTGCTGGGCGGCGATCATTCGGTGGCGATGGGAACGGTCGCCGGCGTGGCCGCTCATTTTCGCGGGTGCGGGGAAAAGATCGGACTGATCTGGGTGGATGCGCACGCCGATATGAACACGCCCGAGTCGAGCCCCAGCGGCAACGTCCACGGCATGCCGCTGGCGGCCTTGGTCGGATTCGGCGCGCCGGAGTTGACCGAGCTCGGCGGATTCGCGCCCAAGGTCGAACCCGCCTCGGTCGCCATCGTGGGCTTGCGCAGCGTGGACGAAATCGAGCGGCAAAACGTGCGCGGCGCCGGCGTGCACGCCTTCACCATGCGCGATATCGACGAGCGCGGCCTGCGCAGCGTCATGCAGGAAGCCATCGAACACGCCGCGCGCGGCGCCGCCGGATTCCATCTGTCTTTCGATATGGACGCGGTGGACCCCCAGGAGGCGCCCGGGGTCGGCACGCCGGTGCGCGGGGGGATCACCTACCGCGAAGCCCATCTGGCCATGGAGATCGTAAACGATTCGCGCCGGATGGTCTCCATGGAGATGGTGGAAGTGAATCCGGTGATCGACGAAGCCAACCGCACGGCGCTGTTAGCCGTCGAACTGATCATGTCGGCGATGGGAAAGAGAATTTTGTGAAGACCAGAGTCGCGGTGATTTATGGAGGACGGACCGGCGAACACGAGGTGTCGCTGCGCTCGGCCGAATCGATCCTGGCGGCGCTCGACCGCCAGCGCTACGAGGTCGAGCCGATCTTCATCACCAAGGACGGCCGCTGGGAGCCGCGCGCAATCCGGCCCGAGCCTGGCGGAAATCCCGGAATCGACGTCGTCTTTCCCGTGCTGCACGGCACCTTCGGCGAGGATGGAACCGTGCAGGGTCTGCTCGAACTGGCGGATCTCCCCTACGTCGGCGCGGGCGTGCTCGCCTCGGCGGTTTCCATGGATAAGGAAGTCATGAAGCGGCTGATGCGGGAACGCGGTCTGCCCGTCGCCGATTATGTGGCGGTGCGCCGCGGCCGGTTCGACCCGCGCGAGCTCTGCGGAAAACTCCCCTTTCCGGTATTCGTCAAACCGGCGAACTTGGGATCTTCGGTGGGAATTTCCAAGGCGAAAAATTGCGAGGAACTGGCCGCCGCGCTGGAGCTGGCCGCGCAATTCGACCGGAAAATCCTGATCGAGCGAGGCATAAAGGGCCGGGAATTTGAGTGCTCCGTGCTGGGAAACGACGACCCCGTCGCGGCGGTCCCCTGCGAAATTCTTCCCTCGCGCGAGTTTTACGATTACGAGGACAAATATCTTCTCAATCAGGCGGAAACAGTTCTGCCCGCGCATTTATCGCCGAAGCAAACCGCCGAAGTGCAGCGCCTCGCGGTCGAATGCTACCGGGCGGTGGATTGCGAAGGCATGGCGCGCGTCGATTTTCTGATGGAGGAAGCGACGGGCAGATTCTTTATCAACGAGATCAACACCATTCCCGGGTTTACATCCATCAGCATGTATCCGAAAATGTGGGAAGCGAGCGGCCTCGCCTATCCGAAGCTGATCGACCGGCTGATTGAGCTGGCGGTCGAGCGGCATCGGCAAAAGCAGTCGACGCGTTACAGCCGGTAGGTTCCCTCATGCTCCTTCACGCGCTGCTCCTTTGTATTCTCGCCGCCGACAATCCCGACCCGGCCGGCAAGACCGCGGCCGATCTGAAAAAGGTCATCGACGTATTCGTAGCCGCCAGCGAACAGGAGGCCGATCCGGTGGATCCCGCTGTCGCCTTTTATCAGGGCGCGATTCCCGGGATGCTGCGCACGCTCGATCCCCACTCGACATTTTTCGATCCCGATCAGTTCGCGCAGTTGAAGCAGATGGAAAAAAGCGAGCAGAAGGGATTCGGCAGCATCGTCAGCGTTCTGCCCGGGCGGGTGATCGTGCTGCAAGCCCTGCCGGGCACTCCCTCCGCCAAGGCCGGACTTTCGCCCGGCGACGAGATTCTGGCGATTAACGGGTACGTTCTGGCGCGGCTGGAATTCGAGCAGTTGGTGCAACTGCTGGGCCAGGCGCGGCAACGGCCGGCGTCGATTCTGGTCCGGCGCCCGGGAAACGCGAAGCTGCTGGAAATGACGCTGACGCCGGAGATCATGCAGTCGCCCAGCGTCGACCGGTCCTTCACCCTGGACGGCGATATCGGCTACCTGCGCGTCACCAGCTTTGACGAGAACACCGGCAAGTTGATCCGGGAGACGATCGAAAAACTCGGCGGCGAAAAACTGAAAGGGCTGATTCTCGATCTGCGCAATAATCCGGGCGGAGCCGTGGAGGCGGCGGTGGAGACGGCGTCCCTGTTCCTCCAGCCGGATCAGTTGATTTTCACGGTGAAGGGCCGCACCAAGAAGACGGAAGAGGTGCGCGTCGCCAAGGACGCCAAGCCCTACCAGTTTCCGCTCGCCGTTCTGATCAACGCCAGAACCGCCAGCGCCTCCGAGATCGTCACCGGCGCCTTGCAGGATCACGACCGCGCCCTCGTGCTGGGCGAGCCCAGCTACGGAAAAGGACTGGTGCAGAGCGTCTATCCGCTGTCGCACGACACCGGCGTCGCGCTCACCGTCGCGTTTTATTACACCCCGAGCGGCCGCTCCATCCAGCATCCGCTCCAGGGCGGCACGCTCGAGGAGCCGACGCGCGCGCTGAATGGGGTTTATAAAACCGACTCCGGCCGGCCGGTGCGCGGCGGAGGCGGCATCCAGCCCGATGAAGTCGTTCCGCCGCCCGAAATGGACCGCCTGAAAATGGTGCTGGACGCCAGCGGATCGCTTACCGTGTTCGCGGGCGAGTATATCCGCTCGCACCAGGTGAAGGAAGATTTCGAAGTGACCCCGCAGATGCTGGATGAGCTGAAGACATTTCTTTCCGAACGCCGCATCCAGCCCGGAGTGAATGAATGGCTGAGCCATCGCGATTGGATCCAGAGCCGGCTGAAGCAGGAAATTCTCACCCTCGGCGTCAGTGTCGCCGCCGGCGACCGGATCGAGTTGCAGCGCGATCCGGTGGTGCAGGAAGCGCTGAAGAAACTCGCCCGGCGGCCCTAGCGAGACCGCCGGAAAGCAGCTAATCCTTTTTCGCCGGCTCGACTTTCAGCCTCATTCCATCCCGCGCGACGACGCGGACTTCGGCACCCGCCTGGACCGGCTGATCCGACAGGGCGTCCCAATATTCTCCGTGGACGAAAACCTTGCCCGCCGGATCGAGCGCCGTCCGCGCCTGCCCGATCTCGTTCAATACGCCGCCGTCGGCCAGCAGAGCCTTGTTGCGCCGCGCACGCACCACCAGCGTCACCAGAAACATGGTGATGGCCGCGAAGGGCAGCGTCACGGCCAGCGCGGTGGAAAGATGGATGCGCAGCTCCGGCGGGCCGTTGATCAGCAGCAGCGCGCCCAAAATCATCGAAACCGCGCCGCCGGCTCCCAGGATTCCGTGCGAGGCGAACTTCGCTTCCAGCGCGAACAGCACAATCGCCAGGATCAGCAGCGCCGCGCCGATCCAGTTGATCGGCAGCACCGCCAGCCCCGACAATCCGAGCAGCACCAGAATCGCGCCCGCGATCCCCGGCAGAATCAATCCCGGCGAGCTGAACTCCACGTAGATGCCCAGCGCGCCGAGCACCAGCAGAATGAAGGCGAGGTTCGGATCGGCGACCGCGCCGATGATCCGCTCCCGCGCGGTTTCCTCGTAGGCCGCCACCTCAGCCCCGGCCGTGCGCAGGATCTCAGTCCGCCCGTCGAAGCGGGTGATCCGGCGGCCGTCGAGCGCGGCCAGCAGCGCCGCTTCATCCGGCTCGATCAGGTCGGCCAGATGATCGTTCAGGGCTTCCCTGTCGGTCCACGACTTGGCTTCGCGAACCGCTTTTTCCGCTTCGTCGGCGTTGCGCCCGCGCTTGAGGACGATGCTGCGCAGCCAGGCCGAGGCGTCGTTTTCGACCTTCTTGCGCATCACGTCATCCATCTGGCCTTCGAGCAGCACGGGCGAGGCCGCGCCGGTATTGGTGCCGGCCGCCATCGCCGCCACATCGGCCGCTTCCAGCAGAAAGAATCCAGCCGAAGCCGCGCGGCCGCCGCTCGGGGTGACGTAGGCGATCACCGGCGCGCGCGAGGCGATCATCGCCGAGGTGATCTCGCGGCTGGCGTCGAGCAGACCGCCGGGCGTGTTCAGCCGCAGCAGGACCGCCGCCGCGTTTTCGCGCTCCGCTTCCGCGATCGCGTGCTTGAGGATTTCCGCCGTGACCGGATGAATCATCCCGTCGACATTCACGGCAATGATCTTCGGCGCCGCCCATAGCGGCAGGGCGGAGAACGCCAGAACCATGGCCCGGATGCTCATACGCGTCCCGTACCTAGAATAGCGCTGGGTTACCCTGGAAGACGAACGTGCCATTTGAAAAAATTCTGGTGCGGGCGACCAATTGGGTGGGCGACGCGGTGATGTCGCTGCCGGCGCTGCGCGCTCTGCGCGAAAAATTTCCGCGCGCGGAGATCGCCATCCTGGCCAAACCGTGGGTTGCGGATCTGTATCGCAGGGAGCCGTTCTGCAACCGGCTGATTCCCTACACGGCCCGTACGTTCACTGAAAAATTTCGCGCCGCGCGCGCGCTGCGCCGCGAGGGTTTCGATGCCGCGATTCTGTTGCAGAACGCCTTTGAGGCGGCGGCGCTCGCCTGCCTGGCGGAAATCCCGGAGCGGATCGGCTACGCCCGCGACGGGCGCGGTTTTCTGTTGACGCGCGCGGTCCAGACGCCGCCAAAAGGCCCGCACGAGCGGTTCTATTATCTGGAACTGCTGCGGCGGGCCGGCATTTTGGACCGGATTCCGGAAAGCGGCGCGATCCGGCTCGAGGGAGCGCGGGAGGCGCGCGAGGCGGGCCGCGGGCGATTTCGCAAGCTCGGCCTGGGCGAGACGGTGATCGGCGTCAGCCCCGGCGCGGCGTTCGGATCGGCCAAGCGCTGGCCCCCGGAGCGATTCGCCGAAGCGGCCAATCAGGTTGCGGGCGAGCTCCGCGCGGCGGTCGCCATCTTCGGATCGAAGGACGAGCGTGATCTGTGCGCCGGCGTGGCCGCGGCGATTCGCGGTCCGGTCAAGAACTTCGCGGGAGAAACCTCGCTTTCTGAATTTATCGATCTGGCCGCCGCCTGCCGCGTTTATCTGACCAATGACTCCGGCGCCATGCACATCGCCTCCGCGCTGGGCGTGCCGACGGTGGCCGTTTTCGGCGCGACGGATCCGATCGCCACGGGGCCGGCCGGACCGCTGGCGCGCATCGTTCGCGAGCCGGTGGAGTGCAGCCCCTGCCTCAAGCGCGAATGCCCCATTGATCACCGCTGCATGACGCGCGTCGAGCCGGCGCGGGTGGCGCGGGCCGCGCTCGAACTGGTCAAATAGGAGAAAGATGGATACGCGAACTAAAATCGTGGGCGAGCAGGAGGCGCTTCGTCTTGCCGCCGCCGGCGCCATCGTGGTCCGCGGCTATTTCGACCCGCTGCTGGCCGAGCACGCCGAACGGCTGGCGCAGGTCAAGCCGGGCGGGGCCAAGCTGCTGGTCGCCATCGCCTCGCCGGCCGATCCGCTGCTTCCCTCGCGGGCGCGTGCCGAGCTGGTCGCCGGACTTCGCGTGGTCGATTACGTAACGGAAGCCAACATCGCTCCGCAAATTTGTTTCGAACAGGAAGACGCCGCGCGTTTTCAGCGCCTGGCGCGGCGCGTGCGCGAGCGGCAGAGAGCCGCCGCGGCGTCGTAAATCCGGATGGACACGTTTCGCATCCTGGTGGTCAGGCTCGGCGCGATGGGCGACGTGATTCACGCGCTCCCCGGGGCCGCCAGCCTGAAGCATGGTTTTCCCGGCAGCCATGTGACGTGGGTCATCCGGCCGCGATGGATGCCGCTGCTTGAAGGCAATCCTTTCGTCGATGAGGTGATCCCGCTGGAGCGCACCGTGCGGGGCATCCGCCGGGCCTGGCGCAAGCTCCGCGCGCGGCGCTTCGATCTGGCGGTGGATTTTCAGGGCCTGCTGCAATCGGCGATGGTGGCCGCGGCCTCGCGCGCCGACCGGATCGTGGGGCTGCATCGGTCGCAAGCCTGGGAGCGGTGGGCAGCGCTGTTCTATTCCAGCGAAATCCTCACCGGCTCGGCTCATGTGGTGGAGCGCAATCTGGAGCTGGCGGCAGCCGCCGGCGCCTCCAGCCTTCTGCGCGTCTTCCCCATCCCGGCCGGATCCCCCGAAGGAGAGCTGCCGCGGGAAAAATTCGTGCTCGCCAGCCCCCTGGCCGGGTGGGGATCGAAGCAATGGCCGGTCGAATATTACCAGGAACTCGCCGCGCGCCTGGACGTGCCGCTGGTGGTCAACGGGCCGCCGGAAGCCGCGCCGTCGCTGGAATCGATTCGCGGAGCGCACGTTCATCTTTCCGGGCTGCGGGGATTGATTCACGCCACGCGCCTGGCGCATGCCGTCGTCGGCGTGGATAGCGGCCCGATGCATCTGGCCGCCGCGCTGTCAAAACCCGGCGTGGCCATTTTCGGCCCCACCGATCCCGCGCGCAACGGTCCCTACGGCGGATCGCTGCGCGTTCTGCGCAGCCCGGCCGCCTCCACCACGTATAAGCGCAACGCGCCCGATCACGACATGCGCGCCATCACGCCCGCCATGGTCGCCGAGGCGCTGGCCGCGGCGGTGTGCCCGGCGTGAGTTTTCCCAAGCCGTATGCGGATGCGGTGGCCAGGCTCCGCGTGCCCTTCGGATTTCTTCTGGTGGCGGCGTTCGTCTGGTTTTCCGCGCCCACCCGGACATCGCTGGAAGCGGGATTGCCCGTTTCGCTCGCCGGGCTCGCTCTGCGCGCCTGGGCCGCGGGGCATCTGGAAAAGAATCTCGCGCTCGCCGCCAGCGGTCCCTACGCGCACGTCCGCAATCCTCTCTATCTGGGTACGCTGGCGGCCGCCGCCGGATTCGCGATCGCCGCGCGGCGCTGGGAGTTGGCCGTGCTTTTCGCCGTTGTCTTCCTGCTGGTCTACCTGCCCGCGGTGGAGCTGGAGGAGCAGCATCTGCGGTCGCTGTTTCCCGATTACGCCGATTATGCCCGGCGCGTTCCCAAGTTCGTGCCGCGCCTGGCCGGAAACAGTTCGCAACATTTCCGGTGGTCTCTGTACATCCGCAACCGGGAGTACGAGGCGCTCGCCGCATTTCTGGCCGGCGCCGCGGTGCTGGTCTGGAAGGCCGCCCGTTGAGCCGGCGGGCGGCGCGGCGGCGCGTGGTTGCGTATTCTTAAGGGGATGCCCGCCGCGGCGCGCCACAAACTGCTTCGCGTTCTCGGCGCCGGATTCGCCGTCGCGGTCATCGTCGGGGCGGTCATCGGCGTTGGAATCCTGCGCATTCCCGGCGAAGTCGCCGCGCATCTTGCCAGTGTCCCGCTGATTCTGGCGGTGTGGCTTGCCGGCGGCGTCTACGCGCTGCTGGCCGCCGTATCGGTCACCGAGCTCGGCACGATGCTTCCGGAAACCGGCGGCTATTTCGTCTTTTCGCGCCGCGCCTTCGGAGATCGCATCGGATTCACCGTCGGCTGGACGGATTGGATTGGCCAAACCTCCGCCATCGCCTATGCCTCGGTCGCCTTCAGCGAATTTTTCTCCGCGCTCTTCCCCTCCTTTGCCGGACGAGAATCGGTGATCGCGGTTGCGGTGATCGCCGCCTTCGGCGCGCTGCAATGGTGCGGGATCCGCGCCAGCAGCCGCGTCCAGCAGATGGCCAGCCTCATCAAGGCGGTCGCTTTCCTGGCGCTGGTCGCCGCCTGTTTTCTCTACGGCGGAAATAGGCCGGCCGCGCCCGCGCCGATCCGCGCCGAGCCGCTTTTCGTCGCCGCCATCCTCGCCGCCCAGGCGGTCGTGCTCACCTACGACGGCTGGTACGAAGCGCTGTACTTCACCGAAGAGATCAAGGACCCGGTGCGCCAGCTTCCGCGCTCGATGATCGGCGGCGTGGCGGTGGTGATGCTGATTTACCTGCTGGTCAACGCCGCGCTGGTGTACGTTCTGCCGCCCGGCGAGCTGGCCGGATCGAAGCTGCCGGCCGCCGCCGCCGCGCAGCGCCTGTTCGGCGCATCCAGCGGCGCCTGGATCACCGCGCTTTCCCTCATCTCTCTTCCGCCCATGATCAACGCCGTCATGCTTTGCGCGCCGCGCATTCTCTTTGCCATGGCGCGCAGAGGCCTGTTTCCGCCGCGCATGGCCGAGGTGAGCGGGCGCGGCAACCCGGATTGGGCGCTGCTGGCCACCGTCGCCCTGGCGGTCGGGCTCGCGGCCAGCGGCACGTTTCGCACGCTGATTGCCGTCGCCAGCGTGATTTTCATCGTGAATCACTGCTTCGCGCTCACCGCTCTTTTCGTCTTGCGCCGCCGCGAGCCGGCGCTCGAACGGCCGTTCCGCGCCTGGGGCTATCCCTGGATCAGCGCCGCGGTTCTCGCCACCGCGCTGGCCCTGGTCGCGGGATCCTTCTACAGCGACCCGCGCCACAGCCTGTACGCCGCCGCCCTCATCGCCGCCAGCTTTCCCGTTTACCTGCTCTTCCGCCAAGCGCGGCCATTATACTGAAGTATTGCCGCGATTCTGGCTGTTTTTCCCGCTTCTGGCGCTGTATCTGCTCGGCCTGGGGAGCGCCGGTTTTCTGGCGCCGGACGAGCCTCGCTACGCCTCCATCGGCCGCGAGATGGCGCGCACCCACGATTTCATCACCCCGGTGCTCGACGGAGCGCCGTGGTTTGAAAAACCGCCGCTGCTTTACTGGATGATCGCGCTCGGCCGCCTGGCCCGGCTGCCCGATGAATGGGCCGCGCGCCTGCCGGTCGCGCTGCTCAGCATCGCGTTTATCGTATTTTTCTTCCACCTGGTCGCGCGCGAATTTTCCCCGCGCCTGGCCCTCGCCGCCTCGACCATTCTCGCCACCTCCGCCGGCTGGCTGGCCTACAGCTACGTCGCCGTGACCGATCTGCCGATGGCGGCGTTTTTCACCGCGGCGATGCTGCTCGCGCTTTTTGGGGAAGTTCTGCCGGGCAGGCGCGCGCATGGATTTATCGCCGGCGTTCTGCTCGGCCTGGCCATTCTGGCCAAGGCCTTCGTGCCGGCGGTGCTGTTCGTCCCCGCGTTTCTGATCGCGCGCGGCAAGCGTCTGGCGATTCTCGCCGGTTGCCTCGCCGCCGCCGCGCCCTGGCATCTGCTGTGCTGGGCGCGAAACGGCAGCGCGTTCTGGCGGGATTATTTCTGGAAACAACAGGTTCTGCGCTTCTCTTCGCCGGAGTTGCAGCACGTGCAGCCGGTCTGGTTTTATCTTCCAATCCTGCTGGCCGGCCTGTTCCCCTGGACGCCGCTGGTGGGTCTGCTCGCGCGAAAAAAATTGTGGGACGACGTCCGCCTCCGGTTTTTTGCCGTGTGGCTTTTGTTCGCGCTTGCGTTTTTCTCGATCGCGAAAAACAAATTGCCCGGTTATGCGCTCCCGCTGCTGCCGCCGCTTGCGATCGTGCTCGCCGCGGGAATCGAAAAGGCCGGAGCGGCGGCGAAGTGGTGGCTGGCCTCCGCCATGCTGCCGCTGCTGCTGCTGCCGATGATCTCCGCCGCGCTGCCGGCGGCGCTGCTTTCCGGATTTCGCCGCGCCCGCTTCGCCGCGTTTCCGGCCCTGCCGTTTCTGATCGCCGCGGGCGTTGTCTGGTGGCTCTTCTGGATGGAGAAGCCCAATCTGGCGATGATCGCCGCCGGAATGGCGGTGCTGTTCGGCGTCACCTATCTTAAAGGCACCACCCTGCCGGCGCTCGACCGCCAGGTTTCGGTCCGCGCTTTCTGGCGCGCGCATCGGGCGGAAATCGGCAGCGCCTGCCTCGCCCCGGACCTTCGCCGCGAGTGGGTGTATGGCCTGAATTATTATGCCGGCCGCAGCCTGCCTGCCTGCGGCGAATCGGCGGCGCCCTATGCCATCTCCGCGGACCTGGCGATCCGCGCCAGAGATTCCCGCTGAGCTTCGCTCCAAGCGCGCGGAGGCGGAATCCGCGGCTCAAAAAGTTCAGTTGGCCGGCTTTAGCGTAAACACTTTTTCCGCCACCGAATCGATTTTCGCGCGCGAATAGAAAATCGGAAAATACTTGCCGCGCGCCCACAGTTCGTACAGGTCGCGATAGTGCGGATCGTCGGGGTCGCCGGACTGGCCCGGATTATTCAAACCTACGGAGTTGTCCCAATCCCCGGTATCGGCGATCATTTTGAACGATCCGCCGGAGGTTTGATTATCGCCGCCGCCGGTCGCAGTTACGGTGTAGCTGTCGCCGCCGCGCGGGAAATGGCCGACGTCAAATTTGTCGCGCAGATCCGGGCGCACCGCGTCGCTCATCGGGCTCAAGATGCGCGCGTAGTGATAGGCTCCGAGCGTCCATTTTTCCATATCCGGGCCGAGCCGGCGGGACAACTCCTCCACCGCTTCTTCCAGACTCCTGACCAGAAGAGCGTTCCGGCCGGCGATGGGATCGCTTCCAAAGCGTCCGTCCGGCGCCTGCATCCAGCTCACGATGCGCGTCATCGGCGGCGTTCCGATAAAGGCCCGCGCTTGCTTGGGAACCACCACTTCGCGGACATTCGCCAGCAGGCGCCGCTGGAACATCTCGTAAATCCCGGCCGCGACGGAATCGCGGTCGAGCCAAAAATTCCAGTGCAGCAGCCGCTCCGCCGCTTTTTGCGCCGCAGTGCTGGCGATATCGAGATCGGCCAGCAGCGGCACCAGGCTGCGCGCCGGGATCGACAGATTATTGTTCTGAAGCTGGACCATATCGGCCACCGAAAATTTGCGGCCGGAGCCCAAAACCTCTGCGACGCTTTGGGCGCGGTAGGGATCGGCCCAGGTGTAATGCAGCGCTTCCTTATACGGCCAATCCGGCGGGATCTGGTATTCGTTTGAGGTGTTATAAAAACCTTTTTGTGGATTCAGGACGTTCGGCAGGGCCTTGATGGGAAGATAGCCGTCCCATTCATAACGGCCGTCGCCGGGGACCGGAACCAGGCCGCTCCAGTTCGGCCGCTGCGGCGCGATGCCCACCGCCTGATAGCCGATGTTGCCGTCGCGATCGGCCCACAACATATTTTCGGCGGGAATGCGGCTATAGGCGCAGGCGTCGCGGAACTCCCGCCAGCTATGCGCCTGGTCCATGCGCAGGCTCGCCAGATAAGGAGCCCCGCCGATCTCCCGCCAGGCCGCGCGCACGGCGTAGGCTTTATGATGCGCCCGGTCCTCGAACACCACGGGGCCATGCCGGGTGTACTTCAGCTCGACCGCAACCGGGGATTCGCCTTTCACCGGAATCGTTTCACGGACGATGTCCATGGATTCCCACTCGTTCCGATAGCGATATTGGTTGGGGTTTTCCGGATTGGTGTCGTAGACGTAGAGGTCCTCGCTATCGGTGCCGAAAATCGTCAGACCCCACGCGCCGAAATCGTTATGCCCGATGGAGACGCCGGGAAGCGCGGGCTCGCCGCCGCCGATCACGTTCCAGCCGGGCGCCACCAGATGCACCCAATAGCGCAGCGACGGCGCTTCCTGCACCCGGTGCGGATCGTTCATCAGCAGCGGATAGCCGCTTTCGGTAAGTCCGCCGCTCACCACCCAGTTGTTGCTGCCGATATCCTCCCGGCGCCGGCTGAGGTCGACCGGGGAGAACGGCAGTTCGAGCCGCGCCGTGTTTTTCGGATTGCGATATTCCGCCACCAGCTCATCGGGTGTGAACTTGAGTGGCGTGCGATAGGCGCGGTAAAGATCCAGAATGTCCTTGGTCAGCAGTGAGGCGTCGATGGCGGGGTCAATTTCGAGGTTCGGATTCGCGGGCTGGAAATAGTCGATATCCTTCACCTTTCCGGCGCCGATGGCGCGCACCGCCAGCGCCATGTTCAGCTCCTGTTCGATATTGCCGAGCAGGCCGTTGAAGCGCGAAATGACGACGGCGCTGGTCCATCTGCCCGGCTGGATGCCAAGCATCTTGAAATCGAGGGGCAGCAGCGAGGGGTTGCGCTCGGTTTCCGCGATATAAGCGTTAATTCCCTCGACGAAGGCGGCGATGATCGCACCGCCGCGCGGATGATACCAGTTCAGCTCCTGATTGAGATCTCCGCGAAAGCGGAAAAGCCGGTTGCCGATATCGCGCTTCAGCTCTTTTTTGCCGAGAATTTCCGCCACCGTTCCGGTCGCCTGGCGCCGCCACATTTCGAGCTGGAACAGACGGTCGCGCGCGACATTGTAGCCCTGGGCGAAGAACAGATCGTGCTCGTTCCGGGCGTAGATATGCGAGATGCCCCAGTGATCCTTGATGATTTCGACCGGCTGCTGGAGTCCGGAAAGCGAAAGCGTCTGCGAGGCGGGAGCCGTCCATCCGGGCGCGGCGAGCAGCAAGAGAACGGGCGCGACGAAGGTATTTCTCATCCGGGGCCTCCTGTCCGGCGCAGACGCCGCGGACCGCCGAAAGTTTGATTTTGAACGCGTTCCCGCGGCAGAAAAGCGGTTTTCATGCGCTTTTCCGTATTATCACGCAGGCGGCCGGCGGGCGAGAATAGCAGTTACCAATCGCGCAGGGACCGGCGAAACTCCCGCGCCTCGCGCCGCGCTTGCTCGCGCGCGCGAATGCGTTCGCGGCGCGCTTCCTCCCGCGCCTGGCGCGCCTCGCGCATCGCATCCATCCTCATCTGGAACGCTTCATGGCGCAGTTGCGCGGCTTCGCGCCGCATCTCGGCGCGAAAGCGGCGAGCCTCCGCCCGGCCATCGCAGGACGCCGCCAAGACCGGAATCGCCAGCAGCATGCTCAGAATCAACGCAAGCTTCATCCACCCTCCTTCGGGAGATAATACGGCGATTCCGCGATTTGGTTTCCTAAAAAATCACTTCACGGCGAGCCAGGCCAGAAACAGCCCGTCCGGCTCGACGTCTTCCCAATAGGAAATCGGCCGGCTGCGGACTTCGCGGCAATCCCGCGAAAGCAGCTTTTCGATCTGCTTGCGGGTGAACCACTGTTCCCATTGCGGAGTTTCGAGGCGTCCCCACGCCTCGCGATTCTTATCGATGATGACGATGCGACCGCCGGGCTGGACGATGCGGCACAGCTCGGAGACGGCGCGCGGGATATCCACGGCGTGCTCGAGCGATTCGGTGGCGTAGGCGCCGTCGAAGGACGCGGAGGCGAAGGGTAGGCAGGTCATGGTCGCCGCAACGCGGTGAATGCCGCAGGGCACGCAGGCGAGCATGGCTTCGGCCAGATCGACGGCCACCACATCCGCGCCCGGATGTCTTTCTTTTACGATCCGCGCAAAGCGGCCTTTGCCGCAGCCGATATCGGCCACCCGGCGGCCCGCGGCGTCGCCTAAGTGTTCCAGCACCAGCTTGACGTGGAAAATCCGCGGATCGATGGTCGAGGGGTAATGCTCCTCGTCGGCGGCGGCGCGATTGAAGTATTCGCGAATCTCCGCCGGATCGATTTTGGACCGAAAGCGCGAAAGCCAGTTCACGCGCGGGTGAGGAAGATCGGCATACCGGCTTTGTTGGCGTAGCTGGGCCGGTAGCGGTCCGTGTTGTACATGGTGGCGACGTCCACTTTGCGCGGCCCCAGTTTGGGATCGGGAATCGGCACCATCGTGTAGCAGCCCGCCACCAGCGCCGCCATGGTCCCGCTCTGCCCTTTGAGCACCGCTTCAAGCGCCATGTTGCCGTAGGTGGTCGCGATCATTTTATCGACGAAGTCCGGTTCGCCGCTGCGCAGGTCGTAGGTCAGGTCGCTGACGATGCTTTCTTCGGCGGTGCGCTTGCGGATCTCCGCCGCCAGCGCCTCGCCGACGCTCATCTTTTTCCGATGCCCGAAGGCGTCCGGCTCGCCGTATTCCTGAATGGTATAGCCCTCCCATTTGGCGCCTTCCGAGATCACCAGAAGCACGTAGTTGCTGGGCGTGTCTCTCTTTTCGGTGAGCAGCAAATCGATCAACTTTTCAAGATTTACTTTGAATTCCGGGATGCAGCAGCGGATCGAGCTGACATAGGCGGTATAAAGCGCGGTAAATCCGGCGTCCCGGCCGAAAATGCGAAAAATCCCGATGCGCTCGTGCGATCCGACGGTGGTTCTCTGGCGTCCGATCGCCGCGGTGGCGCGGGTGATCGCGGTCGAAAATCCGATGCAATATTCGGTGTGCTGGACGTCGTTGTCCATGGTCTTGGGAATGCCGATCACCTTGACTCCCAGTTGATCGAGCCGCGCGGCGTAGCTGAGCGTGTCGTCGCCGCCGATGGCGATCAGGTAATCGAGCCTCAACCGCTCCAGATTTCGCAGGACTTGCGAGCTGAGATCCCAGGTGTCGCCGCTCTGCGGGAAGGTGCAGTTGGCGAGAAAATCGGGAAGTTTTTTCATCTTCGACGGATTGGTGCGCGTCGAATGCAGAACGGTTCCGCCGAAGCGGTCGATGGTGCGGGTGTTTTCGCGGTTCAGGGGCCAGATGTAATGTTCGACGCTTGCCGGATCGTCGAAGTTGAGATGGGTCAGGCCTTCCCAGCCGCGGCGGATGCCGATCACCTCGCAGTCGTTTTCGGTTCCACGGTACACCACGCCCTTGATGACGGAGTTGAGGCCCGGGACGTCTCCGCCTCCGGTGAGAATGCCGATGCGGCGAGTAGGCATGATTTATTTTACCGGACCCGCCGCACGGCTCCCCATTTCTAGTTGATGGATACCAGCGCCGAATTGGACGCGGCGCCGTCGATGGTGATCACCAGCGCATGGTCGCCCGCCGTCTGCTGCACACCGCCGCCCGCTGAAACCTGGCGTCCGGTGAGGGTCACGGCGCGAACGCCGTTACTGGCATCAACGGCCCTGGCGATTCCACCGCGCCAGGTAGGATTCCTCGGCCTGCGCGTCGATTTCGCGATTCAGCCCGGCGTTCCAGGCGGCCAGTTTTTGCTCCTTCAGCCGTTCGAGCAGGCGGAGATCGCGGCGCCTGGCGGCGAGCGTTTCCATCTGCGCGGCGAGGCGGCGGGCGCACTCGGCGCGCTGCGCCTCGAGCCGCGCGCGCTCGGCCAGAGTGAAGCGGTGAAAGTCGCCGAGGCGAATCAGGTCGGCCCCCGTGGCGCCGCGCGAGGCGATGTTTTTTTCCGCCTCGTCCCGGTCCCGGGCCAGCGCGTTTGCGGCCTCCTCCAAGGCGCGCAGTTCGGCGTACAGCGCTTCCAGTTTGGCTTCTTCCAGGCGCGCCTGCGCCCGCCGCCAATCGATGACGCGGGCCAGCGGGAAGTGGAACTTCTTCATGCCGTGTGGCCCGCCAGCGCGTTCAGCTTCGCGACCGTCTGCGCGATCGGTTCGCACACCTCCGGCTCCTGCCGCAAGAATTCAAGGAGCTTGGGACGGATGCGGATCGCCGCGTCGAGCTTGGGATTGGAGCCGGCGGCGTAGGCGCCGAGGTTAATGAGATCCTCCGAGCGCTGAAATTCGGCGAGCGCTTCCCGAATCTTGCGGGCGGCCTCGCGCTGCTGCGGCGGGGCGATGCGATGGGCCAGGCGGCTCACGGAATTGAGCACGTCAATGGCCGGATAGTGGCCGCGCGCGCCGAGCTCGCGCGAGAGAATCACGTGGCCATCGAGAATGGCGCGCGTGGCGTCGCAGACCGGCTCATTGAAGTCGTCGCCTTCGACCAGGACGGTGAAAAATCCGGTGATCGATCCGGTTTTGAAATTCCCGGCGCGTTCGAAGATCTTGGGCAGGAGGTTGAAGACGCTCGGCGTGTATCCTTTTTGCGAAGGAGGCTCGCCGGCGGCCAGCCCGATTTCGCGCTGCGCCATGGCCAGCCGCGTCACCGAATCCATCACCAGCAGGACGCTTTTGTTCTGATCCCGAAAATATTCGCTGATGGCCAGCGCGACGAAAGCGGCGCGGATGCGCAGCGGCGCCGGCATGTCGGAAGTGGCCACCACCACCACGCTGCGTTTCAATCCCTCGGCGCTCAGCTCTTTTTCAAGAAATTCGCGCACCTCGCGGTTGCGCTCGCCGATCAGGGCGATGACGCTCACGTCGGCGGAGTTGTGCCGCGCCATGGCGCCGAGCAGAGTGCTCTTGCCCACGCCCGATCCGCCGAAAATGCCCACGCGCTGGCCCTTGCCGATGGGCAGCAGGCTGTCGATGGCGCGCACGCCGGTAACCAGGGGCTCGGTGATGTGTTCGCGCTCCAACGGTCCGGGCGCGGCGGCGTACAGGTCGCAGGACGCTTCGGCGGCGATGGCCGGACCGCCGTCGATGGGCTTGCCGAAGCCGTCGATTACGCGGCCCAGCAGGCCGCCTCCGGCCTCCATCCGCGCCGCGTCCGGCCGGGCGATCACCAGATCGCCGGGCTGCAAGCCCCCGGTTTCCTCCAGCGGCATCAGCAGCACGCGGCCATCGCGGAAGCCGACCACCTGGGCGCGGACCGGCCTCTTTCCCGCCGCGCGAATCTCGCATAAATCGCCGAGCGCCGCGGCCGGACCATCGGAAGCCGCCAGCAGTCCCACCAGCTCGCGGATGCGCCCGGCCGAGCGCATGGTCTCGATGCGCGGCAGAGCGGAAACGTACTCTTCTAAAAACATGGCCGTTGCCGCGCGGGATCAACCCGATCTCCTTTTGACGATGTCCGCCAATCCGCGCTCGATTTCGGCCAGTTGGGTGTCGATGGAGGCGTCCATTTCGCCGCGCGAGGTTTCAAAGACCGCGCTGCCGGGCGGAAGCGACGCGTCGGCGCAGATTTCCAGGCCTTCCGGAAGCGACAGCTCCGCGCGGTGCTGCGAAAGCAGCGCCGCATCGGCGGGCGCGGCGCGAAGCCGCTGCGTTTCGCGCGCGTTGAGCTTATGAAAGGCGGCCATCACCAGACCCAGGATCGCTTCCGGATCGGTGGCGATCTCGCGATGCAGCACGCGGCGCGCGATGGCGAGGGCCAGTTTAACAGTGTCCTCCTCCACTTCCGCGCGAAAACGCCGGCGCAGCGCCGCCAGTTCGTTCGCAATCCGGTTGAACGCCGCGATTGCGGGCTCCAGCCGTTCGGCGGCGCGCTGCGCTCCCGCGGATTCTCCGGCGGCGTAACCTTGCTGATAGGCGGCCTGCACCCGCGATTCGAGCTCCTGGGCATCGGGCGCGGCGCCGGATTTGGCGGGCGCCGCGGCGGGAGCGGCCGCCGGGCCCGGACGCCAGGCGAGCGCCGACCGCGCGCGCGGCTCCCCGGCCTGAATGCGTTTACACGACATACTGTTCTCCCGCCGCGCCCTTCAGGCTGATGACGCCTTCGCTTTCCAGTTGCCGCACCACCGCGATGATCTGCTGCTGCGCCGCTTCCACTTCCTTGATCTTGATGGGACCCAGCGCTTCCATGTCTTCCTTCATCATTTCGGCGCCGCGCTGGCTCATGGCCTGCATCATGTGCCGCTTCATCTGATCGCTGGTGCCCTTCAGCGCCACCGTCAGGATTTTGCGGTCCACCTTGCTCAGCACTTCCTTCACCGATTCGGTGTCCAGCAGCAGCAGATCCTCGAACACGAACATCAAATGGCGGATGGTCTCGCCGACGGCGGGGTTGGCCTGCTCGATGTAGTCCAGAATCTCCTTGGCCGTGTTGGAATCCAGGCGGTTGACCATTTCGGCGACGGCGTGCACGCCACCATAGGCTTCGCGGCTCAGCTCGCCGATGGATTTGAGCTTGGCGCCGATCACGGTGGCGATCTTGGTGATGATTTCCGGGGAGATCTGATCCAGGCTGGCCATGCGCAGCGTCACATCGGCGCGCAAATCCGCCGGCAGCGAGCTGAGCAGCCCGGCGGCCTGCGATGGATTGAGGTGCGAGAGAATCAGCGCGATGGTCTGCGGATGCTCGCTGTGAATGAACTTGGCGAGCTGCTGCGGATCGGTTTTTTGCAGCGCGTCGAAGTTGATCGTCTCCGAGTTGAGGGTCTTGATCAGGCGGTCGAAAATTTTGCGCGCCTGTTCGGCGCCGAACGCGTTATGCAGGACCTTTTTCGCATACTCGACGCCGCCCTTGATGACGTAATCATGCGCCACCGACATCTGGTAGAACTCTTCGAGCACGCCCTCGGCTTCTTCCGGCGTGAGGGTCTGGACGCGGGCGATCTCGCGGCTGATCTCCTGCACTTCGTCCTCGTCGAGCTCGCGGAACAGCGCGCTGGAGGCCTCCGGCCCGATCATGACCATCAGGATCGCGATCTTGCGAATGCCCGGGATGGCGTCCGGGTCGCGTTCGCCGGTTCTAACCATGCAGCCAGGTCCTGACCACTTGGCTCAACTGCGCCGCGTCCTTTTTGGTTTCCGCCGCGATGTGTTTCACCAGAACTTCGGTCTTCTTGGTCTTCACCACCGGAACTTTCAAGGCCAGCAGCGCCTCCACTTCCTGGCGCGTGCGCTCGGCCTGCTGCTCCGCCATCTTGCCTTCGAGCTGCTTTTGCAGTTCTTCCGGGGTGGGCAGGGCGGGTTGTTCTTTTCCGGGCTCGACGGCGGCCTGCGCGGCGGCCTCCACCGCCGCTTTGCGGCGGGCCGCGCGCCGCATCAGCAGGAATCCGGCCCCCAGCGCCACCATCGCCGCCGCGCCGATTGCGGCGACGATCAGGGTTCTTCCCGCCAGCCATTTGGGAACTGGCTGGGCTCCGTTTTGCGGCGCGGGAGCCGGCGCGTCCAGCTCCGCCGGCTCGGCGTTCAGCGTGTTTTCAAACGGGAACGCCTCCACCACCAGTTGATCGCCGCGCGCCGGATCGACTCCGGCCGCCGCCGCCACCAGATCGTGAATCACCTTCAGTTTTTCGGCCGAGGGCGGTTCGAGGATTTTCTTCCGCCCCTGCCAGCGGATCGTGTGGTCCACCAGCACGCTCAGCGAGAGCCGCTTCACCGCGCCCTGCGGCAGTTTGGTGTGCTTCACCAGGCGGCTGGTCTGATAACTGATATTTTCGGTGTGGCGCTGATAGTTGCTCGATCCGGTGGCGGGCTTTACGGCCGGGCGCGGCAGATTCGACGCGGTGCCGGGCACGCCGGAAGCGGCTTGAACCGCCGGACCATCGTCGCTTCGCTGCGAGCTGACCATCACGGATTTTTGCGGATCGAAGACCTCCTCGCTCTGTTCGCCGCTGGTGAGATCGACGTCGGCCGAGACGCCGGCGCGGAAATGATCGGCGCCCAGAAGCGGTTCGAGCGTCGCGGAAATTTTCTTCTGAAGCTCCGCCTCCACGCTCTTGCGATAATCGAGCGCCGCCATGCTCGACTCCTCATCGGCGCCGGCGGCGGGCCTGGGCCGGTTCAACAGATTGCCGTTGGTATCGACGAGGGAAACCTGATCGGCGGAAAGCCCCGGCACGGCGCTGGCCGTAAGCTGGCAAATCGCCGCAATATTCTGCGGAGAAAGCCCGGCCTGATGGCGCAATTTGACCAGCACGCTGGCCTTGGCGGGCTCGCGCTGCTCGGTATAGAGCGATTCCTTGGCCAGGGTGATATGAACGCGGGCCTGCTCCACTTCGCGTATGGACATGACGCTGCGTTCCAGCTCGCCTTCGATCGCGCGATGATAGTTCACCTGCTCGGCGAACTCGCTGGCGCCGAAATTATTGCGGTCGAACAGCTCGAATCCGATGCGGCCGGACTTGGGCAGGCCGGCCGAAGCCATCTCGATGCGCAGCTCGGCCACGCGCGCCGAGGGCACCAGAATGGTTGTGCCGTTATCCGCCAGCCGGTATTCGGTGGCGGAGGCGCGCAGCGCCGCCAGCAGCGGTCCGGCATCCTCGGCGGCGACGCCGGTGAACAGCGGCTTGAAATCGCGCTCCTGATTCCAGTGCGCCAGCCCGGCGATTCCGCCGATCGCGCCCACGATGGCCGCGGCGATCCAAATCCGCCCGGCAACCGAAATGTTTTGCAACAGCTTCCGGAGTTGATCCACGGCGGGCGTCAAACCTGCATCTGCATGACCTGCTGATAGGCGCTGACAATCTTATTGCGCATCTGCAGGAACAACTGGAACGACAGCTCGGCCTGCTGCGCGGCGATGGCCACCTGATGCAATTCCTCGCCTTCCCCTGAGAGGAATCGCTCCACGCTGGTCGCCGCGTTTTGCTGGAACGATTCGACCTTGGCGACCGCATCGGCGAAGGCCGACTGAAACGCTCCCTGCGGCGCCGGCGGCGCAGCCGAAGGCGCGGCGACCGGCGGAATGGATAAGTTCGCGGGTAAAATCGGCGCCATATCAGGTCCTCATAATGTCGATCGAGCGGCTGATCATATCTTTGACCGAGGAGATCGCCGCCACGTTTGCTTCATAGGACCGCGTGGCATTCAGCAGATCGGCCATATCCTCGGCCGGATTCATCTTCGGAAACGCCACGTAGCCGTTGGCGTCCGCGTCCGGATGCCCGGGCATGTAGCGCAACTCGGGCGGGCTTTGATCGACGGTGATGTCCGATACCGTGACTCCCGTGCCGATTTCGTTCTGAAATACGGCAGAGAACGGCGAAGTCTGTTCCTCGCTTGAAAAGACCACGTCCTTGCGTTTATAAGGACCGCCTTCCGGCGTGCGCGTCGTCTCCGAATTGGCCATATTTTCGACCAGCAGCTCGGCGCGCATCCTCTGCGCGGCCATTCCCGACGCGCTCACCTGCATGGATCCGAAAAGGCTCATGATGTGCTCCCTCCGCCTTGAATCGCTTCCTGTACCGTTTTCAACTCCCCCTTGACCAAAACGGATGCCAGATTGAAACGCATCTGATTTTCCGCCAGCAGCCGCGCCTGCTGATCCAGGTTGACGTTGTTGCCGTCGGGCTTTTCCGGCAGGCCGGGCGTCTGGATGATCTGCGGCTGGCCGCCGCGCGCCAGAGTCTCGTACTCAAATTGAAAATCAATATCTTGCGTCTTGTAGCCGGGAGTATCGGCATTGGCGATATTGGAGGCGACCAGCTTCTGCCGGATGCTCAGCAGATCCATATATCGCTCCAAATTTCCGGTAACACCATCCAGCATGACGGCTTGGAAAAAGCAACTGGCGTGCCAGTCATATCGGCAAACGAATCCGCTTCGATACACCGCCAGAGGGCGCGCTCTCAAGTTTTTTGCCGTTTCCGCCGATCTTGCCGACGATGATCCTCATTAGAACTGCCGCAGTGGTTCTGGCCGTGGTTCCCGCCTTCGCCCAGGCCCTCGGTCCCGACGCGCCCGGCTGCGTCGATTCGACGATCCTGCCGAAGCTTCAATTCTGCCGGGTCGATAACTGCGAGAAACAGGCCTCCGATCACCGCGACCTGCCCATTGTGGATAACGGTCAGGGAGAGCCGACCACGGCCCCGGTCGACGGCGACAGCCGCTCCACCATGTACGAATGCCGGGTGGGCACCACGCCGGCCGCGATCATCAATGCCGCGGCGGCGGCGCTGAAAACCGCCGGATTCGAAGTGCCCTACCAGTTCGTCGATCAAGAAGGCGATCTGACCGCGCACAAAGGCGATTTGTGGATCTCGGTGGAAGCCGCCTCGCGCTTTTACACCTTGGTTGAGCTGAAGGCCGCCTCCGACCTGGAGTCCGCCACTGACGCCGTGGCCATGGCGGAGGCGATCAATAAATACGGCCACGTGCCGGCCTACGGGATTCAGTTTCTGTCGGGCAAAGCCGATCTGACGCCGGAGTCGGTCGTCGCGCTTCACGAAGTCGCCGCGATGCTCGAAGAAAACGCGGACTGGCGTCTTCGCGTGGTCGGCCACACCGACTCGACAGGAACCAAACAAGCAAATCTGGATCTTTCGATGCGGCGCGCCGGCGCGGTGGTCAACTGGCTGGTGCAGCATGGGGTGAAGCGCCAGAGGCTGGAAGTGGCCGGCGCCGGGGACGCCGAACCGGTCGCGCCCAACGATACGGAAGCCAACCGCGCGCGGAACCGGCGCATCGAACTGATCAAGCTGCAATAATCAGGGCCGCTCGCCGGAGGCGATTCGTTCTTCGATCGCCTCCAGCGCCGCCTCGCATCCGGCCGCGCTTTGGATCACGTAGTGAGCGCCGGCCTGGCGCAGCGCGTCTTCGGCCCGTTGCAGGCGCCGCTTCCGCTCCGGTTCCGCCAGCGCCGCGAAATCGGCGGCGCTCAAGCCGGCCTCATTGCCCGTCGCCGACACTCCGATGGTCCACATTCCCGCATTGAGGCCCTCCGCCACATCGGCCGGCGTATCGCCGATCTTCACCGCTGCGCGGGTGGCGCTCAATCCGATGGCGAGCGCGATCTTCAGGCACATCCAGGGATGAGGACGGCCGCCGCCGGCCTCATCAGGCGACATCGCCAGGTCCGGCTCAAACCCCTGTTCGGCGGCGGAGGCCAGCAGCAGATCCAGCATCGGACGCGTGTAGCCGGTGGTCGTCGCGACTTTCAGACCCCGCCGCCGCAGGCGTCCGGCCAGCGCGCCTACGTCGAAGATGAGCTTGGAATGCGCCGCCAAAACCTCCATCTGGAGTGGCTGAAACTCGCCGAACAGGCGGTCGATATCGGCTTCGCTCCAGGCGCTCCCGTGGACTTCGCGCCACTGCCGCCGGATCCCGCCGTCTTCGAGAATCCGCCGGATGTGATCGCGCTTGAACAATCCCATGTCGCGCCGCGCGGCATCGTCGTCCACCACGACATGGTGCCGCGCGAACAGTTCGCAAATCGCGCGAACCGGCGCCAGCGATCCGTGATCCACAATCGTGCCCGCCCAATCGAAAATCACCACTTCCAGCCGGGACATGGATTGATCCTAACCGATCGGCGCGGCGTCGGCGGCGATAGTACTTCCCGCGGCGAAGGTCTAAAGTCGCGGGCGTAAAGCGCCGATCTGATGCGGGCGGAAAGGAATACCCTCATGCGTCTGACTTTTCTGTTGCTGGCTGTGGCCGGCGCGGCCCTGGCCTCCATGCCCGCGCAAACGGCCACATACATTGACGGCAACGTCACCGGCATTTCGCCGAACACCGGCGGCACCCTGACCTTCGACGACGAAAAGGCCATGACGCTGCGCACCGGCCTCACCAGCGTCGCCATTCCTTATGATGCCGTCAGTCACGCGGAGCTGGGCGCGGTGAAAGAAAACGCGCAGGACAAGCCGTTCTACAAGTTCTGGTCGCGCAAGCACAAAATCGAAACGCAGTTGCTGATCGTGAATTTCAAGGACGAGCAGGGCGCGGACCGGACCATGACGCTCGAGCTGGAGCAGCCCGCCGCGCAGGCCGTCCTCGGCGATCTGGAAGCTCGCACCGGCAAGCAATTCGCCGCTTCGCCACAGCGCGCGAGCAAAACATCCAGCCCCGCCGCCGCGGGCGCGGGCGCGGAAAAGCGCGGGGACGAATGGTGGGGCGATCAGTACTGGAAGACGCCGCGGAACGCCGGCAAGTGGTCCAAGGAGCCCAACAACAACCAGCGCTAATCGCGCGGCCGGGCCGCGCCCGCCGCCCATCGCCGGCGGATCGGATGAAGAAAGGCGCGCATCGCCAGATCCAGCTCCGCCACGCCCAGCAGCCGGCAGCTCAGATAGAAAATACCGAGCCCGACCGGGATCGATACGGCAAGGTCGGCCAGCCTCGCCATCTGCGATACGCCGAGCCATTTTTCCATCCCGCGCGTGGTGAGCAAAACCGCCCCGCCCATCACCGCCGACGCGAGAAAAACTTTCAGCACGCCGGAGGCGAGCTCGCGGCCGTGAATGCCATGGATGCGTTTGCGCAGAATCGCGAACAACACGAAAAAGCCGAAGAGCGCGACCACAGAGGTGGAAAGCGCCAGCCCGGCCTGCCGCAGATTCGCGGCGCGGATCATCGCCGCGGCGGTCGCGTAATTGATCGCGATCGAAGCGATGCTCACAAGCATCGGCGTGCGGGCGTCATTCAGCGCATAAAAGGCCGGATTTAAAACCTTCAGAGCGGCGTAGCCCGCCAGGCCGATCGAATAACAGGAAAGCGCGATGGCGGTCTGCTCGGTGTCGTACAGGTGAAATCTCCCGCCCTGATAGATCGCGCCGATGATCGACTTGCCGAGCACCATCAGTCCCACTGAGCTTGGAACCGTCAGCAGAAAAACCATTCCCAGCGATTTGGAAAGCGTGCGGCGGAAATCCTCCATGTTGCCTTCGGCCGCGCTGCGGGAAATCGACGGCAGAGTCGCCGAGGCCATCGCCACGCCGAACAATCCGAGCGGCAGTTGCATGAAGCGGAAGGCGTAGCTGAGCCAGCTTACCGGACCGTCAAAGCCCCGCTGCGGATCGTAGATGCTGGAGGCGAAGTTGGTGTTCACCATCACGTTCACCTGCACCGCCGCATTCCCCAGAATCGCCGGCAGCATCAGCCGAAGAATTCGCCGCAGCCCCGGATCGGACCAGTGGATCGCGGCGCGGAAGCGGAAACCGAGCCGGTGCAGGCTGGGCACCTGCCAGCCGAGCTGCAAGGCTCCGCCGAGCACGACGCCGACGGCCATACCGTCAATGTGGGACAGATGCAGGCGCGGCCCGAAGACGTATCCGATCAGCACGCCGAAGCCGACCGAGCCGATATTGAAAAACGTGGAAGCCAGCGCGGGCACCGCAAAGCGGTTGGAGGCGTTCAGCACTCCCATGGCCTGCGCCGCCAGCGCCACCAGCAGCAGGAACGGGAACATGATCCGCGTCATGCGCACGGCCAGCTCGAATTTGCCGGGCACTTCGCGGTAGCCGGGCGCGAGCAGATGAACCAGCGCCGGCGCGAAGATCATCCCCAGGGCGCAGAACGCGCCGACGGCAATGAGGATCGCGGTCGCCACCAGATTGGCCAGCCGCGCCGCCTCCGCCTTGCTGCGCGTCGAAAGATACTCGGTGAAGGTGGGCACGAAGGCGCTCGACAAGGCGCCTTCGGCGAACAGATCGCGGGTCAGGTTGGGGATGCGGAAGCCGAGCATGAACGCGTCGTAAATCAGGCCCGCGCCGAACAGCCGCGCCATCACCGATTCGCGAAGCAGTCCGGTCACCCGGCTCATCAGCACGGCGATGGAGACGACGCCGGCCGAACGCACCACGCTTTCGTGGCCCTTCGATGCGGCCCCGGCCGCGGTCTTATTGCCCGTAGAGTTCAAGGAAATGCGCAACCGTCATGATGCCGGCGTAATAGTTGGCCAGCTTGAATTTTTCATTGGGCGAGTGAAGGCCGTCGTCGGGCAGGCCGAATCCCATCAGGATCGTCGGGATTTTCAGATGCGCGGCGAAATCGCCGACGATCGGAATCGAGCCGCCGCTCCGCACGAAAACGGTTTCGCGCTTCAAAATGTCGCGAAAGGCGCGCGCCGCGGTGTGGATCGCCGGATGATCGGGATTCACCAGGACCGCGGGCGAGGCGCTGAGCACGCGCACCTCGGTTTCGATTCCCTTCGGCGTCTTCTCACACACGAATTTTTTATACGCCGCGAGGATTTTTTCCGGATCCTGCTTGGGCACCAGCCTCATGCTGACTTTCGCGGCCGCGCGGGCGGGGATAACCGTTTTCGCGCCCGCCGCCGTAAACCCGCCCGCAATGCCGTGCACTTCCAGCGTGGGCCGGGCCCAGGTCCGCTCCAGGACCGAGTAGCCCGGCTCGCCCGTCAGTGCGGTTGAGCCGACTTCGCGCGCCAGGTATTCGTTTTCGTCGAAGCCGAGCGACGCCCAGCTTTGCTTTTCTTCGGCGGCCGGCGGTTCGACGTCGTCATAGAAGCCCGGAATCTGGATGATCCCGTTTTCATTTTTGAGCTTGCTCAGCAGCTCGACCAGTCCGAAGACGGCGTTGGGCGCGGCGCCGCCGTACAGTCCCGAGTGCAGATCGCGGGCCGGGCCGCGCGCTTCGATTTCGGTATACACCAGCCCGCGCAGCCCGATGCACAGCGTCGGCACGCCGTCGGCGTAGAGGGCGGTGTCGGAGACCAGCGCCACGTCGGCCTTCAATTTTTCCGGATTTTCGGCGACGTATTTGGCCACCGATTCCCCGCCGACCTCTTCTTCTCCCTCGATCAAAAATTTCACGTTCACCGGCAGCCTGCCGTTCACCGCCTGGAGCGCCTCCACGGCTTTCACGTGCATGTACATCTGGCCTTTGTCATCCGCCGCGCCGCGGGCGTACAGATTGCCGCCGCGAATCGCCGGCTCAAACGGAGGCGTCATCCATAATTCGAGCGGATCGGGCGGCTGGACGTCATAATGGCCGTACAAAAGAACCGTCGGTTTGCCGGGGGCGTGCAGCCAATCGGCGTAAACCAGCGGGTGGCGCGCCGTTTCGATGATCTCCACGTTCTCAAGACCGGCCTTGTTCAGGCTATCGGCGACAAACTGCGCCGCCCGCCGCACCTCGGCGGCGTGATCGGGAAGCGTGCTGATCGAGGGGATACGAAGAAAATCCTTCAATTCGTCGAGAAAACGCGATTGGTTCTGTTCGATGAAGGCGTTGGTGGCTTCCGGCACATCTTGATTATAGAAAAGCGCCCCGCCCGCGATTTTGCGGCTCCGCGGGCGCCTGCCAGCAGCGCGCGGCGGGATGATACGCTAATGCCAAGAATCGCGGTGACGGAATGTCCTTTCGCAAGCCTCGCGTGCTGATCTTTATCGTCGCCTATAACGCCGAAAAGACCATCGCGCGGGTGATCCGCCGGATTCCGCTCACGCTGCTCGACGATTATGAAATCGAGGCGCTGATCATCGACGACGCTTCGCGCGACGCGACCTTCGAGAAAAGCTACGAAGCCAGCAAGCAGGAGCTTCCTTTCCGCCTTCATACGCTGTTCAATCCGGCCAATCAGGGATATGGCGGAAATCAGAAGCTCGGCTACCATTACGCGATTCAAAACGGCTTCGATTTTGTCGCTCTGCTGCATGGCGACGGCCAGTACGCGCCGGAGTGTTTGCCGGATCTGCTGCAACCGCTGCGCGACGGCCAGGCCGATGCGGTGTTCGGCTCGCGCATGATGACGCGGCTCGGCGCGCTGCGCGGCGGAATGCCCTTGTATAAATACGCCGGCAACCGGATCCTCACCTGGATCGAGAACCGGCTGCTGGGCGCGAACTTAAGCGAATTTCATTCCGGTTACCGGATCTATTCGACGCGCGCCCTGAAGGCGATTCCCTTTCATCGCAACGCCAACGGCTTTCATTTCGACACCGAGATCATCATTCAGCTTCTGCGGAGCGGGCAGCGGATCATCGAACGGCCGATTCCGACCTATTACGGCGACGAAATCTGCCATGTCAACGGCATCGCCTACGCCGCCAAGGTCATCCTGGCGACGGCAAAAGCAGCGCTGCAAGGGCTGGGAATTTTCTACGACCGCAAATTCGACTGCGCGCCGCCGGGCGCCGCGCGCTACGTGCCGAAATTCGATTATTGCAGCCCCCATTCGCTGGCCTTCGAGCGCGTGGCGGAAGGCTCCCGCGTGCTCGACCTGGGATGCGCCGGCGGATACGTGGGCGCCGAGCTTGTCCAGGCCAAGGGCTGTGAGGTGGACGGCGTCGACAGCTTCCCGCCCCTCGAGCCGCGGCTTGGGCGGTTCTATCTGTACGATCTCAATCAGGGCTTGCCCGCGCTCGATTTCGATCAATACCGGTATATCCTGATGCTCGACGTCATCGAGCACCTGACGCGGCCGGAGACTTTTCTTGAACATTTATACGCCGCCCTGAAAACCAATCCCGAGGTGGAAATCCTGATCAGCACCGCCAACGTCGGTTTCGTGATTCCGCGATTTATGCTGCTTTTTGGTCAATTTAATTACGGAAAACGCGGAATTTTAGACCTGACGCACACGCGTTTGTTCACCTTCGGGTCCTTTGCGCGGGCCGTCCGCCAGGCCGGTTTCGATATTGTGGAGACGCGGGGCGTTCCGGCGCCGTTTCCGCTGGCGCTTGGCGGCGGCTGGCTGCCGAGATTTTTGGTGAAAGCCAATCAAGCCCTCATCCGGATCTGGCGCGGCCTGTTTTCCTATCAGATCTTCCTCCGCATGAAGCCGCGTCCCTCCATCGAATATCTTCTGAAACTTGCGGCCGAACACTCCGAGCGCCGCATCCGGCGGATTGAAGAAATGGCCGCGCGCGGCCGCCCGTCCGGCGCCGGCGGGTTATCATAATGGACGGAAACGCGCCCGCCGCGCGTGCAAAGCCCATGAATCCATCCGCTCGATGCGGTTCTGCGCCGGAGACGCCTTCCCGGCAAATCGAATACACCGCGCAGCGGCGCCAGTATTGGGACGACTTCGCCGTGCACTTCGCGCGCTGGAGCGGCCCGCGCGCCTATTATCACCGCAAACTGACCGAACTGTATCGCTTCCTGGTGCCGCCGGGCTCGCGCGTGCTCGAAGTCGGGTGCGCGCAGGGCGATCTGCTGGCCGCGCTCGAACCCGCCTACGGGGTGGGCGTCGACTTTTCCCCGAAAATGATCGAACGGGCGCGCGAAAAATATCCGCATCTGACCTTTCTCGTGCAGGACGCGCACCAGCTCGACGCCGGCGGCCCTTTCGATTATGTGATTCTTTCCGATCTGGTGAACGATTTGTGGGATGTGCAGCGTGTTTTGGAGTTGCTGCACCGCCATGTTCATCCGGGAACCCGCATCGGCATTAATTTCTATAGCCGGCTGTGGGAGATCCCGCGGCGGATCGCGGAAGTGCTGGGCCTGGCGCGCAAGCAGCTTCCGCAGAACTGGCTCACCGCCGAGGATGTGGCCAATCTTTTGCGGCTCGCCGATTTCGAGCCGATCCGCTCCTCCTGCGAGGTGATGTGTCCGGTGCGCCTGCCGCTCTTCGACACGCTGTGCAATCGCTATCTGGTGCGTATTTGGCCCTTTCGCTGGTTGGGAATCACCAATCTGATGATCGCCAGGCCGGCTCCGGCGCCGCCCGCCGATCCCGAGCCCGTGGTCAGCGTCATCATCCCGGCCCGCAACGAGGAAGGCAATATCGCGCAGATTTTCGACCGCGTGCCGCAGATGGGGGCGGGCACCGAATTGATCTTCGTCGAAGGCCATTCGCGCGACGGCACCTACGCCGCGATCGAGCGCGAAATCGCCCGCCGCCGCGGTCTGCGGGCCAAGCTCTTCCGGCAGAAAGGCCAGGGAAAGGGCGACGCGGTGCGGCTCGGATTCGCGCAAGCGTCGGGCGAGGTTCTGATGATTCTGGACGCCGACCTCAGCGTCCCGCCCGAGGATCTGCCGCGCTTTTATCAGGCCTGGCGGTCGGGCAAAGGCGAGTTCATCAACGGCGTGCGCCTGGTGTATCCGATGGAGGACGGCGCGATGCGTCCCCTGAATTTTTTGGGCAACAAGTTTTTCAGCCTCGCCTTCACCTGGCTGCTGAGCCAAAGCATCAAGGATACGCTGTGCGGCACCAAGGTTTTGGGGCGCGCGCAGTACGAAGCGATCGCGGCGAATCGCGCCTACTTCGGCGAGATGGATCCGTTCGGAGACTTCGACCTGATCTTCGGCGCGGCGAAATTTCATTTGAAGTTTGTCGATTTGCCGGTCCGCTACCGCGAACGGGTGTACGGGGAAACCAACATCCGCCGATGGAGCCATGGATGGCTGCTGCTGCGCATGGCCGTGCTGGCGATGCGGCGGCTCAAATTTGTGTGAGCCGGAGGCCCGCGGAACAGGCGCATGTTAGACTGGAAAAAAACGCGCCGCCCGCCGATCCCCGGTCGTCTAATGGTAGGACAGCGGCCTTTGGAGCCGTGAATCGTGGTTCGAATCCATGCCGGGGAGCCACACCCAAATTCCGTAACTTCCCGCCGCCCCGTTTTGCTTGACGCCATCGCCGTCCGCGGTTGCCCGTTATCCCAAACATTCGCGTGAACTTGCGTTTCGGCGCGGTTCTCCGGTTGGAAACACCTACAACCGGGCCACGCGCTCAACCGCCATGGTTCGGTTCGTTGGCCTCTCTCAACCCTTCAAACTCTCCCTTTTCTCCGTTGACAGGTCCGCGTTCGTTGACAGGCTGGTTGAGAGCGTTGGCCAGGTTGGACACTTTCGAACTCGCGTGAGTATCTATTGACAGAGCACCAGACAGCGCGCGTGGCCGCTAAGCGGAAGCCGTTGTGGGTGCCGAACCTCAAGGGACGGCATACCCATGGACTTCCGCGACCGAACCACCGACGCGACGCTGGCCGAGATCGCCAGGCTTCTTTCCACGGCTTACGTGCGCTACCGGCGCGCCCGGCGCATCGAAAGCGCCAAAGATGCGTCCGAATCCGTCAACGGAGAACTTGATAACCCGCGCCCGGAGAACCAACATGCGCGTGAGGTTGATCGCCGCGCTCGCTGCGATGGTCGTGCCGGCGTTGCGCGAAGAGCATCGGCAGCTTGATCAACTTCGCGAACTGGCGCGCGGCGGCGAGCTGCGATCCGATTTCGGCGATGCGGCGGGAGTAGCCCTCACCGGACGCGCGGACGGCTGCTGTTCGATATTCTATGTTCATCGGCCCATGCAATCCTTCGACATGATCGTCATCGGTTCCGGACCGGCGGGGCAGCGCGCCGCGATTCAGGCCGCCAAATCGGGCAAGCGCGTGGCGCTGGTCGAGAAGTCGCAGTGCCTGGGCGGCGTGTGCATCAACACCGGGACCATCCCCAGCAAAACGATGCGCGAGGCCGTGCTGCATCTGTCCGGTTACCTGTATCAGAACATCTACGGCGTCAGCTATCGCGTGAAGGAAAGAATCACGATGGCCGACCTGGTGTTCCGCGTGCAGCACGTGATCAAGACCGAAATCGACGTGACCGTGGCGCAGCTTGCGCGCAATAACGTCGAGGTGCTGTTCGGGACGGCGCGGTTTCTTGATCCGCATACCATTCGCGTATGCAGCGCGCGCGGCGACGCGGATTACCGGGCCGAAACAATCGTGATCGCCACCGGGACCAAGCCGGCCGTTTCGCCGAAGGTGCCGATCAACGGGCGCAATATCATCAACAGCGACCAGGTGCTCGACATGCCGGAGCTGCCGAAGACGCTGATCGTGGTGGGGGGCGGCGTGATCGGCGTAGAGTACACCTGCATGTTCGCGACGCTCGGGGTGCGGGTGATTCTGGTGGAACGGCGGCCGCGCCTGCTGGAGTTCGCCGACGCCGAAATTGTGGAGGCGCTATCCTACCATCTTCGCGATACCCGCGTCACTCTGCGCCTCAATGAAGAGGTGGCCAGCGTGGAAGAGGTTCCCGAAGGGGGCGTGGTGGCGAATCTGCAAAGCAAAAAAAAGATTTCCGGCGATGCGCTGCTCTACGCGGTGGGGCGGCAGGGCAACGTGGACGAGTTGAACCTGGCCGCCGCCGGTATTGAAGCCGACGCGCGGGGCCGCATCGCCGTCGACGCCGATTACCGCACCAAAGTCGGGCATATCTTCGCGGTCGGCGACGTGATCGGGTTCCCCAGCCTTGCCTCGGTTTCCATGGAACAGGGCCGCATCGCCGCCGCGCGGGCCTATCACAAGCCGGTGAATTCCAATCCGGCGACGTATCCTTATGGAATTTACACCATCCCGGAAATTTCCTTTATTGGCAAAACCGAAGAGCAGCTCACCGAGGAAGACGTGCCTTACGAAGTCGGCGTCGCCTATTACCGCGAGATCGCGCGCGGCCAGATCCGCGGCGACACGACCGGCCGGTTGAAGATCATTTTCCATCGCGAGACAAAGGAGATGCTGGGCATCCACATCATCGGGGAAGGCGCAAGCGAGTTGCTGCACATCGGCCAGGCGGTGCTGAGCCTCAAGGGTACGGTCGATTATTTCGTCGACACGGTGTTCAACTATCCGACGCTGGCCGAATGCTACAAAGCCGCGGCGTTTAACGGCCTGAACAAGTTGGCGAGGTTCTGATGCATGGCTCGCCGGGCCGGCGCAGCAGGAACACCTAAGGCAAGCCCTCGACCGCCTGGGGTTTGCAAAAACCTCGGTGGGCCGGGGAGGATTGCGGATTCCCCGAAATTTTAAGGTTGCGGCCGCTCTGCCCGATATCCACAGGACAGCAAGGGGCTGATTTAAGCGATCACAGCTTAAGCCAGAGCATCACACGTTGCCGGCGGGGTTGCCCGGGTGCTTCCGCGGCGCGGTTGACTGGGAGCTGCCTGAGGCGCCAGCCATCTGTGTTGAACATAGCCGGCGCCGGGCGCCCGCCGCGGCGGGGCGAAGTCCGATATGGCTGAAAATTCTGTCTCTACCGGCCGCGGACCGGGCGTGTTCACTGGAACAGATACAGCGGCGTGCCGGGGGCGGCGGGGGTTTCCTCGCCGGGGGCGCCGACGGGCTGCTCCTGCAACTGGCGGACATAGAGGCCGCCTTCGCCAAGATACACTTCCAGTTCCGCCGGACGCGGCAGGGAGCCCTGGATGAGGGCTTCGCTCAAGGGATCCTCGATGTACTTCTGCAAGGCGCGGCGCAGCGGACGCGCGCCGTAGCTGCGGTCGCCGAGGGTTTTCTCCAGGATGTACTTGGAGGCGTCGTGATGGAGCCGGATCTTGATCTGCTTGGCGGCGAGGTTCTTGTTCACCTGGTCGGCCAGCAGGTCCATGATCTTCAGCAGGTCTTCGTCGGTGAGCGAGGTGAAGAGAATGATTTCATCCAGGCGGTTGAGAAACTCGGGGTTGAAGGCTTTCTTCACTTCGCTCATCACCTGATCCTCCACCTTGGCCGGGACGCCGGTGGTCGGCGCGGAGAAGCCCATGGGGCTGCGCTTTTCCAGGAACCGAGCGCCGAGGTTGGAGGTCATGATGATGATGGTGTTCTTGAAGTCGACGGTGTTGCCGAGGCCGTCGGTGAGCTGGCCGTCTTCGAAGACTTGCAGCAGGATGTTGTAGATGTCCGGGTGGGCCTTTTCGATCTCATCGAGCAGGATGACGCTGTAGGGAGCGCGCTTGACGCGCTCGGTGAGCTGGCCGCCTTCCTCATAGCCCACATATCCGGGGGGCGAACCGATGAGTTTGGAGACCGAGTGCTTTTCCATGAACTCGGACATATCGAAGCGGATCAGCGATTTTTCGCTGCCGAAGAGAAATTCGGCCAGCGCGCGGGCGACTTCGGTCTTGCCGACGCCGGTGTGGCCGAGGAAGAGGAACGAGCCGGCCGGGCGCTTGGGTGATTTGAGGCCGGCGCGCGAACGGCGGATGGCGCGGGCCAGCGCCGAAATCGCTTTTTCCTGGCTGATGACGCGCTTGTGCAGCTCCTCTTCGATGCGCAGGAGTTTTTGCACTTCTTCTTCTTTAATGGCGGTCATCGGGACGCCGGTCCAGCGG
>JAJPIT010000063.1 GCA_021324615.1 Terriglobia bacterium | reverse complement strand
GGAACGAAGTTCCAGCCGATCACGGTGGCTGTCGACAGCGCCGGCAATCTTTATATTTCCGATTTCGCGAATAATGCGCTGCGAAAAGTCTCCAACGGCATCATTACGACGCTCTATAACACCCAGCCGTTGGGATCGGCCTGCTCGCCTGTGACGCCCACCGTGCTCGATACGGTCACCGGGCTGGCCTTCGACGCGGCCGGCGATTTGTTCATCAGCGAGCCCGGCTGCATTCACAAGCGCGATGCCTCCGGCAAACTCACGATTTACGCCGGCGGCGCTTTCCTTACCAGTTGTTGCGGCGATGGCGGACCCGCGACCTCCGCCTATGTGAATGGCGCCGGCGATGTCGCCGTAGACAGCGCCGGAAACGTGTACATCGCCGACAGCAATAATGGCCGGATTCGCAAAGTTTCCGCCCCGCCGCCGAGCCCGCCGGCGATCACCTCGGTCACCAACGCGTTCGGGGGCGGCACAACCATCGCCCCCAATATGTGGGTCGCGATTAAGGGAACAAACCTGGCTCCGCCGAACGATTCCCGCATCTGGACGGCGGCGGATTTCGCCAACAATCAGCTTCCGGCGCAGCTCGACGGAGTGAGCGCGACGGTCAACGGCAAGCCCGCGTTCATTTACTACATCAGCCCGGGGCAATTGAACATTCTCACTCCCCCCGATGCGCTTTCCGGTCCGGTTCAGGTGCAAACATCGGTGAACGGCGTTGTGAGCAATACGATGACGGTCCCGGGCGCATCAATTGCGCCATCTTTTTTCGTGTTCGACGGCGTCCATGTGGTGGGCACTCATCTGAACGGTAGCGATCTTGGTCCGGCCACGCTGTATCCGGGACTGACCACGCCCGCCAAAGCCGGCGAGACCGTGATCCTTTACGGAAACGGCTTCGGCCCGACGTCGGCGGCCGTGGTCAGCGGATCGGAGACGCAATCGGGGAATCTGCCGGCGTTTCCGGTGGTGACCATCGGAGGATCTCCCGCGGTGGTAGGATTCGCGGGGCTGATTTCACCCGGTCTTTTTCAGTTCAACGTGACGGTCCCGGCATCGGCCCCAAGCGGCGATGCGGCGCTTCTGGCGACCTTCAGCGGCCAGCAGACGCAGGCGGGCGTAAAACTCACCATTCAATAGACGATTGGCGCAAGTGGACGGTTCCTCCGCTGCTCCTCCGCGGCAACCGGCGGTGGCGAGGCGTCGTGCTCAAACTGTTTGAAATGGTGTTTGTCACTGTTTTGCCGCGGTCGGGACGCGTCGAGGCGGATTGAGGCAGCCGCGACATTTGGTAAAATTCGGAGGTAGTTCAAAATTTCAGCACGTTTGGGCGCGTAGCTCAGTTGGTTAGAGCGCCTGCTTCACACGCAGGAGGTCACAGGTTCGAGTCCTGTCGCGCCCACCACCGCGCAATGCGGCCGGCTTGCAGCGGCCGTGGCGAGTCCGCTACAGTTGGGGAAACGATGTACGGCCGTCCCCGATGAGCGAGCCCCTGGTCAGTGTTGTCACGCCCTGTCTTAATGCCGGCCGCTTCCTCGAAAGGACGATCCACAGCGTTTTCAGCCAGGATTATCCGCGCCTGGAATACATCGTGATGGACGGCGGATCGAGCGACCGGACGCTGGAAATCCTCGGGAAATACGGCGCGCGCCTGAAGTATATTTCCGCGCCCGACGCGGGCGTGGCGGACGCAATCAACCGCGGTTTTCTGCAATCGCGCGGATCGATTTTTGCGTGGCTGAGCGCCGATGATCTGTATTTGCCCGGCGCGGTCCGCAAGGCGGTAGAGCGTCTGGCCGCCGATCCCGGCGCCGGAGCGGTCTACGGCGGGGCCGCCTGGATCGACGAACAGGATGGCGTTCTGGGGCGCTATCCCACCCGGGCGCCGTTTCAGGCCGAGTTCCTCCAGCAGGAATGCGTCATCTGCCAGCCCGCCTGCTTCCTGCGCCGCGAGACGTTCGAGCGGGCCGGCCTGCTCAATCCGCGGCTCGAATTTTGCTTCGACTACGATCTGTGGATCCGGGTATCCCGCTTCGCCCGCTTCGCCGCCGTGGACGATCTGCTGGCGATGTCGCGGATGCATCGCTCCAATATCACGCTCCGGCAGCGGCGCGAAGCGTTCGAGGAAACCATCGGGCTGCTGCGCCGGCACTACGGCTATATTCCGCTCCAATGGATTTACTGCTATTTGAGTTTTCTGCGCGACCGCCGGGATCAGTTCTTCGAGCCGCTTCGGCCGTCGAAGGCGGTATTCTGGTCGAGCTTCTGGACGGGCAGCTACTACAACCGCCGCCGGCTGGGGCGATACTGGCGGGAGTGGTTTTCCAATCTGGCTTCCGGCCAAAGCGGCCGCTCCGCCCGGGCGTTGTCTCCGCGCCGGGTTGCGGCGCGGTAAACCCGCGGCCTTACTCCGGGAGGGTGCGGGCGGCGTAGAACAGCCACGGATTTTCGCGGTCCTCGTCGGGTTGGGCAAGGGCGCGGCCGGCGGGGTCGAAAACGTCAATGAGCCGCATACCCGCGCGTTCCAGTTGATCGCGCACCGTCGCCGGAGCGGCGTAGTAGTGAAGGCAGGCGTAGAAATGACCGGGGTCGTTGAGCAGGGCGTACTCGGCGGTGCGCGTGCGCAGCGGCCCGATCCGGCGATGATTCCAGAATCCCAGCGCGTACTGCACCGCCCGGAAGGCGAGCCGCGCCGGATTCCAGCACCAGCGCATCCGCGGCCCGGAGAACGCCCACTTGTAGTTCAGATTGTGCGAGGAGAAGGCCAAAACGCCGCCGGCGCGCAGCACGCGGCGCGATTCGGCGAGGGCCCGCATCCGGCCCTGGTGCGGAAGGGCGTCGATCACGTTGGCGCTGGCCAGCACGAAGTCGAAGGAGCCGTCCGGGAACACGCCGAGATCGCGGAAATCCATCTGGCGCACATCGATCTCCGGCATGCGCCGGTGCAGATACTTCACCATCACCGGCGAATAGTCGATGGCGGCGTAGCGCCGCGCCCGCGGGGCCAGAAAGCGCGTGGTGCGTCCCGTACCGGCGCCGATATCGAGCACGTCGCGCCCCCGCCAGTGCGCTTCGTACTTGGATAAACACGCGGTTTCGGCCGGCAGCATCGACCTTCGCCGGTAATACCAGGGCACCGCGGCGGAGAAGTAGACGGCGCGGTTGACTTCGTCCGGCCCGCGGGACCCGGCGGCGAAGGCCTGGAAGCGCATGGCCTTTATGCCGTGGCCGGAACGCGCCGCGCCGCCGAGGCCAGCGCGGCGATCTCGCCGTCCAGGATCCCGTGCACCAGCTCCTGGGCCCACAGCGGGCGGAAGGTATGGCCGCCGTTGGGAACGCGGATGCATCGCAGCAACGCGCTCTGGCGCGGCGGAAGCTGCCCGGACGCCTCCAGTTCGCTCAGCAAGGCTTCTCCTTCCCGGAACACCAGGGTCACCCGCTTTCCGGCCCGCTCCAGCGCGGACCACGCCTGGGCAACGCTGTCGAATCCGAGTTCGAGATGCAAACCCGGCCGCGCGCGTTTCCGGCGCAGCCGTTCCACCACGCGCCGCGCTCCGCGGCGGATCTCGCCGGGTTGCAGGCCGCCGAGAATCATTTTTCCGTAGCCGGTCCAGGCGTTGAATCCGCCGGCGAACAGCTTCACCATGCGCCGCCGGTCGATGGACGGGTCCCAGTAGAGCAGGCTGGGATTGAGCAGGATCGCGCCGCACACATCGGGGTCGCGAAGCGCGGCATGAAATCCCCAGCACGCTCCCGCGCACAGGCCGATGGGCACGAAGCGCCGGATGCCGGCCTGGTGCCGCAAGGCGTCCATCGCCGCGGCGATCTGCTCCATCAGGCACTCCCGATAGAGCGCCGGAATATTGAGGCACTCCTCGCCGCCGCTTTCGCCGATGCCCAGCAGATCGAGCCGGAACGACCGCACCCCCCGCGCGCTCCAGCGCCGCGCCGCTTCGAGCCACATGCGGTTGGGGCCGATGCGCCGGACGCCGCCCGCGTTCAGAAACAGGAGGCAGAAATCGGCGGCGTCCGGCCCGCGGCGCGGGTCGGAAAGGATTCCAAACATTTCCGATCCCGAATGTTCTATGGTCCAAATCGATTCGGCCGACTCGCCCAAAACGGCCGAGCGCGGAGCCCCGCAAGCGCCGCGCGGCGCGGCGGCGCCGGAAAGATCGCGCGTCAGAAAATCCGCGATCCGCAGGCTGGTCTCCCTCGGAAACGCGGCTTCCTGCGGCTGCGCCAGCATCGCCGAGTATCCGCGGCCCTGCGCCAGCTCGACCGGAAAGAGATTTTGCAGCGCCGCGGCGAGCCGGGCGTCGTGCGGAAGATCGTCGCGGCTGAGCAGCAGCGCGCGCCGGCAGCGGGGGCGCCAGCGGCTGGCGTCCCACGTTTCCAGCGCGCTCACGCTTTCCGGAGAGAGCAGAAACCCGCCGGATTCCAGTCCCGGCAGCGGCTGCGGCGGCGCGCCGGGACCGGCCAGATACTCGATTTTTTCGACATTGGCCGCGGCGCGCAGCTCGCGCAGAACGGATCGCCCGCGCGCGGCGGCGCCCCACAGCACCAGGTGCTGGATCTGATCGGAACGCGCCGCGGCGGCCAGCGCCAGCGTGCCGCCCAGGTGAATGCCCACCGCGGCGACCTCCCCGACTCCGGTCATCCGCCTTAGCTCGGCCGCGGCGTCGGACACCGAACGGATCCAGGATTCCCACAGCCCGGCGTCCTGCGCGCCGCCGGAGCTGTCGCCGGTTCCGGGAAGGTCGTAGCGCAGCGTGGGAAGTCCGAGCGCGGCGAAGCTTTGCGCCATGAACCGCAGCGGCCGGTAGGCGCAGACGTCTTCCCAGCCGAAGGGAGCCACCAGGATCACTCCCAGGCTCCGGCTCTGGCGCGGGCAATCGAGATGCCCGAGCAAGGAATAATTTCCGGAGCGGAACCAGAAGTGCGCGCTCATGCCGCCCCCTGAATCGTAAGCCGGCCCTCCGCGTTCACCGCGGTGAGGGTGAGCGGGCCCGGCGGCGCGGCGGAGCTCCAGCGCAGCGTGATCCGCCGCGCGATGCCCGGCTCCAGGCCGAAATAGCAATCGCTGAAGGTGGCGCCCGCCGCGCTCACGCGGACGCCCTGCGCGAATTTTCGCGAGCAGAGAAGCAGCTCAAAGGAGCCTCCGCCGGCCGGCCGCAGTTGGCCGGAGATGCCCAGCTCCGCGATGGGGACGCGCGCCGCGGCCCGGCCCGCCGGACATCGAAACGTTTGCGCGAAGGGAGCATCGCCGGGCTCGCGGTGAAGGCTGGCGGCGATCAGATCGCACCCGGGCGGCCCGAAACGGTAGGCGTAGGAAGCGTCAACGAACTTCCCCAAAACTTCCTCGACTCCGATCCGGACCGCGCCGCGCGCCGCGATGGCGATCTCGCGCTCGGCTTCCTGTATCTTCTGCTCGCCGTTTTTGTACAAGGCCACGCGCAGCCGCGCCTGGAGCGGTTGCGGCCGGTCGTTGGCGGCGTGAATATCGACTCCGTTCAGCCCCTCCTCGGTGGTCCAGATGGCGCAAGGAGCGAGGGCGCGCTTCAGGAACCAGTAAGGCGCCTTGGGGCGGCCCTCGGAATCGAGGATGCCCCAGCCGGCGCCGGGCTCCAGATCGGCGGCCCACAGAATGATCCCGCCGCCGCAGCCCGATCCGGCGCGCCGCCACTCGCCGAAAACTTCGGCCATCAGCTCGGCCGGCACCATTCGCGACAGCTCCCAGTAGCGATGGAGATCCGAGTAGCGCAGCGCCGCAGGATCGACGCCGTAGAGCAGCTTCAGATAGTGGTCGCGCACATCCTCGAAGTCCCAGCCGACGCCGGCATCGCGCGGAACGCCGCGCTTCCACGCCGGATGCACCGGAGAGATTCCGCCGGGATGCGCCAGGGCCATCTTTTCGATCAGCTCCGGCTCGGGAACGTTGGCCAGCGCCAGGCACTCGGAGGCGAAGGGCACCGCCGCGCGCCGGGCGTCCTCGATCGGGCGAAGATAGGCGCCGACGCCGAAATAATTGGCCACGCCGGTGTGCGTCCGAAACGGCAGATCGCCGCCGCTGGGCGCGGAGGGAATGTAGGGAACGCCGGGACAGCGGCGCGCGGCGATGCGCGGCAGCTCCTCGCCGAAAAAGGGCCCGCGGCCCATCGACGCGTCCAGGCCGAGCATGCCCACCTGCTGCTCGATCTCCGAATTTCCGCAGATAAAAGCAGTGCTCGCGTGGCGCGCAATCCGCGAAAGCTGCGATTCGGCCTCGCCCCGCACGGTTTCCCAAAATTCGGGATCGGCGAAAGGATAATCCATGTTGGCGAACATCAGGTCCTGCCAGACCAGCAGGCCGAGTTCGTCGCAGGCGCGGTGGAACGCCTCCGATTCATACGTCATCGTGCCGGGAACGCGAATCAGGTTGAAGCCGCCGTCGCGCAGAAGAACCAGCCGGTCGCGCAGCGAGGTTTCCCCGAAGCCCACCGGATCGGCCGGCGTCCAGACCACGCCGCGGCAGAAGACCGCAACGCCGTTGACGCGGAGCTCGCCGCGCTCGAAGCGGAGGGAACGGAAGCCGGCGGGGGCGTCCTGGAAAAACAGCGTGGAATGATCGGGCAGGCGCAGCTCCAGGCTGACCGGATAGAGATGGGGATCGCCGTGGGTGTGCGGGAACCAGCGGCGGGCTTCGGGGATGCGGAGCTCGGCCCGCCCCGCGCCGAAATCGACGGGAGCGCTGAAATCGCCGCAGTGCAGCCATCCCGCGCCCGGAAACACACCGGATTGCAGGGCGCGAATTTCGAAGGCCGCGCGGAGGATTCCCGCGCCGCCGTCGAGAACCACCTCGCGCGACCAGTTTTCCAGGGCGATGCGGCGGCGGCGCAGCAGCGAAACCGGACGCCAGGGGCCGACCGGAGCGGGCCCGGGAGCGAATCCGGGAGCGCGTCCGAGCAAGGTGGTGCGAAACCAGCGAAGCTGCTGCTCAGCCACCACGCGGGTCCGCCAGCGCGCGGCGGGCGGGCGCCCGCGGCGGGCGCGGAGGGCGGCCGAAAGCGGACGGCAGACGATCAGAAGCTCGTTTGTTTCGCGCAAAATCGCGGAAACATCCACGCCATGCGAGGCGAACATCGACTCGCTCGAAAGAATATGCCGCCCGTTGAGCCACGTTTCGCTGATCGTGGCGATGCCGCCCAGCTCCAGCAGAACTTCCTCGCCGGGCTGCGGCGTCTCGCAGGGGAACTGGCAGCGGAACCAATATTCGCCGCGGTCGAGGTCGCCTCTGTATTCCGGAGCGAGCGCGGAGGCCACTGTGCCGGGCACGCGCGCCGGGCGAAAGCGCAGAGTGTGAACGCGATCCGGATGGCAGGGCTCCTCCGCGATCGCCAGCTCCCATTGCTCCAGCGGGACGCGGAGCAGCGCGTCTGTCCCGTTGCCGACCGCCAGCGGCGCCGATGTGGTGCAGGAGGCGGTCATGCCGCGCGGCCCTCCGCCGCCAGCGCAACGCGATCGAGCGCGTTCATGGCCAGGCTCCAATCCGCCGCCAGATCCTCGATCGCCGGTCTGGGATCGAACGCGCGGCGCCGCGCGAGCTTGAACAGAAGCGTTTTGGCCCCGTTCACCTGGCGCGAGAGCGCGGCGGCGGCATCGGAGGCGGGCGCCGACGCCGGCGCGAGCCATTCGACGAAACTTCTGGCGATTTCGAACGCGGCGCCGCACTGCCGCACCGTCGCGAAGGCGTAGGCGTGATAGTCGCCGTCGGAGCCGCCGAGCAGCAGCGGAAGATCGCGCTCCAGCCGCTCTCCGAAGGCCAGCCACGGATTCCGCTTTGGCTTAAAAGCAAGCTGCCGCGCAAGCGAGAGCGAAACCTCGCGGCGAAGATCGTCGCCTTGCAGGCGCGGGCCGGCGTCGAAGTTCACCAACTCGACGTAGGGAGGCAGTACGTCGTCGGAAAACGCGCGGCCCAGACGGAACACGCCGCGATAATCTTCGCCTGCAAGCTCGTAATAGCCGGAGCCGTGGAAATAGCGCAGGCGCTCGCCCTTAGGATCGATCGCTTCCACCGCAATCGAGGATTTCACGTGCGCGCGCCGGTAGGCGGTGGCGCAGGTGTCCGGCAGATAAAACGAATCCACCTCCAGGGTCATGGTGCGGCCGGCGGCGAGCTGTTCGGCCAGATGATCGGCGGTAGGCCGGTAGAGCTGCATCTCATGCACATCGATGCCGTGCAGGCGCAGCAGATCTTCCGGCGACGGCTTGAAAAAGGTCCACTGATCTCCCTCGAAATCGACGGTGCAGGCCGCGGCCAGCGCGCTTTCGGGGGGGATGCCGCGGGCGTGCAGCAGCTCGATCCACAGATCGACGTAGCAGTTGGTTTCGCGAAACGCGCGGTTGGGATCGTGCAGCGGGCTCGGGTGGTAGGAAGCCGGATCGAGGCCGAACAGTTGCAGCATCGCGGATCACTCGGGCCAAAGATTCCGGCGCACGCTTTGCGGCCACTTGCCCGGATCCATGCCGTGGGCGCGGAACAGTGCCAGTGTGATCCGCTCCAGGCCGAAACCGACGCAGGAGCTGTGGGCCACGCTCCCGTCGTGGCGCCGGATGCCGAAGGCGGAGCCGAAGTGCTCCTGATGAAGATTGAAGGAAGCGGCCGCCGTGGGCTGTTCCGAGGCGATGGAGACCAGGGCCTCGAACTTGAGGCCCTGCTCGCGCTGGCTGCTGGCGAGAAGCTTGCCGGCTCGGCCGAAGAACGGATCGGAGGCGGGCGCCAGCGCCGCCTCCAGTCCGGCCATCTCAAAAATTTTCCGCGCGCGGTTCATCCACGTCTCGCGCCAGGCGGCCACCTGATCGGGCGCGCCGATGCGCACCAGTTCGCGCTGGTGAAACATCTGCAAGCGCGCCGGATCGCCGGAGGGTTCGTGGCGGAAGACGTAGCAGCCGCCCAGATCGAGCGTCACGCCCTCGGGCGGCAGCGGGCCGCGCGCGGCGATGGCGGGATAGCTGGGGTAGCAGGCGGCGGGCACCAGCGCCAGGCCGGTGGCCGAAAGAAGACCGGTCCAGTCGCCGCCGTTTTTGGCTTGCTCGGCCAGCTTGAGCGCCGCCGGCGCGTCGCCCTCGAAGCTGAAGACCACGCCGCAAAGATGAGGGAAGGAGTTTAAATAGCCCGCCCGTTCCAGCGTGCGCCGCGGGATCAGCGGGGGAAAGCGCGGAGTCTCCGGGCGGTCCGCGGCGTGAATGCGCGTCACCAGCGCGTCCAGACGGGCGCGAACGTCTTCGAAGACCATGCCGCGGCCGTACAGGCCGGGCTCCCCGGTGGGCAAAAAGTGGCCGTGCGCGATCAGATCGCCGAGAAACCGCGATTCGGTGCTGAGCGGCGCGGCCGTGGTCATTTTCCCTCCCGGTGAACCAGCAGCAGCGACGCGTTGGTCGAATAAAGGCGATCGTTGGCGATCATCAGGGCCGCCGAGTGGGCGTCGCGCAGATTGCGGCCGATGGAAAAGGGTCCGTCGTTTTTGTAGCCGGCGACGCCGCAGACGCGCAGCGCGCCCAGGCACGCCTCCAGAGCAGCTTCCGAAGCCGAAATCTTCAGATTGTTGATGCGCACCGCGAAGCCCACGGTGGACAGCGCGGCGCGGTCGCCGCGGGCGGTGAGCCCGGCGTAGTCCTCAAGCGCCGATTCGACCATGGCGCGGAACTGCGCCATGCGAACCGAAAGCTCGGCCAGGCGGAGAGCCGAAGGCGGGGTGGCTCCCGGCGTCTGGCGCGCCTGCTTGCGCACGAAACTCTGGGCGCGGTCGAAGGCCTCGCTGGCCAGCCCGAGCCAGACGTGGGACCACAGGATGTGCGAAAAAGGCACCATCGTTTCCGCCGAGATCGTGGCGAACGGCGCGGGCAGGATCTGCTCCGGCGGAAACGTGGCTTGCAGGGCAAAGCCGGGGCTGCACGTTCCGCGCATGCCCAGCGTGTCCCACGGATCGGTCTGCTGCATCTGGGTCTGGGACAGGTGGGTGAGGACCAGGACCTGATCGCCGGGCTCGGAGCCGGGCGAGCGGCGCACGGTGGTCAGCAGATCGTCGGCGCTGGCGCCGTAGGAGATGGTGGTGGCTTTCTTTTCGAAACGCAAAAGCGGTTCGGCGTCCGGCGCCGGATGGATGGCGGCGATGCTGCGGCGGATGTCGCCTCCGGTCCCCAGCTCGGAAGTGGCGGAAGCGATCAGGCGCTGTTCGCGGGCCACCCGTTTCAGGTACTGGGCAAACCACGGCGATGCCGCGGCGTGGCGGGCGATGCAGCCGATCTGGATCTGGTGCATGGCGAAGATCATTCCCGTCGACGCGCAGCGGCGGGACAACTCGAACACCGCGCGAGCGGCCTCGGCCAGGGACGCTCCGGCTCCGCCCAATTCGCGCGGAACCAGCCAGCTCATGGCGCCGGCCGCGCGCAGCGCCGCGATGGCTTCGGCCGGAAAGCGGGCGTTGCGGTCGACGTCGGCGGCGTGCTCGCTGGCCAGGCTCAAGGCTTGCAGAAAGGAGGGGTGCTCGAGCAGCTCCGCCCCGGCCGGTTTGAGTTTGGGGATCATGATTCTTCCCGTTGTATTGTCTCGATGGCGCCCGCGATCGTTTCAATGCTGCGGAAAACGTCACGGCTTAACATGGCGTCGGGAAATTCGATCCCGAACTGCGCCTCCACCGCGATCATCAACACCACGCTGCCTTGCGACGACATGCCGGCGCGGTAAAGATCGGTGGAGTCCTCGATCTTGTCGAGCGGCAGGCTTAAGCCGGCGTGGTCCTTGACGATTTTCCGAAGTTGGTCCCGGATGTCCTGAGCAGTGGAACAGGACTGCACACTGGTGGTATTCACGTTTCTGCTCCCGGTAAATTTGGCCCAAAGATCCCCTTCATTCAGCGATACATACGCGCCTTGTTTTGGTGGACGCGGTAGTGTCCGGAGCAAACCGGACGCCAAAGCGAGGGCAAGGCCGGGAGCTAACTGTTGCTACTTCAGGCGAAGGCGAAACAGGCCGGTCCTGGTGGTCACAAACAAGGTTTGCCGGTCCGCGTCGCCGAAGGCGAGATTGGTGGGCCGGTCCGGCATGGGGATCGTGGCGAGGGGTTCGCCCTGCGGGCTATAGACGTAGATTTGCCGGGCGGCGACATAGACGTTTCCCTTGTCGTCGGTGCGCAGGCCATCGGGAACGCCGCTGATTTTATCGGCGAAGATGCGGGGGTTGGAGGCGGCGCCGGAGTGGTCCAGATCCCAGGCGCGGATCAGCCGCGCGTCGGAGTCGGCCACATAGAGGATGCGGCCGTTGGGCGACAGCGCGATGCCGTTGGGCCGGGTTTGCAGCTTGGCGACGGCTTCCAGCGCGCCGCGCGGATTTTCATGAAACACGCCGTAGAAGTCGAGTTCGCGGTGATCCTGCTGGTCGCCGAAGGCGGGATCGGTAAAATAGATCTGCCCATCCTGCCGGACCGCCACATCGTTGGGGGCGTTGAGCCGCTTGGATTCGTAGCGCTCGGCGAGCACCTCGGTTTTGCCGTTTTTGGCCGTGCGGGTCAACCGCCGCTGGCGGAATTCGCAGGTATAGCGCCGTCCCTGCGCGTCGAAGGCGTTGCCGAGAGGCCCGCCGGCGGCGGCGGCGAATTCGGCGACGGGCTGTCCTGGCGTGAACTTATAGATTTTGTTCTCCACCGCATCGCTGAACAGAAGAAATCCCTCGGGCGACCACGCCGGACCCTCGGCGTAGTGGAGATGACTGGCGATCTGTTCGACGCGCAGATGGGCGAAATCCTGCGCGCGCGCCAGCAGGGCGGCGGCCACCAGCAGCGGGAGCCGGCGGCGGAGCGGCATCGCCGGGGTGAGGCGGAGGCGATCCCCGGACCGCCCGCCTTGCCGGGCGCGCCGCGTTCCCGCCTGGCGCGCGGCGAGAAGAAACAGCACTCCTCGATTTTAGCGCGGGCTCACCGCCAGTGACCTTCGTGGAAGCGGTAGCGGCCGCGGTAGGGCTCCCAGTAGGGCTGCACCCAAACCGTGCGGCCGCGAGGCGGGCGCACCCACCGGCCGGGGATCCACACATAGGCGTTGCCGCGCCAGCCCCAGTATCCGCTGACCCACACGAATCCGGGTCCGGGCGCGACGCCGTAGGCTTCGACGCGGACCGGCGGCGGCGGCGTGGTGGCGTAGAAAACGGCTCCGCCGCATCCCACGGTGGTCACGGCGGCGAACACCGCAGCCAGAAAAAAACGCTTCATAGTTTGTCCTCCCGATAGATAAGAAGCGGCCGGGACACGGAACGTTGCCGGCTTCACCGGGAGTTAATGTATAGCGGATTTCATTTACGCGACCGCCTGCGCGGTGGTGCGTATAGGAATCCCGTGGCGGGCCAGGACAGCCTCGACGTCCAGTTTGCTCAGGCGCGAGGCGTCGTAATCGACGGTGATCCGGTCGAGCGAGGGGGCGACCTGCACGCGCGCGATCCCGTAGGTGGAATGCGCGCTGGCGATGTTGGGAAGATCGTCGCCGGTGAGCGGGCGCAGGAGATCGTAGTGCACAGTCACTTTCGTCATGGGAGAAAATCAGGATAGCAATGAGCGCGGCGAAATGTCCCGGATGCGGGGTCGAGCTGCCGGACCGCGGCGCGGCGGAGCGGATGAGGGCCTCGCAAGCGTGTTGGGAATTATATGGCGAACTGGCCGCTTACACCCTGGCGCGCGGGCGCGGTTTCCTGCATCAGTACGGCGTCGACGCCTATCAGGCGCAGCACGCCGACCCCGGCGCGAGCGGAATCACGATCGCGTTTTCGCTCATCGGGCTGTACCTGGCGAGCGAGCGCGGATGGACCGGCTTGCAGGTGCAGCGGGCGCACATGGCGCTGGCGCGGGAGAAGGTGGCGTGGCCGCGGTTCGAGCTGCCGCGCGAATCGGCGCCGGTCACCGCTCGCGATGTGTTGAACGCGGAGCCGGGCGATGAGCGCGACGCCGCGCTGAAGCAATGGTGCGCGGCGGTGTGGGAGTCCTGGCGGCACGCTCACGCCTGGACGCGCCGTTTTTGCGAGGAACGGCTGGCCGGCTCACTTTCGCGGCGTGTCCGAAGCCGCTGAGAATTTCCATAAAATCTGGCGCAGCATTCCGAGCCAGACTTCGGCGTCATGGGCGTTGAGATTCATGCGCCGGATCAGGCGGCGGAGCTTCAGCCGCGTGGATGGCTGGCGGTGAACGTAGCCGGCCTGGTCGAGCGCCTGGCCGAGCAGTTCCGTGAGGCGGTCGAGGTCGGCGGCGCGCGCGGCGCGCTTGGCTGGGGGCGCGGCTTTGGCGGCGGCGGGATTGCGGATCAGCTCGTACAGGCAAACCGCGACGGATTGGCCGAGGTTCATGGACTCGTGCTCCTCGCGCGTGGGAATGCGCAGCAGCCAATGGCAGTGCGACAGGTCCTCATTCGACAAACCGAATTTTTCCGAGCCGAACAGCAGCGCGGCGGGTCCGGCGTGTTTTTTGAGGAGTCTTGCGCCGAGTTCGAGCCGGCGCAGCGGATGCTCCAGCGCCCGGTGGCCTTTGGAGGTGGTGCCGACGATCAGGCTGCAATCGGCGACGGCTTCGGCGAGGGTTGGAAATTCGCGCGCGTTTTCCAGGATTTTTTGCGATTTTACCGCCGATCTGGCCTCGCGGAAGGCGACTTCATAGGGATTGACCAGGCGCAGATCGGTGAATCCGAAGTTGCTCATGGCGCGCGCGGCGGCGCCGATGTTTAACGGGTTCCGAGGGGCGACGAGCACGACGCAAAGCGGGTTCACCGGTGTCCTTCAGAATAACTTTCCGCGCCGGCGGCGGGAGAGCGGCGCTTTGGCGGGGACCGGAGCGCGATATAATCCGACACATGCGAGCTCCGCGCGCGGCTGCCCTGATTGTGCTGGCCCTGCCCCTGTTCGCCGAGACCAAGGTTTTCACGAACTTCACGCTGATCGACGGGACGGGGAAACCGGCGGCGGCGGGGATGTCGATGATCGTGGTGGACGGAAAAATTCAGGCGATCGGCCCGGCGGCGCGGATCAAAGCGCCGGCCGGGGCGGAGACGATTGACTGCTCCGGCAAATTTGTGATGCCGGGGATCATCAACTCGCACGGGCACGTGGGTTCGACGCTCGATCTGGAGCAGGGGCCGAAGTTTTACACCAAGGAAAACGTCGAAAAGCAGCTTGGCGTTTACGCCTCCTACGGAGTGACCACGGTGATGAGCCTGGGCACGGATATGGATCCGGTGTTCGAGGTGCGCTCCGAGGAGCGGGCGACGGGGCGGCCGAAGTTCGCGCGGGTTTACACGGCCGGGCGCGGGTTCACGCTGAAGGGCGGCAATCCGCCGGATCAGGGAATGCGCTACGCGGTGGCCAGCCCGGAGGAAGTGGGTCCGATTCTGGACAAGCTGGCGCGGCAAAAGGTCGACATGGTGAAGATCTGGGTGGATGATAATTTCGGGCGCGGCAAGAAGGTCCCGCCGGAGATTTCCAGCGTCATTATCTCCGGGGCGAAGAAACGCGGGCTGCGCACGGCGGTGCACATTGTCGATTATCAGGACGCCCGGAACGTGATCGATGAGGGCGCGTACGCTCTGGCGCATAGCGTGCGCGACCGCGAGGTGGACCAAGCGTTGATCGACGATATCAAGAAGCACAACGCGTGGCAGATCGCGACCCTGACGCGCGAGCTTTCGACTTACGTGTTTGGGGAATCGCCGGCGTTTTTGAACGATCCGTTTCTGACGCGCAGCGTATCGCCGGCGGTGCTGCAGACGGTGGGGAGCGAAAAGTACGCCTTGGCGGTGCGGTCCAGCCGGGATTACGCGCGCAATCATGAGCTGCTGGAGATGGCCGAGAAGAATCTCAAGCGGGAGTCGGACGCGGGAGTGAAGATCGCCATGGGGACCGACAGCGGCCCGCCGGCGCGGTTTCAGGGATTTTTCGAGCATCTGGAGATGGAGCTGATGGTGAAATCGGGACTGACGCCGATGCAGGTGATCGTCGATTCGACGCGGAACGGGGCGGAGTTTCTGGGCGCGAAAGATCTGGGGACGCTGGAGCGCGGCAAGTGGGCGGATCTGATTGTGCTCGAAAAGAATCCGCTGGAAGATATTAAGAATACACGTACGATTCGGGCGGTTTATATCGCCGGAAACAAAGTGAATTAACGCTGGCCGCAAGCCGGACCGGCTTGGGCCGCAAGACAAAGGAGATTCCGATGAGGTTGGAAAGACTGTTACTCGCAGGGGCGATCGCGGCGGCGGTCGCGCTGGCGCAGGGCCGGGGACAGCAGCAGCGCCCGCCGGCGCCGGGCGAACCGGGGCCGGCCAATCAGGTGCGGCGCGGGCCGGCGCCGGAGGAAAGATCCTCGGTGACGCATCATAAGGCGCGCATCGGCGGGCAGGAGATCAGCTATACGGCGACGGCGGCGAATTACATTATTAAATCCGACGACGGCGAGCCGAAGGCCTCGATCTTTTTCGTCTCCTACGTGAAGGACGATGTGCCGGACCGCAGCAAACGGCCGATTTCCTTCGTCTACAACGGCGGGCCGGGCTCGGCTTCGCTGTTCACGCACATGGGGCTGGGGCCGCGGCGGATCGCGCTGACCGACGACGGGCACGCGATGGCCGCGCCGTACTCGATCGTGGACAACAACGATTCCTTCCTGGACGCGACGGATCTGGTGTTCATCGACGCGGTGAGCACGGGCTACAGCCGCGCGATGCCGGGCGAGAATCCGACGCAGTTTTACGGGGTGGTGAACGACGCGACGATCTTCTCCGACTTTATTTATCAGTATCTGGTGCGCAACGAGCGGTGGGCGTCGCCGAAGTTTCTGCTGGGGGAAAGCTACGGCACCACGCGGTCGGCGCAGCTTTCGCAGGTGTTGCAGCACCGCCACGAGATTTACCTGAACGGCATCGCGCTGATCTCCTCGGTGGCGTTCGGCAACTGGGGGGCGGACGACCGGACGCGGTTCTTCCTGCCGAGCATGGTTTGCGCGGCCTGGTATCATCACCTGCTGCCGCCGGATCTGCAAAAGCTGCCGATCGAGCAGGTGGCGCAGAAGGCGCGGGAGTTCGCGCACGGCGAGTACGCGCAGGCGCTGGAGAAAGGCGATCAGATTCCGCCGGAGGAATACAAGAAAGTGGTCGCCGATCTGTCGCGCTTTACCGGACTTCCGGCGAAATACATCGAAGAGGCGAATCTGCGGGTGAGCCCGCAGCGCTGGTTCAAGCAGTTGCTGCGCGACAAGCGCGAGACGGTGGGGCGGCTGGACGCCCGGTTCACCGGGCGCGACGTGGACGCGGCGGGCGAGCGCGAGGAATACGATCCGAGCGAGGCATCGTATGAAGGCGCCTACGTGGCGATGTTCCAGGATTACGTGCGCCGCGAGCTGAAGTGGAACACCGACATGTACTACACGGTGACGGCGAACGTGCGTCCGTGGGACAACGGGCAGCCGGGGTCGGTGGCCGAAGCGCTGCGGTCGGCGATGACGCAGGAGAGATATCTAAAGGTTCTGGTAGTGTGCGGGTATTACGATTTCGCCACGCCGTTCAACGGCATCGAGCAGACGGTTTCGCACATGATGCTGGAGCCGGAGATTCGCAAGAACGTGTCGTTTACGTATTACGAAGCCGGGCACATGATGTATATCGACAAGAAGGCGCGGGAGAAGCTGCACAACGATATCGATCATTTCATCGATTCGAGCTATCCGCATGAAGGCATGCCGGCGACGAGCGGCGCAGGCAACCGGTAGCTTTCGTTTTTGGCTGGTGGCTCTGTCCGGGGTTGAACCGGAACGCCCTTTCGGGCACCAGATCCTAAGTCTGGCGCGTCTGCCAATTCCGCCACAGAGCCACTGGATTTCAGGTTAGCAAGAGCGCGGGCAGACGCACCACGGCCGCACGGCGGGATGGTGAAGTTTGGCTGGCGGCGAGCAAAACGCCCGCGGCGCCGGGTTTCTGCTGGTTTTCTTTGGTTTTGGTTTAGTTTTCTTTTAGAGGAGCTCCTCGAGCCAAACAGGTGACGGCTTCGGCGACACGGCCGTTTCTTGACCCGCAACGGCGAGGGGCCGGATCGTGTTCCGGCGGACAGCCATGATCCGCAGACGAATCCGGCGGCCTAGGATGACCGGATGCTGTCGAACCGACTCTCTCATGGCGAGCGTGCGATTTCCTCGGCCACAACGTAGCGCGAAGGCGTGCGGGCAAGGCGCGACCGGAACGGGAAGTTGCGGAGAACAGGAGCGATCGAGCTTGCAGGGCGGGGGTGACCCGCTCCGCAGCCGGCCTGGGGGAAGCCGGGTACGGAGCGCGTTCCGTGGGACGGTCTAGCGGTTGGCGCCGCGGCCGCCGCGGCCCTCGGGCGGCGTGGGGGGAGGCAGCTCCTTGCGCGGCAGTTTTTCCGGCCGCGTCGCTGCGTTGTAGACGAAGACCGCTTCGATGACGGCCATCTGCTCCAGGTCCGCCTGCTGGATGCGGTCGTAGACATCCATGTTGGAGTGATGGGTGCGGGTGTTGTAATCCATGGGGTCCTGGATGAACTGGAAGCCGGGCAGGCCAACGCGGTCGAAGGACTGATGATCGGTGCCGCCGGTGTTGCGGATGGTGATGACGCCGGGGGTGAGGTCCTTGAGCGCGGCAAACCACTGCTCGAAGATGGGCCGCACCATTTCGTTCTGCTGGAGGTAGATGCCGCGAATGCGTCCGGTGCCGTTATCGACGTTGAAGTAAGCGGAGAAGCCGTCGTGCTCGGGGGTGGTTTTCATGGTGGCGGGGTCGGCGAAGTGCTCCTTGACGTAGGCCTGGGATCCGAGCAAGCCTTCCTCTTCCCCGCCCCACAGGGCCATGCGCACGGTGCGATCCATTTTGAGGTTGAGCGATTTGAGGATGCGCATGACTTCCATGGCCACGGTGCTGCCGGCGGCGTTGTCGGTGGCGCCGGTGCCCATGTGCCAGGAGTCGAAGTGCCCGCCGACCATCACCAGCTCATTGGGTTTGGTGGCGCCGGGGATTTCGGCGATGACGTTGAAGGAGTCGGTGTTGCTGGTGTCGAAGACGGTCTTGATATCGAAGCTGAGTTTGACCGGGACGTGATGTTCGACCAGGCGGGCGATGCGGTTGTAGTTTTCGGCGGTGATGGCGACGGAGGGCAGGTTCTGGGTGGGGTCGCCGGTGCGGGGCGAGCCGTTGCTGGCGAAGACGGTGCCGCTTTGGCCGCGTTCGCTGGCGGTGACGGTCATCAGGGCGCCTTCGTCCTTGAAGTAGGTGCGCTGGCGGTCCTGGAACTTCTGGCGCTCCTCGGGGCTCATATTGAAGAGGGGATTGCCGCCGCGTCCTCCGCGGCCGCCGCGTCCGGTGGGGATAATTTCGGGGACCAGGGCCTGGAGTTCCTGCTCATCGTAGCGGTGGCCGAGGGGGGTATCGGGGAAGGGCAGTTCGGGCGGGGCGGCGGTAAAGACGATTTTGCCCTTCAATTTTCCGTGCCATTTATCGAAATCCGAGGGCTGCTGGATTTCGGCGAGGACGACTTCGCCGGTGAGGGGCCCGTTGGTGCTGCCGCTCCAGGCCTGGGGATAGCCGATGAGGGGCATATAGGTAGGCTCGACCATGGCGCCGTCGTAGTGGGTGAACTCCCAACTGGGGATGGCGCCGCCGCGGGCGCCGGCGGTGGACCATTTTTCCAGGTGGACGTTGCTGAGTCCCCATTCTTTGAGCTGGCTGACGGCCCACTCGCCGGCGCGGCGGAACTGGGGAGAGTTGGTGAGGCGTGGGCCGTAGCGGTCGGTGAGGTTGAACATGATGTTCATCACCTGGGAGGCCTCGCGGGCGTTTCCACGGCCGCCGCCTCCGAAGCCGCCGCCTTCGCCGAATTCGGCGATCTTGATTTTATGGATGACGCTGCGGTCGATTTTTTCGGTCTGCTGGGCGAGGGCCAGCGCGGGCAGGAGCAAAAGGAGCGTGGAAGTGGTTCTTCGCATAGTTCTCTATTAAATCATCTTTCGCCGATTCGTTTGGACCGGGTTTAAGGTGCTGGAGTGCGGGGGCGCCGGCGGCGGGACAGCAGCAGGGCCAGGCGGCGAAGAGCCGGATCCGGGAGCCAGCGCAGGGCGAGGACGGTGATTTTATAGCGCAGGCCGGGGATGACGAAGAGGCGGCCGGCTTCCAAGCCGAGCAGGGACTGCTCGGCGACGAAATCGGCGGTGAGCCAGAACGATTCTGGCACGCCGGCGCGGTCCATGCCGAGGACGTCGTGAAATTCCGAGAGCGTGAAGCCGGGGCAGAGGGCCTGGACTTTGACGGGGGATTTTCTGGCGCGCAGCTCCAGGGCGAGCCCCTGGGTGAAGGCGTTGATCCAGGCTTTGGTGGCGCAATAGCTGACGTTTCCGGCGCCGATCATGAAAGCGGCGACCGAGGATACGTTGATGACGGCGCCGGCGCGGCGCTCCGTCATATTCGCCAGTGCGGCGTGGGTCAGGCGGGCGATGGCCAGGACGTGGAGGCGGTGCATCTGCATCTGGCTTTGCACGCTGGCTTCGTGGAAGAAACCCATGGTGCCGAAACCGGCGTTATTGACGAGGAGGCGAAGGCGCGGCGCGTTTTGAACGCACCCGGCGATGCGCTCCAGATCGTCATCGGTGGAGAGATCGGCCGGCATGGCAGAGGCGCCGATGTGATAGGATTCGGCGAGCTCGGCGGCGAGGGCGCGGAGGCGATCCTGGCGGCGGGCGATCAGCAGCAGGTCGTAGCCGCGCTGGGCGAGCTTGCGGGCGAAGGCCGCGACGATGCCGGCGGAAGCTCCGGTGATGACGGCCAGCGGGCGCTCAGACATGGGCGTTGTCCTTGTCCTGGCGTCCGGGGAGGGATTGGCCGCGGGCGGCCCATTCGGCGCCGGCGAGCACCAGCATGGCGGCGAGGAATCCGAGGAAGATGAGCGCGACGGAGTATTGAAAGACGCGGTATTCGGCTTCCAGTTTGCGCTGGAACCACGGCCACCAAAGCTTATTGAAATATTTCATGACTTCCAGCAGGATGCCGACGGCGGCGGCGGCGGCGACGACGCGGTGCAGCGGCGGACGGCCGTTGGGCAGGAAATAGTAGACCAGGAACAGAACCAGCACGGCCATGGGCAGGGCGGCCATCTTAAAGAACAGCGAGTCGAGCGCGAGGAAGCGTCCGGCCCAGGGGCGATTGAGGGCAGTGAGGGCCATGGAGGCCAGGGCCAGGGTTCCGCAGGCGAAGATGAGGGCCAGGCTGACGAGCTGGTTGCGGAAGAAGCTGCGGTTCTGGCGGATGCCCCAGACGCGGTTGAGGGCGACTTCGAGCGGCTCGAAGATTCCGTTGGCGGTGAACAGCAGCAGGACGATGGAGGCGAGCTCGACGGAGCGGTGAGGCGGGAGGTTTTCGTGCTGGCCCTTGGTATAGAGGAAATTGGTGAAGGAGTCGGGGAAATAGTCGCGCAAGGCGAGCTGGATGGTGGCGATGGTGGTTCGCTCATCGAAGAACAGGCGGGAAAGCGACATCAGGACGATCAGGAAGGGGTAGAACGAGAGCAGCACGTTGGCGGCGACGGAAAAGGCGTAGACGTGGACCTCGGTCTGCATCCAGTAGCGCAAGGTGGGCCCGAGCCAGGAGGCGACACGCCGCATTCCTTAAGGGTAGCCTGGAGTGGAGCGGGGCAATGAAGATCGTTCTGATTTCCACCTACGAGCTGGGGCACGATCCGTTCGGGCTGGCGTCGCCGCGCGCCTGGCTGGAAGAGGAAGGGCACCAGGTGCGCGTGCTGGATCTGGCGGTGGAAGGGATGGAGGAAGGGGCGATCCGCGAGGCGGAGATGATCGCGTTTTATCTGCCGATGCACACGGCGACGCGGCTGGCGGCGCCGGTGATCGGGCGCGTGAAGGGGCTGAATCCGGGCGCGCGGCTGGTGGCCTATGGTTTGTACGCGCCGCTGAATGAAGCGCTGCTGCGGGAGTTGGGGGTGGAGGCGGTGGCGGGCGGCGAATTTGAGTCCTCGCTGGTGAAGCTGGCGCGCGGAGAAGCGGCGGAAAGGATTTGCCTGGACCGGCTGCGCTTCCGGACGCCGGAGCGGAGGGACCGGAGAGGGCGCTACGCGATGCTGGTGAGTGGCGGCGAGAAGAAGCGGGCGGCCTACACCGAGGCTTCGCGCGGCTGCAAACATCTGTGCCGGCACTGCCCGGTCGTACCGGTATATCAGGGGAGATTCCGCGTGGTGGACGCGGAGGTGGTGCTGGCCGATATCCGCCAGCAGGTGGCCGGGGGCGCCGGGCATGTGACGTTCGGCGATCCGGACTTTTTCAACGGTCCGGCTCACGCGATCCGCATCGTGACCGCGCTGCACCGGGAGTTTCCCGGCGTGAGCTACGACGCCACGATCAAGATCGAGCATCTGCTGCGGCACCGCAAGCTGCTGGATACGCTGCGCGAGACCGGATGCGCGTTCGTCACCAGCGCGGCCGAATCGCTGGACGACGAGGTGCTGGCGCGGCTGGAAAAAAATCACACGCGCCGCGATTTTCTGGAAGCCGTGGCGCTGACGCGCGCCGCCGGCCTGACGCTTCAGCCGACGTTCATCGCCTTCACACCGTGGACGACGATCGAAGGCTACCGCGATTTCCTGCGCACCATCGCGGAGTTGGGACTGGTGGAGAACGTGGCCCCGGTGCAGTTGGTTTTGCGGCTGCTGGTGACGCCGGGGTCGAGGTTATTGGAGCTGCCGGATCTGGAGGTGGGGCCGTTCGACGCAAAGTCGCTGGTGTATCCGTGGAAGCATCGCGATGCAGAGGTGGACGCGCTGGGCAGGCGGGCGTTTGAAACGGTGGCGAGGCTCCAGAAGGAGAATCGTTCGCGGGCCGAAATTTTCCGGGAGGTCGCGTCGCTGGTGTCGATGCCGCTGGACAACTTCGATCTGACGCCGCGCGCCGCGGTTCCTTATCTGGATGAGCCCTGGTATTGTTGAGCGGAGCCCAGCGAAGCGCAGGTGGCGCTTGTGTAGGTGGGGAAGGCCGGAGCCGCGCGGGGTGAATCCGCGGCAGGCCCGCGCGGAGCTCCCGGTCTTTGGCCCCGCGCGGACCGGGCGGCGGCGGTTTAAGGGACGCAGCGGCCGAGGATCCACAACAAGGTGGTGCAGGAGGGCGGCGGGGCCGGTGCGGGAACCGGCGTGGGGGGCGCGGTGGGAGCCGGGGTGGAAACCGGGGTGGGCGCCGGCGCGGCGGCGGGTGCGCCGACTGCGGCCTGGATGGCGTTGCCGGCTTGAATGCGAGCCTGTTCGATGGCGTTGGCGTCGCGCGTCCAGTTGGACCAGCTCGCGCCCACCGAATTGGCGATCTGCGTCGCCAGCGCGGGATTCGATTGCTTCAGGATTTGCAGGTATTCATAATCCTCAACGCCGTCGCGAATCCACTTGAGGCGCATGGAGGGAACAACTTGGTTGAGTCCGACGTTGGCGCCGGGATAGACGAGCATGCCTTCGCCGGGATAATTGTTGGAGCTGAACCATCCCTGGTTATTCGGATTCGACCATGGATTAGAGGTGAAATCGTCGACCCGCCAGTAAAGCAAACCGGTCAAGCCGAGGCTCTGGCTGAGGAAACCGGGCTGGATGCGGAAGTTGATGGGATCGAAGTCGATCTCCCATTTGGGCGAGTAGGAGTCCTGCACCAGGGTGTTATAGGACCAGGCCTGATCGCCCTTGGCGAGGGCCTGCTGCACGTTTCCGAGGTTGGCGTCGTATTCGAGCGGCAGCATCACCCAGATGTCCACGGCGCTGCGGCCGGTGCCGGTGCCGTCGTTGAACAGGGCCGGAGTGGGGGCCATGGTGACCAGGTTATTGATTCCGGCGGCGTGCATATTCCGGGCCCAGGCCACGATGGATCCGAAGAGATTGGTGCAGCCGGTGATCTCGTCGGCACTGTAATCGTAGAGGAACAGGCCGGGCTGCTGGGCTGCGGCGGAGGCGCGGAACTGTTCGACCGACGGGGGGGCAGACATATTGCAGTCGCCGGCGCTGGCGCCGCTGAAGGGACCGACGCCGGCGGCGTTGAGACCCATGGCCATGAGCGTTTGCTCATCGGCGGGGCTGACGGTGGCGGGCATCAGGCGATGGCGGATGAGTTCTTCCTGGGAGGCCAAATTTCCGGAGGTCCAGAACAGGAACGCGGATTTGAAGCTGGGGGTGGCCGGCAGGGCGAAATTCCAGACGGTGAGCGAGATGTTGCCGGTGAAGGCGCCCTGGCTGCTGGTGACGGTGAACGTGCCGGAATATTGTCCGGGCGGTGCGCCTTGCGGGACCAGCAGGTCCACCCAAAAGACGCGGTTTTGGCCGGGAGGAACGGTGATGGGCACTCCGCCGGCGGCCTGGTTGTTGAGCGGCGCGCCGGTGGCCGGATCCTTGAAGGGGATGAGGGAATCGGCGTACCAGCCCGCGCCGAGGGGCTGATTGGATCCGCCCCAGTTGGGGCTGCTCTGGTTGACGTAGACATAGCCTTCGACGTAGGGGTTATAGCTGGAGGCGGAAATGATGCCGGGTCCTTGCAGATCGGAGAGTGCGAGGTTGACGTTGGCCAGGCCGCCGGGTCCGCCGTTTACCGCGATCTGAAACGCGGTGTAGGCGTTCTGGGCGGAGTAAAGCTGCGCCTGGGGGGCGTAGCCGGGGGCGTCGAACATGCCGACGCGGCGCAGGCTGGGCACGGTCCACACCGCCGGTCCACTTTGCGCGAACATGGGCAGCGCGCCGGCCAGCAGGAGCAGAGAGCGGAAGATCAGTCCTTTAGGAAACACCTGTGATGCACCTCGTGAATGGAAAAGTCCGCGCGCGCGATGCCCGCCGTCCCGACACACCAATGCCGTGCGAGGCCGAGCCGCGAGATTTTCGAGTTACCGTCCGAACTGAAAAATGATTCGCCGGATCGCCGCGTCCGGGGGTGCTCAGGAACTTCTGAAGAAGGGAACAGCAACCACAACAACTACGGCGAGCAACAGCGGCGCGCGTTTAAGTCACAGGGTCGATGGTAGCGATTCAGGCGGGTACTCTGAATCGGGAAAGGGCCCTAGCCGCCCGCGCTTGTTACCTTAGCGGGCAAGTCACAGATTTGGAGGGAGATGGGATTTGTAACGAGGGTGAGCACCTGAGCCGGATTGCCGTGCGGGGAGCTCCGGCGCGCGAGGCCGGTCCGGAATGACGCATGATGGAACTTAGGGCGGTGATCCAACTCCGGGGAGTTAGTAAGCAGTTTGACGGCAAGCGCCGGGTGACGGCGCTGGAGGGGGTGGATCTTTCGATCGGGCGCGGGGAGATGGTTTCGATCGTGGGGCCATCGGGCTCGGGCAAATCCACCTTGCTGAACCTGATCGGGGGGCTGGACCGCCCCAGCGCGGGCGAGATCGAGATCGACGGGGCGGCGCTGTCGCAGTTGGACGACGACGGCCTGACGCGGGTGCGCCGGGACAAGATCGGATTCATTTTTCAGTTTTTCCATCTGCTGCCGACGCTCACCTGCCTGGAAAACGTCTCGCTTCCGCTGCATCTGCGGGGGTGGCCGCGGAAGAAGACGGAGCAGCGGGCGCGCGAGCTGCTGGATCTGGTGAAGCTGGGCGGGCGGCTGGACCACCTGCCGGACGAGCTCTCCGGGGGTGAGCGGCAGCGGGTGGCGATCGCGCGGGCGCTGAGCGTATTTCCGCCGGTTCTGCTGGCCGACGAGCCGACCGGGAATCTGGACAGCGCCACCGGCGGCGAGATTCTGCGGCTGATCCGGGATCTGCACGAGCGGCTGGGCTCGACGATTCTGATTGTGACGCACGACGCGGCGGTGGCCGGGAGCTGCGCGCGGACGATTCACATCCGCGACGGCCGCATCGTAGAGGATGTGCGCCGGTGATTCTGCTGCGTCTGATCAGTTGGCCGTACGCCCGGAAACATTTGTCGCGGATTTTGTTGACCACCGCCGGGATCATGCTCGGCGTGGGCGTATTTGTGGCGATGCACACGGCCAACCAGAGCGTGCTCGCCGCGTTCCGTTCGACCATCGACCGCATCGCCGGCCGGACGCAGCTTCAGATCTCGGCGGGGGAGCCGGGCTTCGACGAAGAGGTGCTGGAGCGGGTGCAGAACGTGGCGGAGGTGCGGGCGGCGGCGCCGGTGATCGAGGCGGCGGTGTCCACGGACCGGGGCAACCTGCTGATTTTAGGCGTGGACATGCTGGGGGACCGCAATCTGCGCAATTACGACCTGGAGGGCGCCGACGAATCGATCGACGATCCGCTGGTGTTTCTGGCGCAGCCGGATTCGCTGATGGTGACCAAGACGTTCGCGGCGGAGCGCAATCTGACGATCAACAGCCGCATCCCGCTGCGGACCATGGAGGGCGAGCGTGTTTTCGTGGTGCGGGGGATCATGAAGCCGGGCGGGCTGGCCAGCGCCTTCGGCGGCAACATCGCGATTATGGATATTTACGCGGCGCAGAAAGTTTTCGGACGGGGGCGGAAGTTCGACCGGATCGACGTCGCGCTGCGGGAGGGCGTAACGCTGGCTGAAGGGATCGCCAAGCTGCGCGCCGCCCTCGGGCCGGGGTTTCAGATCGAGCCGCCCAGCTCGCGCGGCGAGGAGTTCGAGGCGACCTCGCGGATCTACGAATTAGGCTCCGACATCACCAGCGTGTTCGCGCTGTTCATCGGGATGTTCATCATCTACAACACGTTTGCGACGGCGGTGACGCAGCGGCGCGCGGAGATCGGCATTCTGCGCGCGCTGGGCGCCACGCGCGGGCAGATTGGCGCGCTGTTTTTAGGCGAGAGTGCGATTACCGGCCTGGCCGGAACGCTGGCCGGGTTGGTTTTCGGAGCGCTGACGGCGCGGGCCATGACCGGCTACATCGGAGGGCTGCTTGAAGAAGTTTACGGAGTGGCGCAAAGCGCCGCGAGCATCGAAGTGGCGCCGTGGATCGCCGGCGCAGCGATCGTGATGGGCCTGGCCACCAGCTTGACCGCCGGGCTGATTCCGGCGCGGGCGGCGGCGATGGTGGATCCGGTGAAGGCGCTGCAAAAGGGGAGCTATCTTTCGCCCGGCGAGGGTGAAAATCGAACCAGAAGAAAATGGGCGATGGCGTGCGCGGCGCTCTCGATTCTGGCGCTGATGCTCAACCGCTACACGCCGGTTTTTTACGCGGGATATTTGCTGGCGGTGATGGCCGCGGTGCTGCTGGCGCCGTCGCTTTCGCTTCGGGTTTCGAAATGGCTGCGGCCGGTGTGGAAGCGGATCCGGCCGGTGGAAGGCGCGCTGGCGGCCGACAGCCTGATTCAAAGCCCGCGGCGCAGTTCGGGGACGGTGGCGGCGCTGATGTTGTCGCTGGCGCTGGTGATTTCGCTGGGCGGGCTGGCGCGGTCCAGCTACCGCTCGATTTCCGAATGGATGCGCATCGCTTTAAACCCGGATCTGTTCGTGACGACGGCGGAGAGCGCGACTGCGCGCAGTTTTGTTTTTCCGGCGTCGCTGGCCGGCGGATTGCGGAAGATCGAAGGGGTGGCCGAGGTGCAGCCGATGCGCAGCGTGCGGGTGATGGTGAAGAACGCGCCGGTGATGCTGGTGGCGGCCGATATCGAATCGCTGGCGCGGCGGGCGCGGCTGCCGGCGGTGGCCGGCGATGCGGAGCGGATGTACCGCCGGGCGGCGGCGGGCGAAGGCGTGATTCTGAGCGAAAACTACGCCCGTCTGCACGGCGTGCGATACGGCGAGATGATCGAGATTGCCGCGCCGGAGGGGATACTGCGGCTGCCGGTGGTGGGGGTGGTGCGCGATTTTTCCGATCAACAGGGCAGCATTCTGCTGTCGCGGGAGATGTTCTCCCGCTATTGGCACGACGACGCGGCGAATGTGTTCCGCATTTATCTGAAGCCGGGGGCAAGCGGCGCGGCGGTGCGGCAGAGAATCCTGGCGGCCTACGGCGCGCAGCGGCGGCTGTTCGTATTGACCAACAGCGATCTGCGGAGCTACGTGATCCGCGTGACCGACCAGTGGTTCGGATTGACCTACATCCAGATCGCGGTGGCGGTGCTGGTGGCGGTGCTGGGAATCGTGAACGCGCTGACGGTATCGATCCTCGACCGGCGCCGCGAGATCGGCGTGCTGCGGGCGGCCGGCGGCATGCGCCGCCAGATCCGGCAGACGGTGTGGATGGAAGCGCTCGGCATCGGCGCCATCGGCCTGGTGTTGGGGCTTTCGCTGGGCGCGGCGCAGCTTTATTACACCCTGGAGATCGCGCGGCGGGACCTGATCGGCATCGATATCGGCTACGCGTATCCGTTTCCGGTGGCGCTGGCGCTGGTTCCGGCGATTCTGGGCGCCGCATTTCTGGCGGCGCTGGCGCCGGGAGAAAGCGCGGTGCGGGGATCGCTGGTGGAGGCTTTGGAATATGAATAACCGATGGATGGCGCAACGCCTGGCGATCGCGGCGCTGGTTGCCGCAGTTGCGGCCCGGGCCGAGGATGCGCGGCGGATTGTGGAAGAGGCGCAGAAGCGGGCGCAATCGGCCTCGCAGCGCTACGAGGGGACCTTGCAGGTGATCGGCGCGGAAAACCGCATTGCGACGAAGCGCTGGGTGTTTGAACGGCTCGGCTCGTTTGGGCAGAGCAAGGCTCTGCTCCGCTTCACGGCGCCGCCGGAGGTGAAGGGAGTCGCGCTGCTGATCGTGAATCATCCGGATCGCGCCAGCGACCAATGGATGTGGCGTCCGGCGATCGGACGCGAGCAGCGAATCGCGCTGCAGGACCGCTCCACGCGCTTTTTCGGCACCGATTTCAGCTTCGAGGATCTGGAGGAGCGCGATGTGAACCAGTTCGATTACAAACTGTTGCCCGATGAGGGCGGCCAGTGGAAGATCGAATCACGGCCGCGCAAGCCGTCGCAATATACTTATTCGTATTTGTGGATCGATAAGAGCAATTACACGATCACCAGGGCGGAAATGTACAACAAAGCGGGCCTGGCGCGCGTGATCGATTACCGCGATTTCGAGCAGGTGCGCGGCATCTGGACCGCGCGCACCACCGAAGTGCTCGATGTGAAGCGCAAGAGCCGGACGATCCTCAAATTCGACAAGCTGGAATACGATGTTCCGCTCAAAGAGGATCTGTTCACGGTGGAAGCGCTGCGGCGGGAGTCATGATCCCGCTGCTGGCGTTGTTTTTGGCGCAAAATTTCGAGCAGCGCGGCTTTCTCGAAAACAGCACATTTGTTTATCCGGAGAGCGCGCCGAACGATCCCGCGCAGGTGGTGAACGATACGCTTTTCCGCTGGGAGGTTTCCTATAAAATCGCGCCGTGGTTTCAGTTGAACGGCGCCTTCGATGCCGAGACCGACACGCATCAGGAAGTGGAGCGCGCATTGCGGCTCGATGGGGCGGATCGCGGGATCAAGCGGCCGGCTTTCTCGTTTCGCCGCTACAGCGCGACCTTGCATAAGGGCCGATTTACGGCGGAGCTGGGTCGTCAGTTCATCCGCTGGGGCAAGACGGATATTTTGAACCCGGTGGACCGCTTCGCGCCGAAGGATTATTCCAGGAGCGTGACCGATCCGGACTTTTTGGGAGTGATCGCGGCGCGCGGCGTGGTTGAGTTCGGAAACGACAGCGTGGAGATGGTCTGGCAGCCCTATTTCACGCCGGCGAGGACGCCGCTGCTTGACCAGCGCTGGACGGTGATCCCGGCGGCGGCGCAAGGGATCGCGATCGAGGACCTGGGCGCGCGCTATCCCGGCAGATCGCAGTTCGGGGCGCGCTGGAATCACATCGCTTCCGGCTACGAATTTTCGCTGATTTATTTCGATGGATTCAACTCGCTGCCGCTGTTTCAGGCCGAATTCAATCCGGCCGCGAACGCCGCTGGAATTGAGCGGACCTATCCGGAGCTGCGGCTTTACGGAGCCTCCGCGGCGGCGCCGCTGCGCTGGTTCACGCTGAAAGGCGAGGGCGCGTACTTCAGCTCCACCACGCCGGATACGGATGAGTTCGCGCTTTATGTGATCCAGCTCGAGCGGCAGTGGAAGGAGTGGACCTTCGCCGGCGGATACGCGGGCGAGGCGCGGACGCGCGCGGGAAATCCGCTGGAGTTCGAGCCGGAGGAGGGTTTTGCGAAATCGTTCGTGGGACACGCCGCCTGGACCATCGATCCGAACCGCAGCCTGACGATGGAGGCGGCGGTGCGCGGCGGCGGGTCGTTTACGCGTTGGGAGTTTTCGCAGGCCTACGGCCAGCACTGGCGCGCGACGGCGGGTTATACATGGATTCGCGGCGAGGCGACGGACTTTATCGGGCAGTTCCGGCGGAACTCCTATGCCTCTCTGGGGTTCCGCTACAGCTTCTGACGGCGGATTTTCCCGCGGCGGCCGCGGCGGGGATGGGATAATGTAGCTAAAACCCATGCCTCAATTGGAATGGATGTGGGATGAGCGCAACCGCGTCCCCGTCCTGGTGGCTAGCGGCGCGATGATTCTGGCCATCGCCCTCATCGATTGGTGGACGGAACCGTATGTGTCGCTTGGTTTTCTTTACCTGTTCCCGATCATGCTGGCGGCGGGGGTTCTGCCGCGCTGGGCGATTGGGCTGATCGGCGCCGGCTGCGCGGTGCTCAGCGAAGTGTTCAGCTCGCTGGACCGGTCCTTTGTGCGGCTTACGTTTGAAACGCTGGCGCTGGCCGGATGCGGGCTGTTTGTGGCGGAGCTGGTGAGGAACCGGCGGCTGAGCCTGGAGGCGCAGGAGAGGCTGCGGATTCTGGTGGAGACCAGCCCGGCCGCGATCGTGACCATTGACGACCGCGGTTTCATCGAGTTAGCCAACCGCGCGGCGGCGGAGCTGATGGCGCCGCGCGATGGCGTGCTGATCGGGCATCCGATTGCGGCGTTTCTGCCGGAGCTGCACCATGCGGTCCGGCGGGAAGAAGGCCCTCAGTTCCGGGCGTCGATGCAGTGCCGGGGCCAGCGGGACGATGGACAGCCGTTCATGGCCGAGGTCTGGTTCTCGACCTACAAGGAGGCGTCGATTCCGAAGCTGGCGGCGATTATCGGGGTGACCGAGGATGGGGCGGCGGCCATGGCGGCGGCGCCCGGGGATCCGGAGGGGCGCAATCCGTTAACGGCGCGCGAGACGGAGGTGCTGCGGTACCTGGTGCAGGGTCTGGCGAACAAGGAGATCGCCGCGAAGATGGATATTTCCGAGAGCACGGTGAAGAACACGTTTCAGCAGCTTTTTGCCAAGATCGGGGTCCGGACGCGCAGCCAGCTCGTGCGGGTCGCGCTAGAGCGTTACAGGGACAAGCTTTAGCGTGATAATCGAAAGATTATCCATTCGATAGAGCACCTCGCCGTAAGGATTATGCCTTTGCACAGGGCGTGGCGGCGTGGCGGCCGGGGTAAGCTAAGATTACCTGGTCCGGTGATCGAAAGATAATTGAAGGACAGCCTTGCGGCTGTGGTTTGGGCCAACCGGGCGGGCTACATTCGCAGTCTAGTCCTTTATAGGACCACTCCAGAGCATGAAAATGATGTTTTCTAGTGCCGGGCGGCGAGAGCCGAGCCGCGGCCGGATCTGGCGCGCCGTTCTGGTGCTGGCGCTGGCGGGGGGAATGGCGCGATCGCAGGCGCTGAGCTGGGAACAGGTAAAGGAGAAGTTTCTGGCGACGAATCCGACGCTGCTGGCGGCGCAAAGCAGCATCGAGGAAGCGCGGGCGGCGGAGATTACGGCGTATCTGCGGCCGAATCCGGATTTCACGCTGACGGCCGACGGCACCCAGCTTGCGCCGCATCTGGGGGTATACCGGCCGTTTGCGGGCACCGATCTGTCGCCGTCGGTGAGCTACCTGCATGAGCGGGATCACAAGCGCGAGCTGCGGCGCGATTCGGCGCGGCAGTCGACGGCGATCGCGGAATCGGGCTATCAGGATCAGGCGCGAACGCTGCTGTTTGCGCTGCGCTCGGCGTTTGTGGAGACCTTGCAGGCCAAAGCGGTGCTGGAAAACGCGCGGCAGAACCTGGAGTACTGGGATCGCGAGCTGGAGGTGAACCGGCAGCGCTTTCAGGCCGGCGATCTGGCCGAAGTGGATCTGGACCGGCTGGAGTTGCAGCGGGTGCAGTTTGAATCCGACTATCAAAACGCGCTGGTGAACCTGCGGACCAGCAAGATTCAGCTACTGATGCTGCTGAACAGCAGGACGCCGGTGGAGAACTTCGACGTCACCGGAGCGTACGAGTTTCGCGAACAGATTCCGACGCTCGAACAGGTGCGGGCGATCGCGCTGGAGGCGCGGCCGGATTTAAAATCGGCGGTCCAGAATGTGGAGCTGGCGAGGCTGAACCACCAGCTTGCGGTGGCCAACGGCTCGACGGATCCGACGTTCAGCCTGTGGTGGACGCACAACGCCTCGTTCAACAATCCGTACGATTACAACACGATTGGGGGCAGCGTGAGCATTCCGCTGCGCATTTTCGACCGCAACCAGGGAGAGAAGGCGCGAACCGAGATCGACATCGGGCGCAACGAAAGGTTGCGCGAGGCGGCGCAGGCGCAGGTGTTCAGCGATGTGGATTCGGCGTGGGTGACGCTGGAAAGCGCGCTGAATCTGCTGAAGCCGTACCGGGACAAATATCTGAAGCTGGCCACCACGCAGCGCGACAAGCTTTCCTTTTCCTATCAGCACGGGGGCGCGTCGCTGCTGGATTATCTGGATGCGGAGAAGTCGTACCGCGACACGCGGCTGGCGTATTTAAACTTGATCGGCTCCTACCTGACCGCGGCCGCGCAGTTGAATCTGGCGGCGGGGCGCGAGGTGATTCCATGACAGGGAAGTTTGTGGTGATGATGGCGGCGGGGGCGTCCGGGGTGCTGATGCTGGTGGGATGCGAGACGAAGGTGAAAGCGGATCCTTCGGCGGAAGCTCCGCCGGCGGCGGTGGTGGAAAAGGATCTGGATCCGAGCAATTTCAAGGTCGATCATCCGGAGCAGTTTCCGCTGGTGACGGCCGAGGAGTACCGCACGGCGCCGGAGTTGAATGTGACCGGGGTGGTGAATCCGGACGTTTCGCGCAACGTGCCGGTGCCCTCGCTGGCGACGGGGCGGGTGGTGGAGGTCGACGCGCAGTTGGGCCAGACGGTGCGGCGGGGACAGCTTCTTTTCAAGGTCCGCAGCACGGATGTGAGCGGGGCCTACTCGGACTACCGCAAGGCGGTGGCCAACGAGCAACTGGCGCGGGTGACGCTGGAGCGGCAGAAGCTGCTGTACGAGCATGGTGCGGTGCCCAAGAGCAGCGTCGAGGTGGCGCAGAACGCTGAAGACAACGCCAAGGTGGACGTGGAAACGGCGATCGAGCATCTGCGGCTGCTGGGGTCGGATCCGGATCATCCGACGGCGGTGATCGAGGTGACGGCGCCGGTTTCGGGGGTCATCACCGACCAGCAGATCACCAACGCCTCCGGGGTGCAGGCGCTGAGCGCGCCGAGCCCGTTCACCATCTCCGATCTGTCGCATGTCTGGATCATCTGCGACGTTTACGAAAACGATCTGGCGCAGGTGCACGTGGGCGAGTACGCCGACATCCATCTGGCCGCGTATCCGGACCGGGTGCTGAAGGCGAGGATCGGGTATATCGCGCCGATTCTCGATCCTTCGATCCGCACGGCGAAGGTGCGGCTGGAGGTGGAAAATCCGGGGCTGCTGCGCATCGGCATGTTTGTCACCGCGACGTTCCACGGGCTGCGGGAGGAAGTGCGGGCGGCGGTTCCGGCGGCGGCGATTCTGCACCTGCACGACCGCGAATGGGTGTACACGCCCGGCGAGGCGGGGCATTTCCGGCGGGTGGAGGTGGTGAGCGGCAAAATGCTCGCAAACAATATGCAGGAAATTGTTTCCGGCCTGGCACCGGGCGCGCGGGTGGTGGCCAACGCGCTGACGCTGCAGAGCACGGTGGAGCAGTGAGGGGTCCGGGGCCGCGGGCGGGCCAATCGCAATGATCTCGGGCCTGCTGAATTTCGCGCTGAACAACCGGCTGCTGGTGCTGGCGCTGGCGGCGCTGCTGTTCATCGCCGGGGCGATTTCCTTTCATCAGCTTCCCGTGGAAGCCTATCCGGACGTCGCCAATAATTACGTCGAGATCATCACGCAGTGGCCGGGAATCTCCGCCGAGCAGATCGAGCAGCAGGTGACCATTCCGCTGGAGATCGTCATGAACGGCATCCCGCATCTGACCGCGCTGCGGTCGTTCTCGCTGTTCGGCCTTTCGGATTTGAAGCTGACCTTTGACGACGAATCGGAAAACGACTGGAACCGGGAAAAGGTTCTGGAGCGGCTCAGCCAGGTGACGCTGCCGCCCAACGTTCAGCCGCAGATGGGCACCGACTGGAGCCCGGTGGGGCAGATCTACTTTTTCACCCTGCATTCGACCAATCCCAAGTACGACGTGATGGAGCTCAAGTCGCTGGAGGACTGGGTGGTGGAAAAGCAGTTCAAATCGGTGCCCAACGTGGTGGATGTGGCGAGCTTCGGGGGGCCCACGCGCGAGTATCAGGTGCGGATCGATCCGGAGAAGCTGGTGGCCTACGGCCTGAGCATCGCGCAGGTGGAGCAGCAGCTCAGCAATAACAACGTGAACGCGGGCGGGAGCTTCATCAACGAAGGCTTGCAGCAGGTGAACGTGCGCGAGGTGGGCCTGGTGGGGGACGTTCACGACATCGAGAACACGGTGATTGTCGCCAAGAACGGCACGCCGCTGCGGGTCAAGGATATCGCCACAGTGGAGCAGGGTCCCAAGATCCGGCTGGGGCAGTTTGCGCGCGCCACGCATCTTCCCGACGGGCGGATCATCGACAACGACGACGTGGTGAGCGGGATCGTGCTGCTGCGCAAGGGCGCCGATTCGGATTCGACGCTGGAAGGCATTCACAAGAAGGTGGAGGAGCTGAACAACGGCATCCTGCCGCCGGGTGTAAAAGTGGTTCCGTTTCTGGACCGCAGCGACCTGGTGCATTACACCACGCACACGGTTCTGCACAACCTGACGGAAGGCATCATTCTGGTGGTCATTATTCTGTTCGCCTTCCTGGGCAACGTGCGCGGCGCGCTGATCGTCGCGCTGACGATTCCGTTTTCGCTGCTCTTCGCGGCGACTTGCCTCAGCTTGCGCCATATTCCGGCGAACCTGCTGTCGCTCGGCGCGCTGGATTTCGGCATGGTGGTGGACGGCGCGGTGGTGATGGTGGAAAATATCATCCGCCACCTGGGGCATGCGCGCGCCGACGATCATCGAACGCCGATGGAGAAGATCCGCGCGGCGGCGCATGAAGTGCAGCGCCCGGTTTTTTACGCCATCGGCATCATCATCACGGCCTACATCCCGATCTTCACCTTGCAGCGCGTGGAAGGGCGCCTGTTCAAGCCGATGGCCTGGACGGTGGCGTTCGCGCTGCTGGGGGCGCTGATGTTCTCCATGCTGCTGGCTCCGGTGCTTTCGAGCCTGTTTTTCCGCAAAGGCGCGCGCGAATGGCGCAATCCGGTGATGGCGTTTCTGACGGCGCGCTATCAGCGGGCGCTGGACAAAGCGATCCGCTACCGCTGGGTGACGCTGTCGGTGGCGCTGGGCGGGTGCGCCCTGGCGCTGTTTCTGGCGGGCACGCAGATCGGCTCGGAGTTTTTGCCGCACCTGGATGAAGGAGCGATCTGGGTGCGCGGGACGCTGGCGCCGAGCACCAATCAGGAGTTGGGGATCTCGGTCGCCAACCGGGCCCGGGTGCTGTTGTGCAGCTTCCCGGAGGTGACGCAGTGCACCAGCCAGGTCGGCCGCCCGGATGACGGCACCGACACCACCGGCTTCTTCAACACCGAGTATTTCGTCGATCTGAAGCCGAAAGAGGAGTGGCGTCCGGTGTTTCATCAAAACAAAGATGAACTCATCGCGGCGATGAACCGCGAGCTGGAAAAGATTCCCGGGGTCATCTGGAATTTTTCGCAGCCGATTGCCGACAACATGGAAGAGGCGGTCAGCGGCGTCAAGGGCGAGCTGGCGATCAAGGTGTTCGGCGACGATCTGCGGACGCTGGAAGAGAAGGGCGACGAGATTGTCAAGGTGATGCGGACGGTCAAGGGCATCCAGGATCTGGGCCTGTTCCGGGTGATCGGCCAGCCGAATCTGAACTTCGTGGTCAACCGGGACAAGTGCGCGCGCTATCAGATCAACGCCAGCGACGTGCAGGACGCCATCCAAACGGCGGTGGGCGGCAAGGCGCTGACGCAGGTTCTGCAAGGCGAGCAGCGCTACGATCTGGTGCTGCGCTATCTGCCGCAGTACCGGACGACGATCGAGGCCATCAAAAATATCCGACTGCTTTCCCCCTCCGGGGAGCGCGTCTCGCTGGCCCAGCTTTGCGACGTGCAGACCATCGACGGAGCCTCGGAGATTTACCGCGAGCAGAACCAGCGCTACGTGGCGATCAAGTACAGCGTCCGCGGGCGCGATCTGGGCGGTGCGGTGGAGGAAGCGATCGCCAAGGTGGGGCGGCAGGTGAAGCTGCCGGCGGGCTATCACATCGACTGGGCCGGAGAGTACGAATCGCAGCAGCGGGCGCAGCGCCGCCTGGCCATCATCATTCCCTTCACGCTGCTGCTGATCTTCCTGATCCTGTATTCGATGTTCCAGTCGATGAAGTGGGCCGGCCTGATTTTGATGAACGTGGCGGTGGCGCCGGTAGGCGGGGTGATCGCGCTGTGGCTGACGCACACCAACTTCAGCGTGTCGAGCGGGGTGGGGTTTCTGGCGCTGTTCGGCGTTTCCGTGCAGGTGGGTGTGATCATGGTGGAGTACATCAATCAGCTTCGGGTGCGCGGCCGCACGGTGGTGGCGGCGGCCGAAGAAGGGGCGACGCTGCGGCTGCGGCCGATCATGATGACCATGCTGGTGGCCTCGCTGGGGCTGCTGCCGGCGGCGACCTCGCACGGCATCGGGTCGGACTCGCAGCGGCCGTTCGCCATCGTGATTGTGGGCGGGCTGCTGGCGGCGTTGCTGATGAGCATCTTTTTGCTGCCGGCGCTGTATGTGTGGGTGGCCGGCGAGCATGACGTGCTGCCGGCGGCCGAATCCGACGAAGAGGTTTAGCGGCAGGGGTTCTGAAGGTCGGCAGGCATTGCTCCGGCGGAGCCGGAAAGAGATCGCCAATTTGCGCGGGCCGGGCGCAACCGGCACGGCCAACGCCGCCGGGCGGATCCTCTTCAGGCGGGAAATTACTTTCCGTTCAGCCAGACCTTGGGCTCGCAGGACATGCCGATGCGCAGGCGATGATCCTCGTTTTGCCCGGGCTTAAGCAGAATGCGCACCGGAAGGCGCTGGACGACCTTCACGAAGTTGCCGGTGGCGTTTTCCGGAGGCAGCAGGCTGGTGGCCGCGCCGGAAGCTCCGGGCATATCGGCGACATAGCCCTGATAATTGCGGTCGAAGGCGTCCACGTGGATCTGGACGGGCTGGCCGGGGCGCATCCGGGCGAGCTGCGTTTCCTTGAAATTCGCGGTCACCCAGACGTTTTCGATTTCGCTGATCGATAAAAGATCCTGGCCGGGCTGCACGTGCTGGCCGACCTCCGCCGCTCTGCTCATCACCACGCCGTCCACCGGCGCGACGATTTTGGTGTAGGAGAGGTTCAACCGCACGCGGTCGAGCTGCGCTTTGGCGGCGGCGGCATTCGCCATCCGGGTGGCGAGATCGTAGCGCTCGACCGAGATCCGGCGAGGCGCGTTGGTTTGCGCTTCGGCGAGGCGTGCCCGCGCCTGCTCCAGTTGCGCGCGGCGCTGGTCGAGCACCCGCCGTGAGGCGGCTTCAGCCGCGCGTGCCGCCTGCACCGCGGCCGCCTCGGAAGCGGCCGCGGCGACCGCGGCGTCATATTGCTGCCGGGAAATTTCATCGCGCGCCACCAGCGTCCGATAGCGCTCCAGATTGGCTTGCGCATTGGTATTTTGCGCCTCCGCCTGGCGCACCTCGGCCTGTCGGGCCTGGTAATCCTGCTGCGCGGCATCCAGGGCCGCCTGCGCCGCGATCACCTCGGCCTGCGAGGTGGAAACCAGCGATTGCGTGGCGGTGGCGGTGATCGGAACGTTAGGGCTGGCGGCGTTGACCTGCGCCAGCGCCTGATTATAGGCGGCGCGCGCCTGCTCGACTTCCACCTGGTAATCCTGAGGATCCAGGTCCACCAGCACCTGTCCTTTTTTGACGAACTGATCGTTCTGGACGTAGACGCCGATCACGGTTCCCGAGATGCGCGCGCCGATGGGGTCCAGATTGCCGTCGATAAAAGCGTCGTCGGTCGATTCGTAGGAGTTCAGATAGTTCCAGAGAAAATAGCCGCAGGGGACCAGGATCAGAACGGCGGCCGCGGCGATCCCCAGGCCCCGGAGATAGCGTTTGGCGAAGCCGCGGGCGCGCGGTTTCGGCGGCGGTTTGAGCCGAACCGGCTCCGGTTTGATCTCCTGCTCCGGCAGAGCGGGCGGCGTTTGGACGGAAGCGCCGGGAACCGTCCGGACGCGCTCGCGGAGCCTCTCGCGTTCCTCTTCCAGGCGGCGGACCTGCTGGCGCAGCGCGTCCAGCGATTGGGATTCCATCTACCGTTTCGATGCACGCGCCCGGCCGGAATATCCGGGCGGCGGCGGTTTGAAACGTTAACAAAAAGACGTAACGCCCGGGCAATCCGGCCGCGGGCGGATCCACCGGGCTATTCGTTATTGGGCGAAAGCGGCGTCACGCCGTTGGACACCAGCGATTTATTAAACGCCGGCACATCCTTATCCATCAGGGTGCGATAGTCGGTCCTGGCGGCCGCCAGATCCTTTTCGATCATGTCGATGAGATTCAGCGCGGTGTCGGTGGGGCCGTAATCGGCGCCTCCGGCCACGTCTCCGGCGCCGGTGCCGACCTCGCCGTTGAGCCAGATCAGGTTGAAATAAATTTTGTAGGCGGCGATGAAATATTTATCATCGCTGGTGGTCAGAGCCTTGGAAACCAGCTTGTATTCGACGCTTTGCATCTTCTGATCCATGTCCAGAACCGACTTTAAGAGCTGGCTTTTGGAGGAATCGGCGCGCAGCATTTTTTCGAGGTCTTCCATCTGCTTGCGCATGAATTCGATGTTATTGATCATGCCCGAGGTGGCATTAATATCGTCGCGAATCCGCAGTTGCAGCTTCACCGCCGCCTGAATTTCCGCGTCGGAGGCGTGCGAGCTGGGATCGCGCACAATCTCCATCGGCTGCGTGTAGGTTTCGCCGTCCACCGTCAGTTTCACCGTGTATTTGCCGGGCGCCGCGACGGGACCGACCTCGGCCTGATCCGCGCCCCAATGCGTGATGGGCCGCCAGTCGCGTCCTCGGAAGCGGGGCTCTTCCCAGATATGGGGGTTATCTTCCGGCGTGGTGCGCAGCTCCACCAGCTTAGGCGGGTCGTAATGCAGATCCCAAACGGTGCGATTCAAGCCCGCGCGCGGCTGATTGACGCGCAGATCGCGGACGAGATTTCCCGCGGCGTCCACAATCTGCGCCCGCACCGGTCCTTTGGGCGGATTCTTCAATTGGAAATTCACATAGCCGCGGCCGCCGCCCAGGATGCGTATGACCGGGCGCGGCGCAAAGAGAGTTACGGAGGCATCGGCGCCGGCTCCCTTGGCCATCTGCTCCAGCGGGGTGATGTCGTCCAGAATATAGATCCCGCGGCCGTAGGTGGAAACCACCAGATCGTGGAACTGTTTTTGTACGACGGCCCAAGAGACGGGGGAATGCGGCAGGCCGTTTTGCAGATTGGTCCAGTGGGCGCCGTCGTCGAGGGAATAGAACAAGGCGTTTCCGGTCCCGGCAAACAGCAGCCCCTTGCAGTTGGGATCTTCGGCCACTACGCGCACATAGGAGAGTTGGTGGCTGGGCAGGCCGCCGGTGATTTTGGTCCAGGTCTGGCCGAAATCGGTGGTTTTATAAATAAACGGATTGCGATCGTCCATCAAATGGTAGTCGACGGAAATATAAGCCGTGCCCGCGTCAAAAAACGACGGCTGGATGCTGGTGATGGTGCCCCAGGGCTTCATTCCGACGTTTTTGGTCACGACGTTCCAGTGCGCGCCGGCGTCCTTGGTGTACCAGATTTTGCCGTCGTTGGTTCCGGCCCAGATGAGGCCTTTTTGCACGGCAGACGGCGCGATCGCGAACACCACTTCACCGTAAAACTGGCCTAAATTATCGCCTACAATTCCACCGGAAGACTTCAGGTATTTGGGGTCCTGGGTCGATAAATCCGGGCTGATCACGCTCCAGCTTTGCCCGCCGTTGGTGGTGCGGAAGATGACCTGGCAGCCGTAATAAACGGTGTTGTGATCGAAGGGGTCGATGGCCAGCGGCGCGGTCCAGTGGCAGCGGTACTTGGTGTCCTCCGGCGGCGAATCGAGGGTGTGCAGCCAGGGGCTGACGGAGCGCGCCAGTTTGGTGCGCGCGTCCCAACGGGTCACTTCGTCGCCGTAACAGGTGGCCCAGACGATATTGGGGTCCGCCGGATCGGGATAGGTGAAGCCGGATTCGCAGCCGCCCATGCCGCGGTCCCAGCCCGGCTCGGCCGCGCGTCCGAAGCCGCCGAAGCCGACCTGAATGGCGGGTCCGCGCATGGTGGTGCTGTCCTGCATATTGCTGTAAAAGTAGTAGGGCACCTGATTATCGACGGCGACGTGATACATCTGCCCGATGGGGAGGGTGACGCGATTGAAGCCGCGGCCGTGGGAGGTGGTGATGTTCAAACCGCCGTCGTGGGTGATCACGAAGCGGTCGGGATTGGACGGATCCCACCAGATGTCGTGATTGTCGCCTCCCCAGGGCACCGGCCGGAAGGTCTCGCCGCCGTCGAGGGACTGGTGAAAGGAGCTGTTGGCGACCAGCACTTCGTTCTCGTTGACGGGCGAAACCGCGAGATGAATGTAATATCCGGCGCGGCCGATCAGCGCGCGGTCCCAGTTGACCACGCGCCAGTTGACGCCGCCGTCATCGGAGCGCCACATTGATCCCTGATTGGCGGTCTGGATCAGCGCGTAGACGCGGTCGGAGTTGGATGGCGCCACGGCGACATCTATTTTTCCGAGCGGGGAACGGGGCAGGCCGGGCGAGGTCACGCGCGTCCAGTGATCGCCGCCGTCGCGGGTCACATAGACGCCGCTGCCAGGCCCGCCGCTGTACTCGCCGTAAGTGTGCATCTCGGCCTGCCAGGTTCCGGCGAAGAGTTTTTCGGGATTGTGGGCGTCCATGGTCAGGCCGGAGCAGCCGGTGTTTTCGTCGACGAACAGGACTCGCTCCCAATGCGCGCCGCCGTCGCGGGTGCGATAGACGCCGCGCTCCTGCTGCGGTCCGGTCATGCGGCCGAGCGCGCAGGCGTAAACGATATCGGGGTTGGAGGGGTGGATGACGATGCGGCCGATACGGCCGGTTTCATCGAGTCCCATGTGCTGCCAGGTGCGGCCGGCATCGATGGATCTGTAGATTCCGTTGCCCATCACGTCCACATCGCGGATGGCCCAGGCTTCGCCGGTGCCGGCCCATACGATGCTGGGGTTGGAGGGCGCCACGGCGAGAGCTCCGATGGCGGCGACCGGCTGGCTGTCGAAGACCGGCGTCCAGGCGTGGCCGCCGTCGACGGATTTAAAAACTCCTCCCGACGCCGCGCCGGCGTAGTATGTGTTCACGTCGCCTGGCACGCCGGCGACCGATGCCACTCGATTTCCGGCCAGTGGTCCGACAAAACGGAAGCGGAAGGCATCGCCCGCGTCGGCTTGCGCGCCGCGGCGCTGGGCAAAGGCGAAACTGACGGTCAACAGAAGGGCAAAGTAGCGGAATCGGCGCATAGGAGGAGCCTCGGATCGCAGTTTATCATGTACGTGGAATCCTAGTTGCTCAGAGCATCGGTGGACAAATGAGCCTCGAAGAATATCGCCGGAAACGCGACTTCAAAGTCACCGCCGAGCCCCAAGGGCAACGCGCGCCGCGAACGAAGAAGTTGATCTACGTGATTCAAAAACATCAGGCCAGCCGTTTGCACTACGATTTTCGGCTGGAGTGGAACGGCGTCCTGCTGTCGTGGGCCGTGCCCAAGGGGCCATCGACCGATCCTTCCGTGAAGCGGCTGGCGCTGAAAGTGGAAGATCATCCGATTGAATATGCGAAATTCGAAGGCGTGATTCCGGAGGGCGAATACGGCGGCGGCACGGTGATGGTGTGGGACCGCGGCAGTTGGGAGCCGGAAGTGCCGGACGTCGATGAGGCGCTGGCGCGCGGCGATTTGAAATTCACCCTGCACGGGAAAAAACTCAAAGGCTCCTGGGTGCTGGTGCGAACGGCTCGCGGGTGGCTGCTGATCAAGCACCGCGACGAGTACGCATCGAAGGAGGATGTGCTGGCGGCGCAGCCGCGCTCGGCCGTTTCGAACAGACTGCTGGGCGAGATCGCGCAACAGAATCGCGGCGACGTGGAGAAGGCCGCCAAAGGCGACCCGGCGGCGTGATGGACCGCGTTCCATTCCGCGCCCGCCCGATGCTGCCCACGCTGGTGCGCGAACCTTTTCACCAGCCGGGCTGGATCTACGAAGAGAAGTACGACGGCTACCGCATTCTCGCCTACAAGGAGGGCCGGCGCGTGAGGCTGGTCTCGCGGAATGGAATCGAGCGGACGGGGAGTTATCCCGGCATCGCGCGCGCGATCGGATCGCTGGCGCCGCGCACGCTGCTGCTCGACACCGAAGTGGTGGTTTTCGATTCCAAAAATGTTTCCCGCTTCCAGCTTCTGCAAAATATCCGCAAGGAGCCGCAAGCGGCGGTGTTCGATTGCCTTTATGTGGATGGACGCGATCTGCGCGGCGCTCCGCTGGCGGAACGGCGGGGCGCGGTGGAGCGGCTGATCCGGGAGGGTGTCCTGCTGGTCTCGCGCATTCTCGCCGAAAACGGACTGGAGGCTTATCGAGTCGCGCGGCGCCGGGGATTGGAGGGCGTGGTCGCCAAGGACCTTTCGTCTCCCTACATCGAGGGCCGCAGCGCGCGTTGGCGGAAATTCAAAGTTCATCAGGAAGACGAGTTTGTCATCGCGGGATACACCGCGCCCGCCGGATCGCGCGAGCATTTCGGATCGCTCCTGCTCGGTGCGCATGAGGGCGGCGAGCTGCGCTATGCCGGAAAGGTCGGAACCGGCTTCACCCGCCGGAGCCTGGAGGAACTTTACCGCAAATTTCAGCCGCTGATCCGCGCAAGGCCGGCGCTGGCCGATCCGCCGCGGGATAAATCGGTCACCTGGCTCGCTCCCAAGCTGGTGGCGCAGATCGCATATCAGGAGTGGACCAGCGACGGCAAGCTTCGCCAGCCGGTCTTTCTCGGATTGCGGGAGGATAAGCCGGCGCGCGAAGTCACGTTTCCGTCCTGAAAGACGGCGGCTCGGTTTTTGGATCCTCTTTTTCGCGGCCGATGCATCCCGTAGACCGCCTTGACGACCCGACTGGTGGGCGCTGCAGCCTGCCACGCCACCAGGTTCTTGCCGCGGCGGTTGCGAATCGTCAGACCGTATAACTTCCGCCCGCGGAGACGCTGATGCCTAGCTCTCGATGCCACCCCGGGTTCAAGGTGATGACCCAGTTCCATTGCAATCCCATAATGAACTTCTTAAAATCGCTGACGTTCTGCACGCAGTAAGGCGATTGCTTGGGAACGAAAGCGATGAACGGGAAATCGATGCTGGAGACCTTGGGACGGCCGGCTTCATCGCTGTGGTGGACGACGTCGCCGCCTTTGTAGCCGATGGCCCGCACGCGGTCATTGATGAGACCGCGAATCTTAATAATTCGTCCCGTGAGGTTTCCTCGATGGGGGTCTTCATGCGCCTCGTATTCGCTGAGAGGGACCTTGAAGCGGTCGCTGCCGGGGACCATACGCCGATCGTCTTTAGGATTGTATCTGCCCTTGCCCGTGCGCGGAGGAAAGACGGCGAACAAATCGTAATCGCCGGTGGTTGCGGCGCGGTAAGTGCGCCGCACCGCGCTCGGACACGCAGGATCGACCATTGCCATCACGGGCAGCAGGTTGGAAGGTCCTCCGCGGTTGGGCGCGGTGAGCGAATTGGAAAGACGCACCTCTTCCTGGTGGTAGAAGACAGCCCAGAGCTGTTTGCCATCGGCGCCGGGCGCATCCAGGGTTCGCTTCAGCACGAATTTCATCGTGTCCCCTTTGGGCGATCTGGCAGTGTAGATTTTCTCATTGATGGTCCCGCCCGCGGCAGTCATGCAGTGGAGCTCTTCAAGGGTCCGGCGCCGTTCTTCGGTGATATAAAGCGGGGTTTCCGGAGCGCCGGACTGCGCCGCTTTGTACAGATCCGTGCGTTGGCCGGAGACATCGGGGTTCTTGGTGAAGCGAGGATCAGCCATGACGAAGCCGGCCATTGGTCCCCAGGGGCAACTCTTCGCCTTGTTGTGGAATCCCTTGGTGGCATAGCTTTCCAGCAGAAGCTGGGTCGCCATTTTGCCTACTGCGCGGGAAGAGATTACGCAGTTTTCGAGGTCGGCAACCCATTGGAAAACGCGCCCATGAGATAGCGGCATACCAGTTTCGGAAATAGCAGGGTCTCCCCGCAGCATATTCCTCCTTTTGCAAGAAACAATAAATAAAGTCGAACACCTATAACACCTATATTGTATCTTTACCCTCTTCGGCCGATTTTTTTTGACCTTCAGGGCGCCCATCGCCGTGAATTTTATTCACAGTAACCGGAAATCCTTGGACGTCCATCCTCGGCGAGAGGTTGAAGGAGAGTTGAAACGGTTGATTTTGTCTCGCGCCAGGTTATCGAGTAAGGCCTCGGGTTAGAATCTAACTGGTATGAGCGAACCACTGGAGTCTGTGCGCAGCAACTGGGGATGGATGCTGGCCTTCGGCGTGGTGCTGGCGCTGTGGGGTCTGTTCGCCATCGCCTACTCGGTTTTCTTCACCGCCGTTTCGGTTTTCGCCGTGGCCTGGCTGCTGATCATTGGCGGCGTGCTGGAGGCGATTCATGCGTTCCGCCATCACCGGCGGCACGCGGTGTGGTACATCGTGGAGGCGATGCTGGCGGTGGCGGCCGGATTTCTGCTGCTGCGGAGTCCGGCTGAGGGAGCGCTGGTGATCACCTTGCTGCTGGCGGCTTATTTTATCTTCAGCGGAATTTTCCGCATCGCCGCCGCTTTCACGCTGCGGATGCCGAACTGGGGATGGCTGGTGTTCAGCGGGCTTTTATCGCTGGCCCTGGGGATTGTGATCTGGGGCGGGTGGCCGGCCACCGCGTTCTGGGTTTTAGGCCTGTTTGTCGGCATCCACCTGCTGTTTATGGGGTTGTCGAGAATCATGCTGGCGGTGGCGGTGCGCAGCGGGCCTTTTCCCACGCTTCCGACGCCGCGGACGGTTTAAAAATAAAATAAAAGACTAAACGCCGGCCAGGCGCAGCTCCCGCTCCAGCCTTCGGGTGGCGCGCTCGCTGATCATGTCCGCGACCTTGCTGAGCAGGCCGGGGACGTCCTCCGGCTTGATCAACACCGAGCTGCGCGAAGCGACGGGTTTGGCGTTCTGGTAGGTGGTGATCAGGGCGGTGGCGGGTTTGTAGTCCTTAATCCGGGCATGGGCGATCACCTTACGGCCGGCGTCGGGGGATTCCATGTTTAAATCCGTAAGGACCAGTTCATATTCGCCCGCATCGAGCTTGCCGACCGCCTCGGCGGCGCTGGCGGCCGAATCGACGGTGTAACCTCCTGCTTCTAAAACGGTTTTCAGCGTTAGGCGGGAGGTTGGATCGTCGTCCACCAGAAGAACACGCGCAAGATCGAACTCGATATTCCGTGCCTGACTCATTCCACTGGCCTGCCTGCTGTGAACCGGCCGCTTACAAACGGCCAAACTCAGTTTAACCCAGAACCGGCCGAATCCGATCCCTGGATTTGCTCAAATGGTTAAGCGGAGGTCTAAGTACCTGAAAATACGCGATTAAATATCTGATCAACGTGAGTCAGGTAGCGCTCGAGGGAAAAGGCGCGGCGGATTTTGTCAACGGACAGATAGGAAAGCACTTCCGGGTCGGCGGCGATAGCTTTTTCGAAATCCCCTTCATTTTCCCAAGCTTGCATAGCGTGACGCTGCACCAGCCGGTAAGCGTTTTCGCGGAGCATTCCCGCGGCGGCCAGATCGAGCAGGAGCTGGCCGGAGAAGATGAGGCCGCGGGTGTTCTCCAGATTGCGGCGCATCCGGTCCGGATAGACGCGCATGCCATCGACCAGCCAGCGCGATTTGGCGAGCATGTAATCGACAAGGATGGCGGAGTCGGGGAGGATGACGCGTTCGACCGAGGAGTGGGAGATATCGCGCTCATGCCACAGGGCGATGTTCTCAAAGGCGGCCTGGGCGTTGGAACGGACCAGGCGGGCCAGGCCGCAGATCTGCTCGGCGGTGACGGGATTGCGCTTGTGCGGCATGGCGGAGGAGCCTTTTTGTCCTTCGCTGAAGGGCTCCTCGGCTTCGCGCACCTCGGTGCGCTGCAAGTGGCGGAGCTCGAGGGAGATTTTTTCGAGCGTCGCGGCGATGAGGGCCAGCGCGGACACCCAGGCTGCGTGCCGGTCGCGGGAGAGGACTTGGGAGGCGATGGGGGCGGGCTTGAGGCCCAGGCGCTCGCAGATTTTCTCTTCGGCCCGGGGTCCGATGTGGCCGAAGGTGCCGACGGCGCCCGAAATTTTTCCGACGCGAAGCTCTTCAGCGGCGGCTTTGAAGCGCGCGAGGTTGCGCGCGAGCTCGTCGTACCACAGCGCGAACTTGAGGCCGAAGGTGATGGGCTCGGCGTGGACCCCGTGGGTGCGGCCGATTTGAGGGGTATGTTGAAATTCGAAGGCGCGCCGGCGCAGAGACTCCAGCAGGGCTTCGGTTTCCCGGGCCAGCAGCGCGGAGGCCTGTTTCAGCACCAGCGCCTGCGCGGTATCGACGATGTCGTTGGAAGTGAGGCCGTAATGCAGCCAGCGGGAAGCGGAGGCGGCGCCGGCGGCGGCCATCTTTTCGGCCACCGCGGTGGTGAAAGCGATCACGTCGTGCCTGACCTCTCGCTCGATCTCGTGGATGCGGGCGACATCGAAGGCGGCGTGCGCGCGGAGAGCCCGCGCGGCGTCCTGTGGGATCTCGCCGAGCTCGGCCAGGGCTTCGCTTGCGGCGAGCTCGACTTCAAGCCATTGCGAGAAGCGGTTGTGGTCGGAGAAGATGGCGCCCATTTCCGGACGCGTATAGCGGGCGATCATAAAAATTCAGAATAAAACGAAGGGGTGGGTCGCCGCCGCAGGCCCGGAAGCGTACGTGATAGACTGCTCGGAATGCGAACGATACTGCCGGTTTTGGCCGTTCTGCTGGCTGGCGCGGGGCTGGCGCAGGCGCCGGCTTATGAGCTGACCGGAAGCGTCAGCCAGGTGATGATCCGCATCATCTATCCGAGCTCGGACGCGCTGTTTTACATCGAGCGGTCGCCGCCCAAGACCGAGGTGGAGTGGAACGCCATCCGCAATCAGGCGCTGACGCTGGCCGAATCGGGCAATCTGCTCCTGCTCCCCGGGCGCGCGCCCGATTCGGGCGACTGGACCAAGGACGCCAAGATGATGATGGCGGCGGCGCGCGCGGCATACAAGGCGGCGCTGGCCAAGGATATGGCCGGCATTCTGGCGCAGAGCGACGCATTGACCCAATCCTGTGTGGCGTGCCATCGCCGGTATCGGCCGGACTACGGCAAGAAGTAAGGAGCAGGACAGTTCCGGGAACGGGCTGCGAGGCCGGATTTCCTCTTGTACAATCACAGTCATGCGACGCTTTACGATTCTGCTCGCCTTCGTCCTATGTCTGGACCTGAGCGCCCGGCAGCCGGTGCGGGCGCGGCACGCCATGGTGGTGGCGCAGGAGCCGCTGGCGGCCGACGCCGGCCTGGAGGTGTTAAAGCGCGGCGGCAACGCCGTCGACGCCGCGGTTGCGGTGGGCTTCGCGCTGGCGGCGACCCATCCGAGCGCGGGGAACCTGGGCGGCGGCGGATTCATGCTGATCCGCCTGGCCGACGGGCGCACCACCTTCATCGATTTTCGCGAGCGCGCCCCCGAAAAATCCTCGCACGACATGTACCTGGACGCCAGCGGCAAACCCACGCGCGATTCGATCGACGGCTGGCGGGCCTCCGGCGTTCCCGGCACGGTGCGCGGCCTGGAATACGCGCAGAAGAAATTCGGCCGCGAGAAGTGGGCCGACGATCTGGCGCCGGCCATCGCGCTGGCCCGGAGCCATCCGCTGAGCTACGCCGAGGCCGAATCGATGAAGAACGCGCGCAATCTCGCCAAATATCCCGAATCGCGGCGCATCTTCCAGCGCGACGGAAAATTCTATGAGCCCGGAGAAAACTTCCCGCAGCCGGAACTGGCCCATACCCTGGAGCTGATCGCCAAAGGCGGCGGCAGGGTTTTCTATGAAGGCGAGATCGCGAAAAAGATCGCGCAAGCGGAGGCGGAAAACGGCGGCCTGATCACCCTGGACGACCTCAAGAAGATGACCGCGGTCGAGCGCACGCCGCTCACCGGAAAATACAAGGGCTACCAGGTGATTACTTCGCCGCCGCCCAGCTCCGGCGGGATCGGCATCCTGCAGATCATGGGGATGCTTGAAGGCACCGGTTACGAAAAGTCGGGCGCGGGATCGGCGGCCGCGATTCATTACGTGGCCGAGGCCGAGCGCCGCTACTACGCCGACCGCAACACCTACCTGGGCGATCCCGATTTCATCAAGAACCCGGTGGCGGGACTGCTGGATCCGGAGTACCTGAAAAAGCGCTTCGCCAGCTTCGATCCCCAGCGCGCCACGCCCAGCGATCAGGTCAATCCCGGCCATCCCAAGGGCGCCGAGAGCACCGAAACGACGCACTTCGAGGTTGTCGACGGCGAAGGCAACGCGGTGGCGGTGACCTACACCTTGAACGGCGGCTTCGGCTGCGGCGTCACGATTCCGGGCGCCGGCTTCCTGATGAACAACGAGATGGACGATTTCGCGGCCAAGCCCGGCACACCGAACATGTTCGGGCTGGTGCAGGGGGAAGCCAACGCGATCCAGCCCATGAAGCGGCCGCTGTCCTCGATGATGCCGACCATGCTGCTTAAGGACGGCAAGCTGTTTCTGGTGATCGGCGCGCCCGGAGGATCGCACATCATCACCGGGGTCACCGAAGCGGTGCTGAACGTGATCGACTTCGGAATGAACGCGCAGGACGCCGTCGATTTTCCGCGCTTCCATCATCAGTGGAAGCCGGACAAGCTGGAGCTGGAGCCAGGGATCTCCCCGGATACGGCCGCGATTCTGCAAAAGATGGGCTACGACGTGGATACGCATCCGCGCGCCGGATCGCGGGTGGAGGCCATCGTGGTCCGCGGCGAGTGGCTGGAGGGCGGCACCGACGGGCGCGGTTCGGGCAAGGTGGCGGGATACTGACATCGTGCCGCTGGAACTGGCTGCCCATCCCCGGAGGGCGGAGCTCGCCGCGCGCGGGGGGCGTCCGTTTTAATGCAGCGCGCCCTTTCGACGCATCTGTTCGTCAACCACCGCCTGACCACGGTGTGGCTGGAGCGGATCTGGAAAGCGGGGATCCCGCTGGTGGAAATTTTCTGCGCCCGCCAGCATCTGGATTACCGCAATAAGGCGCAGATCGCCGAGCTGGGCCATTGGTTCCGCGATTCGGAGCTGAAGCTTCATTCGCTGCATTCGCCGATGTATGCCGACGAATACTGGGGCCGCTCGGGTCCGGATGCGGTGATCAATATCTGCGAGCCGGTGAAGAGGAAGCGGATCCAGATGGTGGATGAGATCAAGCGCGCGCTGGAAATCGCCGAAACGGTGCCGTTCCGCTATCTGATCCAGCATCTGGGCGCGAGCGGCGAAGAGTACGATCCGCGCAAGATCGACACGGCGTTTTCCTCGCTGGAGGAGATCAGCGTGTTCGCCGGCCAGCGCGGCGTCCAGGTTCTGCTGGAAAACACTCCCAACGCGCTCTCCAGCGCAGAGCGGCTGCTGATGTTTCTGGAAATGACGCACCTGGACCTGGACATCTGCTTTGATGTGGGCCACGCCAACATGAATGAAGGCGTGGAAGCGGCGTTCCGCGCGCTGGCCGGCCGCATCCGCTCCACTCACGTGCATGACAATAATGGTGTAGAGGACTCGCACCTGTTCCCGCTGATCGTTCCCGGCGGAACAATCGACTGGCCGCGGGCGATGGAGCTGCTGCGTTCGCTAGGCGGCGATTGCCCGCTGCTGCTTGAGTTGCGCGAGGTTTCCGATATGGCGCATCCGCTGGAGGCGGTGCGCGAGTCGTTCGAGCGTCTGGAAAATGTCAAGTCCACTCACGAGTCCTGAAGGAAAGCCGCCGCGAATCGCCATCCGCGAGGCGGGCCGGCACGCCGGCGAATCAGTGGAGATCGCGGGCTGGCTGTATAATCTGCGGCGCGGCGGAAAAATCTGCTTCCCGCAGCTTCGCGATGGCACCGGCATTTTGCAATGCGTCGCGGTGAAGAGCGCGCTGCCGGAAGCGCTGTTTGAGACGCTGAAGGATCTGACGCAGGAGTCGTCGCTGATTGTGCGCGGCAGGATTCGCGCCGAGCAGCGCGCGCCGGGCGGCTACGAAATGGACGTTGAGGACGCCGAGGTGGTGCAGCGCGTTCCCGAATCCGATCCCTATCCGATCACGCCCAAGGAGCACGGCATCGATTTTCTGATGGATCACCGCCATCTGTGGCTGCGCAGCCGCCGCCAGCACGCCGCGCTGGCGGTCCGCCATGAGGTGATCCGGGGCATCCGCGATTATTTCGATTCGAACGGATTCGTGCTGGTGGATACGCCGATTTTTACGCCCGCCGCCTGCGAGGGGACCTCGACGCTGTTTGAGGTGAACTATTTCGACGACGAAAAAGTTTATCTGACGCAGTCCGGCCAGCTCTACAACGAAGCGACCTGCGCCGCCTTCGGCAAGACCTACTGCTTCGGCCCGACGTTCCGCGCCGAGCGGTCCAAGACGCGCCGCCATCTGACCGAGTTCTGGATGGTGGAGCCGGAGATGGCCTACGCTACTCTCGAAGACGTCAAGCGCGTGGGCGAGGAGCTGATCTGTTTCGTCATCGGGCGGGTGCTCGAACGCCGCCGTGAGGAGTTGAAGGTGCTGGAACGCGACGCCGCCAAACTCGAAGCCGTAAAGGCTCCGTTCCACCGCATGAGCTATGACGATGCGGTGAAGAAGCTGCAATCGAAAGGCAGCGGGATCCAGTGGGGCGGCGACTTCGGCAACACCGACGAGACGCTGCTCACCGATGACGTCGATCGCCCGATCATGGTGGATCGTTATCCGGCGAGCGTGAAGGCGTTCTACTTCCAGCCCGACCCGGAGCGGCCCGAGCTCGCCCTCGGCGTCGATTTCATTGCGCCGGAAGGATATGGCGAGGTGATCGGCGGGGGCCAGCGCATTCACGACCTCGATCTTCTGCTCAAGCGTCTGGATGAGCACAAGCTGCCGCGCGAAGCTTTCGACTGGTACATCGATCTGCGGAAATTCGGCTCGGTCCCGCACGCCGGGTTCGGCATGGGCGTCGAACGCTTCGTCGCCTGGATGTGCGGCCTGGAGCACATCCGCGAGACAATCGCATTTCCCAGAATGCTGTATCGCACGCGCCCGTGACGAAGCGATTAGCTCATTTGCATCAGAGTGGTGGTTTTCAGCCACTTTAACGTTCGCGGCCGATTAAATTAAATTATTTATTTTTATTGGCTTGGCGTTTGGCGGGCCAATTGCCAATCTTGCGGCGGATATGAAGCAAGTCCTGGCCGCGATCGCGATGGTCGGATTCGCCGCCTTTGCCCAGCCACAACAAGGTCCGTGGTCGGAACAGCCTCCTTTGGCCGGACAGCCCGGCGGTCCGAATCAGCCGCCGCCGGATAGCGATCCGGGCGCGGCTGAGCACGGCGTGGCGCGGATCAGCTTCATCACCGGAAACGTTTCCGTGCGCCGCGGCGATTCGGCGGACCTGAGCGCGGCCGTGGTCAACGCGCCGCTTACGGCCGGCGACCGGGTGGTCACCGGAGACGGCGGCCGCGCCGAAGTGCAGCTCGATTACGCGAACTTCTTCCGCCTCGCTCCGTCCAGCGAAGTGCGGCTGGGCGAATTGCAGCGCGGCCGTTATCAGATCCAGATCGCGGCGGGCAGCATTGTTTATCGCGTGCTGCGCGATTCGAACGCGCAGGTGGAGATCAGCACGCCGAGCATCTCGCTCCGCCCGCTGCGCACCGGCGTGTACCGCGTCGACTTGCATCCGGATGGAATCACCGAGATCACCTTGCGCAACGGCGCCGAGGGCGAAGTTTTCGGTCCGCGCGGGTCCGAGCCGATTCATAACAACAGCGCCATGATGGTGCGCGGCTCCGCGGACGATCCCGAGTTCCAGATGACCACGCCGGCGGCAGAGGACGATTTCGAGCGCTGGAGCGCGTCCCGGGATCAGACGTTGCTGCGCGCGGCCTCGCCGGGGCGGGTCAATCGCGATATTTACGGAACCGAAGACCTGGATCCCTACGGCCGCTGGGTGAACGACGGCGTCTACGGCCCGGTTTGGGTTCCCGCGGTGGGTCCCGGGTGGGCGCCGTATGCCTGCGGCCGCTGGGTGTGGATCGACTACTATGGCTGGACGTGGTTGGGATGCGAGCCGTGGGCCTGGGCGCCGTATCACTTCGGGCGCTGGTATTTCGGAGCGTTCGGATGGGCGTGGTGGCCCGGTCCGGTTTACGGAGGAGTGTTCTGGCGGCCGGCGCTGGTGGGATTTTTCGGCTGGGGCGCGCCGGGATTCGGCGTGAGCGTGGGATTCGGCTGGGGATTCGCCAACATCGGATGGGTGCCGCTGGCCCCCTATGAGCGGTTCCGGCCGTGGTGGGGACCGGCGGGCTATGGCGGCGCGGTCGTCAACGTGAACGTCGTCAGTCTTTATCGCAACGCCCGCGTGGCCAACGGCGTGACCAGCATTCGCGCCGCGGAGTTTGGGCGCGCGGGCGTGACGCCGGCGACCATGGTCCGCGCCAGCGCGAGCGATCTGGCCCGGGCCGGCGCGGTGAACGGGCGCTTGCCGTTCCCGGTGGCCCGGGAGAGCCGCCAGTTTTCCAGCGCGCGGCCCAATACCGCCGGCATCCCGCGCACGGCGGAAAACACGCGGTTCTTCTCGAGCGCGGCCTTTCGAACGGGCGGCGCGATGAGGGCGGGCGGAGTCCGCGGCGCAGAGGCGGGTCCCGCCCGCGCCAATCCCGGCGGATGGCAGCGGATGAACCCAGCGGGCGGCGGCGCCGGCTGGCAGCGTTTCCCCGCCGGGGAAAATCGCCCCGCGCCGCGCTACGCACCGCAGCCGCAGGTGCGCATCAATCCGTCGATCGTCCAGAATCCGGGATCGCAGGGCCGCGGCGGATACTCGCGGGCGCCGTTCAGCGTTCCCCGCGGCGGCGGCGCGCCCCGTGGAGGCGGCAGTGCGCCTCGCGGCGGAGGCGGATCGCGAAGCAGCGGTCATGGGGGCCATCGCCAATAAAGCTTCTTCTTCCCTCGTGCGGCCCGGTGGGCTTGCTCACCGGGCCTTTTTTTAGCTGTATGAAAATCTGCGACGAAAAGAGCAAGTTGATCCAGCGCTACGAAGCCGCCGCCCGAGCCTACGCGGCCAGCATCCGCGAGCTTCAGGAGGGCCTGCCGAAGCTCGATTATGAACGCTCGTTTCTGGCAACCGAGGAAGCGCGCTACACCAGTGAACTGGCGCGCGCCGCGCTTCTGCAACACATCCGGCATCATCACTGCTGATCCGGCGGATCCGCGCGGCGGGATGCCGGGGCAGATCCTGCGGCTTTATTTGGCAGCCAGCACCGATTCGAAGTACTCCACATAGCGCGGCGCGAGATTCTCCGGCCGGTAGATCTGGCCCGCCTCGCGCGCGCGGCGCGATTCTTCCTGGTAAAACCCGGCGTCGTGTTCCAAACGCTCGATCAATTCGATCCACGGCTCGACCACTTCGGCCTCCACCGGCCGCGGATAGCGCGGCGTGATGTGGGGCGGAATCGGAAGATAAAATCCCGCGCCGTTGCAGGTTTCCGGCAATCCGCCGCGGTCGCTCACCAGCGGCGGAATTCCGTTCAGCAGCGCCTCGGCCGCCACGCGTCCGGCGGGCTCCTGCCACAGCGAAGGCGCCAGCAGCGCCCGCGTGGCCAGATAAATTTCCTTGGGCTGCTCCAGCGGCGGCGACATCATCAGGTTTTCATGGCGCCGCAAATCGTATCCGGCCAGCATTCCCGCCTGCACCAGTTTTCCGGCTGAGCCCCGCGATTCGATCACCAGCAGCGGGATCGACGGGCAGCGCAAACCGATCTCCTCGGCCAGCCGGGCCATGATCATCAATCCTTTTTCCGGCGAGGGGTTGATCATGGTGAAAAAAATGGGATCGTGCTCGGCGGCGACCACGTCCTCCAGATCCATGGGCAGCGGCAGCGGGGTGCCGTCGACTTGAAGGGCGGTGCGGTACAGGCCGGTCAGGTATTGGCTGGGCGTCAGCACTCCGTCGGCGGATGACAAAAGCGCGCGTCCGGCCTCGTTCAGGTAACCTTCATTGCGCAGCGAGAAGACGAACCGCGCGCCTTGCCGCCGGGCGCGCTCGTAGCGCCGCAGGTCGCCCGGCAGGCCGCCGAAGGCGAGCAGCAGATCCGGCCGGAAAGAGTGCAGCTCGCGGTCGAAGATCTCGTCGAACTGCGTCCCGATCACTTTCTGCCAGGCGTGCATATTGCGGCGCCCGACGTCGAGAAGCAGGTAGTGCACGCCGCGGTCGATGAACTCCAGAACCGGCCGCTCCGATCCCTTTTGCCGTCCGGGATGAATCTCGGGCTCGATGTTCAGGCCGCGCAGGAATCCGACCGCGTCGGCGTGCCCGGCCCGCTCCGACGCGGTGGTGGCGACGGCGCGCACTTCCGCCCCCGCCGAAGCGAGCATTTCACACATGGTGCGCGTCGAGCGCGCCGCTCCGCTGGCCGGGTCCTGCGGAAGTTGCGGCAGGACCAGCAGCAGGCGTGCTCCGCTAAGGCTCACCAGTTGATTTTAGCGTCTATGCTTTCCTTTTGCGGCGGCGCAACAGCAGCGCCGCACCGCCCAGCGATGTCAGCAGGATGGTGGAGGGTTCCGGCGCCGGGGAGTTCAAATCGAGCGTGGACCCGGAGGGAATCGTCACCGAATAGGAACCACTCTGGCTGCTTGTATTCAGCCGTATATCCCAGCCGCTGACGCTGCCGCTCGGAACGTTGAACTGCGACGAGCCGGTCACAGAGCCGTCGCTGCTCATCGATCCGCTTTGGCTGAACGATCCACTACCGGAATTTGTTAAGAAGATGTCGAAGCGTAAGCTCCAATCCACGGAGCTTTGAACGTTCTGGATCTTGAAATCCCAAGAAACCGGAACGACTCCGGCCGATATCGATCCGAAGCCGCTGCCCGACGCAAAAAAGTAGAGCGAGCCGCCGCCGCTGACGCTGCCGCTGCCGTACATTTGAATCCAGTTCAGATTCGTATTTCCGCCCGTGGCCGAAGCCTGGGTGGTAGAGCAAGAGCCAGCCCCACTCGGCGAGACGCTGCAGGCGCCGGTTTCCAGGGTCCCACCCGCATAGACCGCACCCGCGCGCGCGTTCGGGACCAAAGCGAGGGCCGCCAGCGGGACCACGCTGAGGGCCAACTTCGAGGCTTTCTTCGCTAAGAATTGCTTGGCGCGACTTAGAGAATTCAAAGTTTAACCTCCGACAGCACCCGATTGTACTCCAACCGGGTGCAGATTACAATACGCTACATCCCATATGCGGATTCAAATCGACGCGTCGGCGCATTGCCAGCTCGCCTGCCCGAGCTGTCCGACAGCCTCGGGATTGACGCATAAATTTATGAAAGCTGGGCATTTACAGCCAGAAGCCTGGCAAGCCCTGCTGGATGCAAATCCGGCAATCCGCGAAGTCGAGTTGTCCAACTACGGGGAAATGTTCCTGAATCCGAAGCTCGCCGAGCTCTTGCGGATCGCCTTTGAGCGCGAGGTGGTGATTCACGCCGATAATGGCGTCAACTTCAACCATGCGACGCCGGAAATGATCGAAGCCCTGGTGCGTTATCGCGTCGCAAGCATGACGGTATCGATCGATGGCGCATCCGCCGAAAGCTACGCAAAATACCGCCAAAAAGGGGATTTTGAGCGCGTAATTGCACACATTGGCGAACTGAACCGGATCCAACAAGAGCGCGGTTCGGTGTTTCCGCTGCTTACCTGGCAGTTCATCGTATTCGGGCATAACGAAGACGAGATTGAAGCGGCCCGGGCGATGGCGCGCGAGCTGGGGATGGCGTTCAAGCCGAAAATCTCCTGGGACGACGATTTTTCTCCGGTTCGGAATCCCGGCCTGGTGCAACTGCGCACGGGGATGCCCGCCACCCGCCAGGAGTTCCGGCGAGCGCACGGGGTGGACTATGCGCGCGGGATCTGCTACCAGCTCTGGATGGCGCCGGTGCTCAACTGGGACGGCCGGCTGATGGGCTGCTGCCGGAATTTTTGGGGCGATTTCGGAGGGAACGCGTTCGAGGAGGGGCTGGAGGCCGTACTCCAGTCGGAAAGGATCCGGAAAGCGCGCCAGGCGCTGATGGGGCGCGCGCCGATGGACCCCGAAATTCCCTGCGCCGGCTGCGAGCTGTTTCTGGCCATGCAGCGCGACGGAAAATGGATCACGGCGGAAGAGATTCCACGGCCGGAGACGTGGACGCTGGCGGGCATGATTCCGCGCGCGGGCGATCTGGAGGTGACGCACGCCGATATTTTTGTCGCGCCCGGCCATGAAGTGAACCGGCTGCTGCTGGCGCGCCCGCCCGGCGCGCATCGGGTCGTTCTGGGACGGGACATTGGAGCGGTCTTCCGCCTGCGCCCCGGCGATTATACGATTTATGCGTATCCGAAGAAGCTGGATCCCGCCTACCGGATCCAGTATCCGCCGATTCCGGCGGTGGCGGTCCCGATTGTGGTGAAGGCGAAGCCGGCGGCGCAGCAGTTTGAGATCGCGCTGGCCGATGCGCAGCGCCGGCCGGCGATGCGGTAATCTGGAGTTTAGACATGGCGAAGATCTCCGATGTCGTCGACAGCACGGCCGCGATCGTGAAAGGGATGGGCATCACCTTCAAGGAGATGCTCAATCCGACCATCACCGAGGACTATCCCGACGCTCCGCCGAAATTTCAGGAGCGCTACCGGGGCGTGCATCAGTTGCAGCGCGACGAGAACGGCCTGGAGAAGTGCGTGGCCTGCTTTCTGTGCGCCGCCGCCTGCCCGGCCGACTGCATTTATATTGAAGCGGCGGAAAACACGGGCGAGCTGCGCATCAGCGGCGGCGAGCGCTACGCCAAGGTTTACAACATCGATTACAACCGCTGCATTTTTTGCGGATTCTGTGTGGAAGCCTGCCCCACCGACGCCATCACGCACGGCCACGGTTTTGAAATCGCCAGCTACAACACATCGACGCTGATCTACCGCAAGGAACAGATGCTGGTGCCGATCCCGCACGGCGCGCATTTTCCCTTGAAGGCCGACACGACGGCGGAAGACACCAACACTCACTGATCCGCTTCCCGCGCCGTGCCGCGCACCGCCTGGGCCGCCCTGGCGACGGAGGGATTTTCCAGCACGGCCACGCGCTCGCCGCGGGGGGACCAGATTTTGGGATCGGTGGAGAGGAAAATCGCCACCACTGGACAACCGACGGCGGCGGCGAGATGGGTGATGCCGGAGTCGTTGCCGACGTAGACGCGGGCGGAGGCGATCCAGCAGCCTAGCTCATAGAGATTCTCGATGCGGACGGCGCCGTCGAGAACATCCTCCGGTCCGGCGCACCACTTCACCGGCATCCCGATGGCCGCGGCAAGCTCGCGAAAATTTTCGAGCGGCCAGTTCTTGCGCGGGCTGCCGGAAAAGGGATGGAAGACGGCGAAATTTTCGACCTTGGCGCTCGGCACGGCGATGCGCGGGGCCGAGTGCGTCTGCACCGGAAAGGCCGGGAAGAAGGTAAACGGCAGGTGGCGCACTGCCTCGCGAAAATTTTCGTTTTTCGTTCCGTACCAGGAGTAAATGGAGTCGAACTGCTCAAGCGCGGGGACGCGCGCGCCGTCGATCACGCCGAGCCGGTCGATTCCGGTGTCGGCGATGGCGCGCGCGCGGTCGGCGAAGCGGACCAGGGGAACGGTTGCGCGCGGAACCCAGACTTCGGTGTAGCCGACGCGGGCGCGCTCCAGTTCGGGCAGCGAGAGGATGACGTCGCCGATCGCGCCGGGGCGGATGAGCAGCCTTCTAATAGCGGTAGTGATCCGGCTTATACGGGCCGTCGACGGGCACGCCCAGATACTCGGCCTGCTTTTCACTCAAGCGGGTGAGCTTGGCGCCGATGCGCTCCAGGTGCAGCCGCGCGACCTCCTCATCGAGTTTTTTGGGCAGCGTGTAGACGCCGGGCCGGTAGGCATCGCGATTCGTCCACAGATCGATCTGGGCCAGCACCTGATTGGAGAAGCTGTTGCTCATGACGAAGCTGGGATGGCCGTTGGCGCAACCCAGGTTGACCAGGCGGCCCTCGGCGAGCACGAAGATGCTGTGGCCGTCGGGGAAAGTGTACAGATCGACCTGCGGCTTGATGTTGGTTTTTTTCACGCCCGGAGCCGAGTTCAGCCGGTCCATCTGGATCTCGTTGTCGAAGTGGCCGATGTTGCAGACGATGGCCTGGTCCTTCATGCGCATCATGTGCTCCAGGGTGATGATGTCGCAGTTGCCGGTGCAGGTGACATAGAGATCGGCCATGCCGAGCGTATCCTCGACGGTGGAGACCTGATAGCCCTCCATGGCCGCTTGCAGGGCGTTGATGGGATCGATTTCGGTGACGATGACGCGCGCGCCGAAGCCGCGCAGCGACTGCGCGGATCCCTTGCCGACGTCGCCGTATCCGCACACCACGGCGACCTTGCCGGCCATCATGACGCCGGTGGCGCGCTTGATGCCATCGCTCAACGATTCGCGGCAGCCGTAGAGATTATCGAATTTGGACTTGGTTACCGAGTCGTTGACGTTGATGGCGGGAACCAGCAGCTTGCCCTGCTGGTGCATTTTATAGAGGCGGTGCACGCCGGTGGTGGTTTCTTCGGAAACGCCGCGCCATTCCCTGGCGATGTCATGCCAGCGCCGCGGATTTTCGCGGTGGACGTCCTTCAACAGATCCTTGATGACCTTCTCTTCCTGGCTCTGGGCGGGGGAATGGACCCAATCCGAGCCCTCCTCGAACTCGTATCCCTTATGGATCAGGAGGGTTGCGTCCCCGCCGTCATCGACGATCAACTGCGGCCCTTTTCCGTTGGGGTGGCTGAGCGCCTGGTAGGTGCACCACCAGTATTCCTCCAGGGTTTCGCCTTTCCAGGCGAAGACCGGGACGCCGGCGGCGGCGATGGCCGCGGCCGCGTGGTCCTGGGTGGAAAAGATATTGCAACTGGCCCAGCGAACCTCGGCGCCGAGATCGACCAAGGTCTCGATGAGCACGGCGGTCTGAATGGTCATATGCAGCGATCCGCTGACGCGCACGCCGCGCAGCGGTTTCTGCGGGGCGTACTTGCGGCGGATCGCCATCAGGCCGGGCATTTCATGCTCGGCCACCCGAATTTCCTTACGGCCCCAATCGGCCAGGGTCATGTCGGCCACTTTGAAGTCGGCCGCAACGGTCGTGCTCATTCATCCTCCTGTGGACAAGTCGCGATAAGTACATGATACCGCGGCGGGGTGATTTTCCGCCGCGAAGCGGGGGCCGGATCGGGCGCGGAGTTCGTGCTACAATCGTGAAAAAGCCGACCCGGGCGCGTAGCTCAACTGGCAGAGCAACTGACTCTTAATCAGTAGGTTGAAGGTTCGATTCCTTCCGCGCTCACCATCCCTTGCGGATGCGCAGGCCTCCGCGCAGGCCGGGGACCGCCGCTGGCGCATTGCTGCCGTTGTTCATCCGGGGAATGGCCGCAATTCCTGGCTAAGGGCGCGGACACGGTCGATGGCCTGGTCGAGCGCCTCGGTCACCTCGCGGACGCGGTCCTCGGTTTGGGGAAAATCCATTTTGATGAGTTGCAGCCGCAGGCCGGCGGCGGAAAGCAGAGGGCCGATCTCGTCGTGCAGAATTTTTCCGGCGCGCTCGATTCTCGGATCCATCACTTCTTCCGCTTCAGGGCGCGGCGCGCCGCTTCGGCGACATTGCCGGCGCGGAGGCCGTACTTATCGAGCAGTTCATCGGGGGCGCCGGATTCGGCGTAGGTGTTCCCGATGCCGACAAACTCCATGGCGGCCGGATGGGTTTGCGAAACCACCTGCGCGACGCGCACGCCGAGCCCGCAATCCACCAGATGTTCTTCGGCGACCACGATGGCGCCGGTTTCCGCCGCCGCGCGGGCGATGGTCTCCCGGTCGATCGGCTTGATGGTGTGGACATCGAGGACGCGCGCCGAAACTCCCTCGGCGGCGAGGAGGTCCGCGGCGAGCAGCGATTCGGCGACCAGCAATCCGGTGGCGATCAGCGTCACGTCGGCGCCTTCGGCGATCTGAATCGCGCGGCCGATGGCGAATTCATGGCCGGCGGGGTAGACGAGGGGCGCCTTGGCGCGGCCGGCGCGGATGAACACCGGGCCGTCGTACTCAGCCGCGGCCTTCACCAGCGCGGCCATGGCCACTTCATCGGCCGGGCAGATCACCGTGAACCCGGCCAGCGAGCAGGCCAGGCTGATGTCCTCGATGCTCATCTGCGACGGGCCGTCTTCGCCGATGGAGATCCCGCTATGGGTGCCGACAATCTTCAAATTGACGCGCGGGAAGGCGGCGGTGACCCGCAACTGCTCGAATCCTTTATTGAGGAGGAACGCGGAAAAACTCGACGCGAACGGAATTTTTCCGGAGGATGCCAGGCCCGCGGCGATGGCGATCATGTTGGCCTCGGCGATGCCGCATTCAAAGAAGCGCGCGGGGAATTTTTTTCCGAACTCGGCCGTATAGGTGGATTTGGAAAGATCGGCGTCCAGCACCACCACATTCGGGTTGGCCGCGCCGAGTTCGGCCAGCGCCTTGCCGAAGGCCTCGCGCGTCGCCGCGCCTAGCTTCACTTCGAATTTGGTGCGAATCTGCTGGGTGGCCATTATCGCAGCTCCTCCAGCGCGCGGGCGCATTCCTCGGGGGTGGGCGCGGCGCCGTGAAATTTGGGATTATTTTCCATAAAAGAGACGCCCTTGCCCTTGATCGTGTGGGCGATGAGCACTGAGGGCTTTCCTTTGACCGCGGCGGCTTCGGCGAAGGCGTGCTGGAGGGCGGCGACGTCATGGCCGTCGACTTCGATCGCGTGCCAGCCGAAGCTGCGCCACTTCTCGGGCAGCGGATCGAGGGGCATGATGTCCTTGACGAAGCCGTCCAGTTGGATGCGGTTGTTATCGACGATGGCGCAGACGTTATCCAGGCCGTATTTGGCCCCGAACATGGCCGCCTCCCAGATCTGGCCCTCCTGAATCTCGCCGTCGCCGAGCACCACGTAAGCGCGGGCGGGGCTGTGATCGAGCCGCGCGGCAAGCGCCATGCCGATGGCCAGGGATAAGCCCTGGCCCAGCGATCCGGTGGAGGCTTCGAGCGCCGGCAAAAAGCGCACGTCGGGGTGGCCCTGGTAAACCGATCCGAGCTTGCGCAGCGTGTTGAGCCGGTCCTTGGGGCAGTAGCCGCACTCGGCCATGACGGCGTAGAGGACGGGGCAGCAGTGGCCCTTGGAGAGAATGAAGCGGTCGCGATCGCTCCATTTCGGATTGGCCGGATCGTGCCGCAGCACGTCGAAAAACAGGGTGACGACGATTTCGGCCGCCGACAGCGATCCGCCGGGGTGGCCGGATTTCGCCTCGGTGATCATCTGGATCACTTCGCGGCGCATCTGCCTGGCGATGGCGGCCAGTTGCGCGGGATCGCTGATTTTCCGCATAATTCTTCGAGTTTAGCACCGCGAGAAAACGTTACAGGGGAAGGTACTGTCCTCGTATCTGCGTTGTGAGAAAATCGCCCGTCTTGCGAGCGGATCACCGCAACGCACCTATCAGGACACTGCTCCAGGGGAACGAGCCGGTCGGCGAATCCGCGGCGGCGCGAGCCGCGCCTTGACCGACCGGGTAGGTTTCTTTGATATATTTGCGGGCGCGCGGCTGGCCCGCTCCGTCCATTGAGGTATGGCTGAGAAAACCGCCTGGCTGGTTCAAAAATCGGAAGAAGCGGCCACCCGGTATGCGATCCGCGGTGAGCTTACGCGCCTGGGGCGAAGCCCGGATAACGATATTGTCCTGGACGATCCGCGCGTCTCTTCGCACCATGTGGAGATCCGGCGGGTGGACGGCGTTTACCGGCTTTGCGATCTCAACAGCACCAACGGGACGTATGTGGCCGGGCAACGGGTGACGGAAACGGTTTTAGCGCCGCGCGCCGTGTTCCAGTTGGGCAGCTTCGGGCCGGAGCTGCAATTCGTGATCGAGGACGCGCTGCCGGACGCCAATCAAACCCTGGCCGCGCCGGATCTTCCTCCGTTAGCGGGGCACAACAGCGTGCCGCCGATTTCGAAAGAGGAGGAGAAGCTGTTGTCGCGGGCGGTGGCCCGCGCGCGCCGGGCCCGGCGCAGCGGAGCCTTCGATCAGACGGGAATGATTATGCGGGTCATGCTCGGCGAGGCTCTGCATCGCTCCAGCCGGAAGTTCAAGCTCGCGATCGCGATTCTGGCGGGTGTGCTGGCCGGCGTGAGCGTTTACGGGGCGCTGGAGATCCGCAAGCTTGGGTCCGAAAAACAGGCGCTGGACGCTCAGATGCGGAAGATCGAACTGCGGCTGGAGTCCAATCAGGATCCGGCGGAGACGCAACGGCTCCTGGCCCGTCTGGACGCGTTTCAAGGCGAGGAGAAGGCCCTGGAAAAGACCATGCTGTACCGGCTGGGGCCGGGGCGGCGCGAGGACCCGGTGGCGGGCGGCATTCGCTCGCTGATGGCGGAGTTTGGCGCGGAGACTTACAGCATCCCGCCGGAGTTTCTGGACGCGGTGAACCGCTTCATCGCCCGGTATACGGGGCCGGACCGGGCGACGACGGAGCGCGCCCTGGGCGATGCGCGGCCCAACATAGAAACCATGCGGCGCGTGTTCGAGCAGGAGAACCTTCCCGCCGATCTGGCCTACATGGCGGTAGCCGAAAGCGGAATGCGCGCCGGGGAAGCCAGCGATTCCGGCGCGGTGGGCTGGTGGCAGTTCACGGCCGCCACGGCGAAGCACTTCGGGTTGAGAATTGATGGGCGGACCGACGAACGCCGCGATGTAAGGAAATCGACGCTGGCCGCCGCCAAGTACATCCGCGAACTGATTCTCGACTTTGGCGCGGGCAGCTCGGTGATGCTGGCGCTGGCGGCCTACGATCTTGGTCCGGCCAAGGTGAAACAGGCGATCCGGCGGGTGAGCGATCCGATCCGCCAGCGCGACTTCTGGTATCTTTACCGCACCCGGGCCTTGCCGGCGGAAACCCGCGACTACGTTCCGAAGGTGATCGCGGCCATGATCATCGCCCGCAATCCCGCGGCGTTCGGATTCTAAGCAGTATAGTGAAGGAGGTGGGCCGGACGCTGCTGATCGCCTGGTGCGCCGCCGGCGCGGCGCTGCTCGGAGGGCGGCTGGAGGAGATTTTCTATGTCCCGCCCGGCCATCCCGCGATTCAATATGACGTGCGGCCTGCGCGCGATCCGGTGGCTCTGCTCCAGCAGAGGCTGGATAAAGGCCAGGTGAAGCTGCAACGCGCGCCGAACGGCTGGGGCTATCTGCCTTCGATTCTCAAAGAGCTGGGCATCCGCGCCGATTCCCAGGTGCTGGTGTTTTCCAAGACGAGCATCCAGAGCGAGCGCATCGGCCCCGCGACGCCGCGTGCGATTTACTTCAGCGACGACGCCGCGGTTGGCTTTGTGCAGGGGGGAATGCTGGAGCTGAGCGGGGTCGATCCGGAGCAGGGCGTTGTTTTCTACACGCTCGACCCGGAGGCGGCGGAACATCCGCGATTCGGCCGGGACGATAGCTGCCTGCGGTGTCATCAGGGTCCGCCGACGCTGGGCGTGCCGGGCCTGATGGTCAGCTCCATCCGGCCGCGAAGCGAAGGCTCGGAAGGCCACGGCAGCTCGTACGTGACCGACGACCGCGTGAGTCTGGCGGATCGCTGGGGCGGGTGGTACGTCACGGGGACGACCGGATCGCAGGCGCATCTGGGGAACAATACCAATTTGGTCGATCCCGTCCACCCCGGCGGGCCGAGGGAGGGTACGCAAAACATCACGGATCTGGCGAAGTTTTTCGACACCTCACGCTATTTGGCGCCGACCAGCGACGTGGTGGCGTTGATGACGCTGGAGCATCAGGTCCGCATGACCAATCTGATGACGAGAATCGGCTGGGACGCGCGGATCGCGCTGCACGACCACTCGCACGGCGGGAAGTTGGATGACGATGCGCGGCGGGAAATCGATGAGGAGATCGAACAGATGCTGGCGTACATGCTATTCGCCGACGAAGCGCCGCTTTCCGGGCCGGTCGCCGGTGTTTCCTCCTTTGCGCGGACGTTCGCCGCGCGCGGCCCGCGGGACCGCCGGGGCCGGTCTCTGCGCGACTTCGATCTGCGGAAGCGCCTGTTCAAATATCCGCTCTCCTACATGATCTATAGCGGCGCCTTCGACGCCCTGCCGGGGATCGTGCGCGAGCGGGTTTACCAGCGGCTGTACGAAATTCTCAGCGGCAAGGATCAAAACAAGCCGTTCGACCGCCTCTCCGCCGAAGACCGCCGCGCCATTATGGAAATCGTCCGCGACACCAAACCCCATCTGCCGCCGTATTGGCGGGCGGACTGATCCGGTGCGCGTGCCGGGTATGGCCGCGGCGGCTGGTATCATAATGAGAGAAAGCTTGCAGAATGAGCGCCACCGCCGCCCAGGAGGGCATCCCGAAGCCGCGCCTTCTTCGCTTCTGGGAAACCACGTTAGGGAAAAAAGCCGTGATGGCCGCCACCGGCGCGATTCTGGCGCTGTTTGTGCTCGCCCACCTGATCGGAAATCTGCAAATCTTCCTGGGTCCGGATCAGTTCAACGGCTACGCCCGCGCGCTGCGCCATCTTCCCGAACTGGTTTGGCCGGTGCGCGTCCTTCTTTTGATCAGCGTGCTGCTGCACATCTGGAGTTCGATCGAGCTGGCGGTGGTGAAATCGGAAGCGCGGCCGGCCGGCTACCGGCGATGGAAGCCGGCGGGATCCGCGTACGCCTCGCGCACCATGTACTGGAGCGGGCCGATCGTCGCGGCGTTTGTGGCTTATCACCTGATGCAGTTCACCTTTGGCGTGGGCGGCACGCCGTACAACCGCCTGGACCCCTACGGCAACGTGATCAGCGGCTTCCGCGTGCCGGCCGTCTCGCTGTTCTACATTTTCGCCATGGCGCTGCTGTGCCTGCATCTGCGGCACGGGCTGTGGAGCCTTTTCCAGACGCTGGGCTTCTATCATCCGCGCCACACGCCGCGGATTCATCGCGCCGCCTGGCTGATCGCGCTGTTCATTTTTTTCGGATTTATCTCGATACCGGTGGCGGTGATGCTGGGCGTGATCCCGCCGGTATTGTGAGGATGCGCGCCTTTGGTCCAGGAGAGTCCTAACCCAGGGATGCCAATTGCCGGGAACATCGAAGCGGCCGGGCGGTGGCGGGCGGGCTCGCTTTCCCTGGACGCCCGCGCGCCCGGCGGGCCGATCGAACGGGCGTGGGACAAAGCCCGGTTCGAGATGAAGCTGGTGAGCCCGGCCAACAAGCGCAAGCACGAGATCATCGTGGTGGGCAGCGGGCTGGCGGGCGCCTCGGCGGCGGCGACACTGGCCGAGCTCGGCTACAACGTGAAGTGCTTCTGCTTCCAGGATTCGCCGCGGCGGGCGCACTCTATCGCGGCGCAGGGCGGAATCAACGCGGCCAAGAATTACCACAACGACGGCGACAGCGTCTACCGGCTGTTCTATGACACGGTGAAGGGCGGCGATTTCCGGTCGCGGGAAGCCAACGTGTACCGGCTGGCGCAGATCAGCGTCCAGATTATCGATCAGTGCGTCGCGCAAGGCGTGCCGTTCGCGCGCGAATACGGCGGGACGCTGGCCAACCGGAGCTTCGGCGGCGCGCAGGTGTCGCGGACGTTTTACGCCCGCGGCCAGACCGGCCAGCAGCTTCTTCTGGGGGCTTACCAGGCGCTGGAGAGGCAGGTGGATGCCGGGCGCGTGAAGATGTTTCCGCGCACGGAGATGCTGGATCTGGTGGTGGTAGACGGCAGGGCGCGCGGCATCGTCACGCGCGATCTGGTCAGCGGGGCGATCGAATCGCACGCGGCCGACGCCGTCGTCCTGGCCACCGGGGGATACGGCAACGTCTATTATCTTTCGACCAACGCCAAGGGCTCCAACTGCACGGCCATCTGGCGCGCTTATAAACGGGGCGCGGCGTTCGCCAACCCCTGCTTCACGCAGATCCATCCGACCTGCATTCCGGTCAGCGGCCATTATCAATCGAAACTCACGCTGATGAGCGAATCGCTGCGCAACGACGGGCGCATCTGGGTTCCTTTAAACAAGGGAGACAAGCGCGCGCCGAATGAGATCCCGGAAGCCGAGCGCGATTATTATCTGGAGCGCCGCTATCCGAGCTTCGGCAACCTGGTCCCCCGCGACGTCGCCAGCCGCAACGCCAAGGCGGTGTGCGATGAAGGCCGGGGCGTGGGCGAGCACGGCCTGGGGGTTTATCTCGATTTCGCCGACGCGATCGCGCGCCTGGGCCGCGCGGTGATCGAGGAGCGCTACGGCAACCTGTTTGAGATGTACCAGCGCATCACCGGCGAGAATCCCTATCAGACCCCCATGCGCATCTATCCGGCGATCCACTACACCATGGGCGGCCTGTGGGTGGATTATCAGTTGATGTCCACCATCCCCGGGCTCTTCGTTATCGGCGAGGCGAATTTTTCCGATCACGGGGCCAATCGCCTGGGCGCCAGCGCGCTGATGCAGGGCTTATCGGACGGCTATTTCATCCTGCCCTATACCCTTGGAAACTATCTGGCGGGCGAGAAATTCGAAAAAGCCGATCCGTTGAGCCCGGAGTTCCGCGAGGCGCAGGACGCGGTGGCGGAGCGCACGCGCCGGCTGCTGGAAGCCCGCGGCAGGCGCACGGTGGATTCCTTCCACCGTGAATTGGGAAAACTCGTGTGGGATTACTGCGGGATGTCGCGCAATGCCGGCGGGCTGGAGCACGCCATCGGGAAAATCCGCGAGCTTGGCGAGGAATACTGGCGCGAGGTGAAGGTTCCCGGCGCGGCCAAGGAGATCAATCAATCTTTGGAAAAGGCCGGCCGCGTCGCCGATTTCTTTGAACTGGCCGAGCTGATGTGCATCGACGCGCTGCACCGCGACGAATCCTGCGGCGCGCATTTCCGCGAGGAGCACCAGACTCCCGACGGGGAGGCGCTGCGCGACGACGCCCGCTTCAGCTACGTCGCGGCGTGGCAGTACAACGGCGGCGATCCGCCGCTTCTCAATAAGGAGCCGCTGAGGTTCGAGTACGTGCATCCGTCGCAAAGGAGTTACAAGTAACCGCGGCGGCGCCCGGGCCACCATGAAGCTGATCTTCCACATCTGGCGCCAGCGCGACGGCCGATCGCCGGGCCGCATGGTCCGCTATGAACAAGACGGGTTGAATCCGGACATGTCCATGCTCGAAGCGCTCGACGTGTTGAACGAAGAGCTCATTCTGAAAGGCGAGGATCCGGTGGTTTTCGAGCATGATTGCCGCGAAGGCATCTGCGGCTCCTGCGGGTTCATGATCAACGGCGTCGCTCATGGTCCGTTGTCGAAGACCACCGTCTGCCAGCTCACGCTGCGCCACTTTGACAACGGCGCGGAGCTTTATCTGGAGCCCTGGCGGGCCAAGGCGTTCCCGATTCTGCGCGATCTGATGGTGGACCGCAGCGCGCTGGACCGGATTATCGCCAGCGGCGGCTACATCAGCACTCCCGCCGGAAGCGCTCCGGACGGCAACGCGATTCCGGTTTCCAAGGAGGCCGCCGAAAGAGCCATGGACGCCGCCGCCTGCATCGGCTGCGGAGCGTGCGTGGCGGCCTGCCCCAACGCCAGCGCGTCACTGTTCACCGGCGCCAAGATTGCGCACCTGGGCCTGCTGCCGCAGGGTCAGCCCGAACGCGCCCGGCGCGCGCTGCGCATGGTGGCGCGGATGAACGAGGAAGGCTTCGGGCAATGCACCAACATCGGGGAGTGCGAGGCGGTGTGTCCCAAAGGGATCCGTGTGGAAGTGATCAGCCGGATGAACCGCGATTTTCTGAAAGCAAGCTGGACGGCCCGCCGGGCGGGGGCGGACTGAGGTCCGCCCTCCGCAGAGTCTTTTCTATCTCTGGCCGGTGGAGTCTTCGCTGTCGGGAAGAGCGAAGGCGAGGTATTCTCCCGAATAAGATCCGCCGCCGATGGCGACCACGATATACTGCTTGCCCTGCCACATATAGGTCATGGGCGAACCGGAGACGGGGGCCGGCATCCACACCGCGCCGACTTCCTTTCCCGTGGCCTTGTCATAGGCGCGGAGCATCGCTCCGCGCGGATGCGTGACGGAGGTGACCTGGCTGTCGCCGACGATGACCAGCGTCTTGGTGATCAGCACGCCGACGCTGCCATTCATGCCGGTGTTGCCGATGTCGCGTCCTTTCAAGGCGGGATGATTGCGGACGTTATCCGGAGTCTCGCCGTAGGGCACCTGCCATTTGAGCGTGCCTTGATCGAGATCAATCGCCGAGATGACGCCGTAAGGCGGCTTCACAATCGGCAAGCCCTGAATCAGCAGACCGCCTCCGCCGCCGCCACCGCGAGCCGCGCCGCGTCCTCCCGCGCCCGCAACCGAGCCTGCGCCGGCTCCGCGACCGGTTCCGCGGGCGGCGCGCTGCACCGGATAATCCGCCGCGCTGCCGTAGCCGGGACCTTCCGCGACGCGGAATTCCTGATCATTGCGGCCGGAGACGTAGCGAATATCGGAAAATCCGGGCGGCGGCGTGCGCAGGGAAATCGGCGTCACATAGGACTGCGCGGCCTGCGCGTAAACGATGTGCGTGACCGGATCGAAACCGGCGCCCGGCCAATTGGTGCCGCCGCTGGCGTTGCCCAGATTGATGCCCCCCAGCCAGTGCGCGGGATCTCCGATCACCGGCGGCGTAAACATCCCTTCCACGCGATAGCTTTTCAAGCGGTCGATCGCGTCGGCCCGCATTTCGGGCGTGAAATCGATCAGATCGTCGGGAACTTTGATGTAATTCCGCGCGTAAGCCGGCGGTTTGGTGGGGAACGGCTGGGTCTTGGAGGTTTTTTCGCCGGGCACGTCGGACTGCGGCACCGGCCGCTCCTCGATGGGCCACACCGGTTTCCCGGTCACGCGGTCGAATACATAGAGAAACGCTTCCTTGGTCGGAAGCGCCACGGCCTTGATCGGCTTGCCGTCCACGTTGATGTCCACCAGCAGGGGCGCCGAGGACAGATCGTAATCCCAGATGGGGTGATGCACGATCTGGAAATACCATTTGCGCTGGCCGGTCTTCAGATCGACGCAGACCAGGCTCTCGCCGAAAAGATTGTCGCCGGGACGCTCGCCGCCGTAGTAATCCGAGGTGGGCGATTCCACCGGCAGATACACCAGGCCGAGCTGGGGATCGACCGTGATCTGGGTCCAGACGCCGGTGTTGCCGTTGACGTCGGCCGAGCCGTTTTCCCAGGTGTCATAGCCGAACTCGCCCTTTTTGGGGATGGTGTGAAACGTCCACAGGAGTTTTCCGGTGCGGACGTCGAAGGCGCGGACCAGGCCCTTGGTGTTATTGTGCGTCCTCACGGTCATGCCTTCCTTGAACGCGGAGCCGACGATGACCGTGTCGTTGACCACCGTCGGCGCGGCGTGCAGGCCCGCTTCCCCCGTTTCCAGATCGATCGGCTGGCCGGTGCCGGTGTACATCCCTTTCTTCAAGTCGATCATGCCGTTTTCGCCGAAGGAGGGGATCATCATGCCGGTCTTGGCGTTCAGCGCGACCAGCCTATATCCGGTGGTGACGTAAATCACGCGGTCGTCGCCGTGGCCGTCGCTCCAGAAGGCCAGGCCGCGTCCGGAGAGCTGGCGCGGGGAAAGCGCGGCGCGCTGTCCCTCGCGAAGGCTGTGGACCCAGTTGATCTCGCCGGTTTTGGCGTCGAGGGCGACCACATCGCGGCGCGTTCCCGCCGTGGCGTAGATGACGCCGTTGACCATCAACGGCGTGCCTTCGAGCTTATATTCGGGCTTGGTGCCGAAATTATCGGTCTTCAGGCGCCAGGCGATTTCCAGCTTGCTGAAATTGGACGCATTGATTTGATCCAGGGGCCGGTATTTTGATCCGGCCAGATCCGCGGTATAAGTGGGCCATTCGGTGTCCTTGGGCTTCCACTGCGCCGAAGCGACCAGGCCGGCCGCGGCGACGCCGATTGCGAGGAGCGTTTTCTGTGTAGGCATGTCAAATTCCCTTTTGGCGAAGATAACACTGATTCCGCAAAAATGCGACGGGGCGGGCTACATCAGCGCCTTCACGCAGCCGCCGTCGACCAGGATCGACTGGCCGGTGACATAGCTGGCCCGCGCCGAGCATAAAAAGACCACCACGTCGGCGAACTCCTCGGGTCGGCCCAGGCGCCCCATCGGGATCTGGCTGGTCCAGCGCTTTTCAATCTCGGCCGGGGAAACGCCCGCTGTCTTGGCCAGGGCCGCCGCCAGCTCGCCCAGGCGATCGGTGGCGGTGTAGCCGGGGCACACGTTATTCACCAGCACGTTATCCGGCGCGTACTCGTTCGACAGGGTTTTGACCAGTCCCACCACCGCGGCGCGCACGGAATTGGAGAGGATCAATCCCTCCACCGGCTGCTTGACGCTGAGCGAGGTGATGGCCACCAGACGGCCCCACTTGCGCGCCCTCATGCCCGGCAAAACCCGGCTGGCCAGAAACAGCGTGCTCATCAGATTCAAATCGATGGCGCGGCGCCAGTCCTCGGCGGTGGTGGCGTCGAAGGGCTTGGCCGGCGGGCCGCCCGCGTTGGCGACGCAAATATCGATGCGTCCGAACCGCTCATTCACGCGTTGGACGAAAGCGCCGACCTGGTGCTCATCGGTTACGTCAGCGGCGGCGGCGAACACGTCGGCTCCGGTTGCGCCGCGAATTTCCCGCGCGGCCGCTTCCACGGCGTCGGCCTTCCGCGAGCACAAGGCGAGCTTGGCGCCTTCCCGCGCCAGCCCCAAGGCGACCGCTTTGCCCAATCCCTGGCTGGAGGCGGCCACCAGCGCGACGCGGTCCTTCAATTCCAGGTCCATCGGCTCAGGTCCTCTGGCGATCGCCGCGCCGGAGATAAGCGTCATCCTTGCTCAACCAGTCGGCGCGGATGGGCGAAAAAATGTCCAGATCTACGGTGTCCTCAAGCGCCACGGCGCGATGCGGAACATTAGAGGGAATGTGCAGAACTTCGCCCGCGCGGACGATCACCTGGCGGCCTTCAATATCGAACTTCAGAGCGCCTTCAACAATGTATGTGATCTGCTCGCTTTCGTGGTGGTGCTCGGGAACGACGGCGTCTTTTTTCAAAAACACCTGCGCGACCATCGCCTTTTCCCCGCTGATCACCTTGCGCGAGATCACGTCGCTCAGGGTCTCCAGCGGAACCGAATCCCAGCTATGGAATTTGTGTGTCATGCCGACCTATTGTAACGTTTGGGCGCCATTCCGACGATGATCCGGGCATGGGCCCAAGGATCGCGATTCTGGGTGGCGCGGCGGCGGCGGCGCTCGCGCTGGCCGTGGCCGGCCTGGAGCGCCATTCGCCGGCCGCTGGCGAAGGCCGTCTGACGCTGAAGTCCTCGGAAGGAAGTTTCAGTTTCGATCCGGCCGCGGCGATGGCGAAAATGCCGGCTTGGCTGCCGCTGTACCCGGCTCCGGCGGAAGGAGTCCACCACTCCGCGGGAGGCGGGGAGTCGCGCCACACCTACTCGTTCAAGACGGCGGAGGCGCCTGCCGGCGTTGCCGCGTTTTTTCAGGACCGGCTCACGAAAAACGGATTTGCGGTCCGGCCGATGATGAGCGAGGCAGGCGGCCTGCTCAGCGCGGTGAGCGCGGACAAGAAGCGCAGCGTCACCCTCACGATCGTCCGGGCGAAGGCGGGAACGCAGGCGGCGGTTCTGGCGATCGAGAAAAAATAGGGCGGCGGCGCGTGGCGAGCCACTGCGCGGCGCGGCCGGTGAATCCGGCTTCAGCTCCCGCCCTTGTGCACCGCGTCGAGCACGCCGTTGATGAAAGACACCGATTCGTCGCCGGAAAACTGGCGCGCCAGCTCCAGCGCCTCGTCGATCACCACCGGCGCCGGAGTTTTCAGCTCGCTCATTTCATAAACGGCCAGCCGCAGGATGTTGCGGTCCACCGCGGGCATCCGCTCCAGCCGCCAGTTTTCCGATTTTTCGGCGATGCGCCGGTCGATGGACGGCGCGTTTTCGCTGGCCCCGCGCACCAGCGCTTCCATAAACTCGTCGGGGGCGGCGCGCGGGGAGTCCTCCTCCGCCGACAGGGTTTCGTAAAACGCGGAGATGGCGTCCTCGATGGTTTGCCGCCGCTGGTCCCATAGGAACAGGACCTGGAGAGCGCGCTGGCGGGAACGGTGGCGGGCGGGCATCGGTCAGCTCCGCGCGGCTTGCGCGACCGAGGCGCTGAAGCGGGCCATCTCGATGGCGGTCAGGGCGGCGTCGGCGCCTTTGGTCACGCGCGCCTCGGCCTGCTCCAGATTTTCCGTGGTGAGCACTCCGAAGGACACCGGCACGCCGGTTTCGAGCATCACCTGCTGCAATCCGCGGGCGGCTTCGGCCGCGACGTAGTCGAAATGCGGCGTTTCGCCACGGATGACCGCGCCCAGGGCCACGATGCCGTGATAGGCGTGCGTGTGGGCCAGGAGCTTGGCGGCCAAGGGCAGCTCGAACGCGCCGGGGACGTAGAAGACGGGGGCGCGCCCGGCGCCGGCCCGCTGCAAGGCCGCTTGCGCCTCCTCCAGCAGCTTATCGGTGACGCGGCGGTTGAAACGCGACACCACGATCGCCAGGCGCAAGCCTCGTCCGTCGTGTGCCCATTCGATCGGCTGATTCGACATCGTGGGATAATAGGGATTCCAGCACCAAGTTTACCGCATGCTCCCCGACTACATCCGGAATTTCAGCATTATTGCACACATCGACCACGGCAAATCGACGCTGGCCGACCGCCTGCTGGAAGCCACGGGAGCCTTATCGCAGCGCGAAATGATGGATCAGGTGCTGGATTCGATGGATCTGGAGCGGGAGCGCGGCATCACCATCAAAGCTCACGCCGTGCGCCTGAACTACCGCGCCTCCGACGGAAATTTATATCAGCTCAATCTGATCGACACGCCGGGCCACGTCGATTTCACCTACGAGGTTTCCCGCAGCCTGCAAGCCTGCGAAGGCGCGCTGCTGGTGGTGGACGCCTCGCAAGGGGTGGAGGCGCAGACGCTGGCCAACACGTATCTGGCGCTGCATCACAATCTGGAAATTATTCCGGTAATCAATAAAATCGATCTGCCCTCGGCCGAGCCGGACCGCGTCCGCGAGCAGATTGAGCACGTCATCGGCCTGGACGCCAGCGGCGCGATTCTGGCCAGCGCCAAAAACGGCGTCGGCATTCCGGAAGTGCTGGAAGCGGTGGTGCATCTGGTGCCGCCGCCGAAGGGCTCGCCCGAGGATCCGCTGCGCGCGCTGATTTTCGACTCCTGGTTCGATCCCTATCGCGGGGTGATGATTCTGGCGCGCGTGTTTTCCGGGCGCCTGAAGGTCGGCCAGAAGATCCGCTTGTGGGCGACCAACACGGTGTATGAAGTGGAGGGGCTCGGCTATCAGTCGCCCAAGCCCGTGCCCTGTGATGAGCTGTCGGCCGGCGAAGTGGGTTTTTTGTTCGCCAACATCAAAACCGTTTCCGACGCGCAGATCGGCGACACGATTACCGATCACGCCCATCCCGCCGCCGAGCCGCTGCCGGGATTCGAGCCGATGAAGCCGATGGTGTTCGCCGGATTGTATCCGGTGGAGTCGCACGAGCACGGCCTGCTTCGCGACGCGCTGGAAAAACTGCGATTGAACGACTCCGCGTTCAGCTTCGAGCCGGAAAACTCCGCCGCGCTGGGCTTCGGCTTCCGCTGCGGCTTTCTGGGGCTGCTGCATCTGGAGATTGTGCAGGAGCGGCTGGAGCGCGAATTTCAAATCGACCTGATCACCACCGCGCCGGGCGTCCGCTACAAAGTCACCACCCTCGACGGAGGCGTGTTCGAGGTGGACAATCCCACGAAATTTCCCAATCCCGCCGAAATCAGGCAAATCGAGGAGCCGATCATCGACGCGACGGTGATCACGCGCGAGGAGTTCCTCGGCGAGATTTTAAAACTGCTCGAGGAAAAGCGCGGGACGCAGAAGAAATTCGAGTACATCGGCGCCGGGCGCGTGCTGCTGGTTTATGAATTGCCGCTGAATGAGATCGTGCTGGATTTCTACGACCGGCTCAAGTCGGCTTCGCGCGGATACGCGTCGCTCGATTATCACTTCGCCGGACATCGCGTCTCGCCGATGGTGAAGCTGGACGTGCTGGTGGCGGGCGAGCCGGTCGACGCGCTGTCCATGATCGTGCACCGCGATTTCGCCTACGAACGCGGGAAACACCTCATTGAGCGGCTGCGCAAGCTGATCCCGCGGCAGATGTTTGAAGTCGCGCTGCAAGCGGCCATCGGCAATAAAGTGATCGCGCGGGAAAATATCCCGGCGATGCGGAAAAACGTGCTGGCCAAGTGCTACGGCGGCGACATCACGCGCAAGCGCAAGCTGCTTGAAAAGCAAAAAGAGGGCAAGCGCCGGATGAAGCGCGTGGGCCGGGTGGAGATTCCGCAGGAGGCGTTTCTGGCGGTCCTGAAGGTCGGCGGCGAGAGTGAGTAGCCGGCGGTACGGGCGCAAACGCTAAAATAGGCCATGCCGATCGACTGGTTCCCGTTGTGGCTCAGCCTGCGCGTCGCGCTGGCGGCGACCGCGCTGGGAATCGCGGTGGGCGTGGCGATCGCCTACCTGCTCGCCAACCGCGATTTCCGCGGCAAAGAAGCGCTGGACGCTGCGGTCACGCTGCCGCTGGTTTTGCCGCCGACGGTGCTCGGATATTATCTGCTGGTGGTGATCGGCCGCGAAAGCCCCATCGGACAAATTTGGGAAAAAATGTTCGG
>JAJPIT010000058.1 GCA_021324615.1 Terriglobia bacterium | reverse complement strand
TGCAGGTTCCCCTTCACTTTTCCGTTCGCCTTGCCCGCCAGCAGGATCGGCACGCGCTTGTGATTGTGCGCGTTGGAATCGCCCATCGGGCTGCCGTAAAGAATCAGAGAATGGTCGAGCAGGTTGCCGTCGCCATCCGGCGTGTTCTTCAGCTTGTTGAAGAAATACGGCAGCAAACTGACGTGATAACGATTAATTTTGGCGAATTCGGCGATCCGCGCCGGCGATTCGCCGTGATGCGACGCGGTGTGGAACGGAACCTTGACGCCGCTCTCCTCGTACACCCGCTGGCAGACGTCGCGCGACATCTTGAACGCCGAGCAGCGCGTCGTATCGGTGGCGAACGCCAGCGCCTGAAGATCGAACATCAGCGTGACGTGCTCCTCAAAGGAATCCGGCACGCCCACCGGCGCCGCGGGAAGCTGCCGCGCCGCGCCGCTCAAATTGTGCTGCTCGGTTTTCTGAATGCGCCGCTCGATCTCCCGCACATCGTCCAGAAAATCGCTCAGCCGCGCCCGGTCGGCGGCGTTCAGCTCGCGCTGCAAGGCCGAAACGCGGTGCGTGATGCGGTCGAGAATGCTGCCGCTCATCTGCTGGCGCAGCGCGCGTTCTTCCGGCGTCGCGCCGTCGCCGAACATCTGCTCGAAGGCCTGCCGCGGATCCACCGTCATCGGCAGCGGCTGCGTCGGCGACGCCCAACTGATCGTGTCGGCGTAAACGCAGGCGTAGCCGTAATCGCAGGCGCCGGAGCCGTCCACGCTCTCAATGCAAAGCTGGATCGACGGCAGCGGCGTGTCCTGGCCGAACTGCTGCGCGTACATCTGGTCGATCGAAGTGCCGCAATAAATGTCGGACCCCTCGGTCATCTTGGGATGCGCCGCGGTGAGATACACCGAAGTCGAGCGGAAATGATCGCCGCCTTCTTCTTTATCGGCGTACGCTCCGGCCGGGCGAAGATCGGTGTCGCTGATGATGGTCAGATACTCGCGAAAATCCTTGAGCGGCTCGAGCGTCTGAGTAAACTCGAAATCGGCCCCCTCCTTTTCCGGCGACCAGTAATGCTTATTGGACCCGTCCACCGTGCTGCCGGCCGCTCCGTGCACCATCTCGATGCAGCACAGCCGCGGGCGCGCGGCGGCCGCCGTCTTGGCCAGCGGCGTCTGCGCCGGCGCCATCGCATCCAGAAACGGAAGCCCGATCGCCACCCCCATGCCGCGCAGCATGGTGCGGCGCGAAAGATGTTTTTTCGTCAAAAAGGTCATTGTCGATTCCCGTTGGCCGCCGACGGCGTCTCCGCCGCATCGGCTCTCCTCATCTGGAAGGGCATGCTGTTCACAATCCCCAGCACAAACGCCGAAAACCGGTTCCCGTCGCGCGCCGCCGCATGCTCGATCGAGCGCACCACCGGCTCGTCCCGATAGTCCACCACCCGCCCCAGCGCATACGCCAGCAGGTTTTCCGTGAAGGTTTGAAGGAACGCGTCGGAGTGGCCCAGGATCGCCTGGCGCAGGCTCACCGGTCCGTCCAGCGGCGTTCCGTCGAACATCTTGCCCTTGGCGTCCACCATCATGCCCGCGTCCTTGGCGCGCCAGGCGCCCACCGCGTCGAAATTTTCCAGCGCCAGCCCGATCGGGTCCATCAACTGATGGCAGGACCGGCAGGGCTCGTTTTTCCGGTGCTCCTCCATCCGCTCGCGGACGGACAACGCCTTGGCGTTCTCCTCGTTTTCCTTAAGCTGTGGAACGTTGGGCGGAGGCGGCGGTGGCGGCGTGCCCAGCAGCACGATCATCACCCACTTGCCGCGCTGCACCGGCGAGGTCCTGGTGGCGATGGAGGTGAGCGTCAGAATGCTCGCCTGCCCCAGCAGCCCGAAGCGGTTCGGATCGGTCAGCGCCACCCGCCGGAACCGCGTCCCCAACACGTCCGGAATGCCGTAGTGCTTGGCCAGAATCTCATCGACGAAGGTGTAATTGGCGGTGAGCAGGTCCAGCACGCTGCGGTCCTCGCGCACGATGCTGTCAAACAGCAGTTCGGTTTCCGTGCGCATCGATTCCGCCAGGTTTTTGTTGAAGTTCGGAAATTGATAAACGTCCGGCTGAACGTCTTTCAGATTTTGCAGGTGCAGCCACTCGGCCGCAAACACCTTCGACAGGGCCTCCGATTTGGGGTCGGCCAGCATCCGGCGGACCTGCCGCTCCAGCGTCTGCGGATCCTTCAACTGGCCCTGCGCGGCGGCCGTAATCAACTCGTCGTCGGGCGCGCTCGACCACAGAAAATACGACAGGCGCGAGGCCAGCTCCAGATCGCTGATCCGATAATTCGTCCCCGGAGCGGCTCCGGCCGGGGTGCGCTCGAAACGGAACACAAACTCGGGATCGGAAAGAATCGCTTCGATCACAGCGCGGATGCCGCCCTCGAAGTCCGATTTATTGCGGCCCTTCTGATAAATGCTCAGCAGGTCTTCTGTATCGGCGCCGGTCACCGGACGGCGATAGGCTTGGCGCGCCAGTGCGGCGATAATTTTTTTGGCGCAGGGAATCTCGTCAGCGCCCGGCTGGGGATGGCAGGTGAAGATTTTTTTCCGGCTCGGCGTTTCGGAGATGCCGGTGACGTTCTTCGGACCCGTGATGGTCATCTCCCGCAGGTGCGGCAGCGACGTCATCCCCGGCAGATCCGCGCGCGTCAGATCCACCAGCGTCTGCTCAAAGGGCGAGACCACATCTTCAAACGGGCCTTCCGCGCGCTGGATAAACGACGCCGAGATTTTCTGCGGACCCGCCTTAATCTTGATCGGCGGCGTCTGCAAAAAATCGGTCAGCAGGAAATTCGGGTTGATCGGCATCAGCGCCACGCGCTCGCCATTGACCGCCACCAGGATCTGCTCGGCTTTGCCCTGATTCTTGCCGAACAGAGGCCCGCACAGGTCGTTATAAAAAAACAGGCGGATGGTGTATTCGCCATCGGCGGGAAAATTGTGCACCACGGCCATTCCGCCCCGCGTGCCGAACGGCGTCCCCTCGATGTGCCGGATCTGGTTAATCACCCGCGGCTCATGGAACGTGGCGGTGGAGGGCGCCACATTCGGATCGCCGACGGCCATGCGGCTGATGCGTCCCGCCGCGCGCAAATATCCTTCCATCAGCGCCGGAGAAACCGTCAGCACGTCGGCCATGTTGTCGAATCCATGGGACATATCGTCGGCCGGCAGCAGCGACGCCACATCCACGTCCAGATCGAGCAGGTCGCGGACCGAGTTGCGATACTCGATGCGGTTCAGCCGGTGCAGCGCCGGAGCGCCCGGGTTCGGATCGGCGGCGGAGGCCTGGTCGATCGCGTTTTCCAGCGAAGCGGCGAAGCTGCGGATGGTCGCCGCATCGGGCCGCGGAACTCCCGGCGGCGGCATCATGCCCGCGCGCAGGAAGCGGATCACCTGCTCGGCGCGCTCGGCGTTCCGGGCCGGATGCGCCAGGTCAATCGTCGTCCAGGAAAACCCGCCGGATTTGAGCTTGTCGTTGTGGCAGCCGGCGCAATACCGGTTCACCAGCGCCTGCTGGGCCGCCACCGGCAGCGTCTCGGCAGTCTGAGCGTAGCTCCAGACGCTTGCCAGCGCAATCGCCAAACCGAGCCGTTTCATTGAGGTTATCTCGTCATTAACCGGCAGCTTTCTCTTAGTTTCAAATTTCCCGCGGCGCCTGTCAATGGCCAGAAGGCTAGTCCCAGCCACCCCCGCGCCGGAAATGCTAAACTTGGGCCAAGGAAATGGCTGCCGCCGTTCTGCTGGCAGCCCTCTTGTTCGGGCCCTGGTGGGCCGATTCAAGTGGCACCGCGGGAGCGCCGGTCTACTCCGCCGCCAGCATCGCCAACTCCGCCGCCGCCATTGCCGGCTACTACGCCGCCGATACGTTCATCAGCATCTACGGGACAAATCTTTCAACGGTGGTGCGGGCCATCGGCCCCTCCGATATCTCCGGCGGCTTGCTGCCGACGGCGCTCGGCGGCGTCCATGTTCTGATCAATGGCATCCCGGCGGATATGTGGTACGTCTCGCCGACTCTGGTCAATGCGCTGGTGCCCTCGCTGCTGGCGCCCGGCGCGGCCACCCTTCAGGTGGTCTCCAACGGCCTGGCCGGCCCGGCGGTTCCAATCCAGTTGGGCGCTACGGCGCCCGCCTTCTTTCAAATCGACGCCACCACCGTGCTCGCCACGCATCTGGACGGCTCCCTGGTCAGCCCGTCCTCGCCCGCCCGCGCCGGCGAGTGGATCGTTCTGTGGACCACCGGCATGGGCCCGACCGTTCCCGCCGCCATCCCCAACCAAGTGGCGCAGGTCGCCGCGCCGCTGGCCTCCCCGATTCAAATTTTCCTCAACGGCGCCCCGGTGAGCCGGTCCAACATCGATTACGCCGGCGCCGTGGTTGGCTACGCCGGCCTGTTCCAGATCAATCTGCTGCTGCCGGACGACGTCGCGTCCAATCCCGAGATCCGCGTCGCCACGGCGGATCAGATCAGCCCTCCCGGCCGGTTCCTCCCGGTGCGCTAGCGGCTCAATACGCCCAGCGCCACAAATTCACGCCGACGGTGAATCCCGCCCCCACGGTGGCGAACACCACCAGGTCGCCCTTTTGCAATTTTCCCTGCGCGAGGGCGTCGCGCGTCGCCAGCGGGATGGTGGCCGCCGTGGTGTTGCCGTAGCGGTCGATGTTGATGATCACCTGATCGCAGCTCAGCCCCAGCCGCTCGGCGGCCGCCGCGATGATCCGGCGGTTGGCCTGATGAGGGATCAAAACCTTCACATCTTTGCTTGAAAAACCGTGTTTTTGCAGCAAATCGCGGCTCATTTCGTACATTTTGCGCACCGCGTATTTAAACACCTGCTGCCCATCCTGTTTGACGAAGTGCAGCCTCTGCTGGACCGTTTCGGCCGAGGCGGGCAAGCGGCTCCCGCCGGCGGGCTGCTTCAGAAAATCGCCGCCCGATCCGTCGATCTCGTTCAGAAAACCGATAAAGCCTTCGCCGGGGACCTCGGTCGGCTCGATCAACATCGCGCCGGCGCCGTCGCCGAACAGAATGCAGGTGCCGCGGTCGGTGTAATCGATGATGCGCGACATGGTGTCGGAGCCGATCACCAGAACTTTTTTGTGCGTTCCCGCCATCACCAGATGCGCGGCGGTGGTCAGTCCGTAAACGAATCCGGAACAGGCCGCGATCAGATCGAAGCCCCAGGCGCCTTTCGCCCCGATGCGGTCCTGCACCAGGCAGGCCGTGGAGGGGAACAGCATATCGGGCGTGACCGTGCAAACGATCACCGCCTCGATCTCGCGGGGATCCACGCCACGCTGCGCCAGCGCGATTTTGGCGGCTTCGGCCGCCATATCCGAAGTCGCGATGTCCGGGGAAGCGATGTGGCGCTCTACGATTCCGGTGCGTTCCAGAATCCATTCATTGGAGGTCTCGACCATCTTTTCGAGATCCTGATTGGTCAGCACGCCGGGCGGGACGTAGCAGCCGAGCGCGCTGATTTTTGCTCCGGGCAATAGGCCTCCTCGTTGTTGGACTGCGAAGCTAAACCAACCATGTTACATTCGTCATGAATGGAAGTGGAAGCCGGGCGGATCTTTGCCCGCGTGTTTCAGCAGATGAAGCCCCGCACGCCGCTTCCGGAGGTCCGCGTCCAGTTCCGCCGCTACGCCAACGCCAACGCCCAGGTGCGCCTGGAAAACGGATCCTTGTCGATCCGGCTCGCGGATACGCTCGCGGGCGCGCCGGAAACAGTCCTCGAAGCGCTTGCGGAGATTCTGCTCTCGAAGCTTTTCCGGCGGCCGGTTCCGGCCTCCAGCAGCGACCGCTACAAGCGCTATCTCAACCGCCGCGACGTCCGCCGGCACCTGGATCTGGTGCGCCAGATTCGCGGCCGCAAGCGCGTCGAGTCTCCGCGGGGGCACGCCTACAACCTGGAAGAAATCTTCGAGGATCTGAACTTCCGCTATTTCCACGGCTTGATGGCGCGCCCGCTGGTGGGCTGGAGCCCGAACGCCTCGCGGACCCTGCTCGGCCACTACGATCCCTCGCATAACGCGATCGTGTTGAGCCGCATTCTCGACCGCCCGCAGGTCCCGCGCCTGGCGGTGGAGTACGTCCTGTTTCATGAGATGCTCCATCTGCTCCATCCGGCCGAGCACGACGGCGCGCGCCGCTGCGTCCACACCCGCGCGTTCAAGGAAGCCGAAAAGCGGTTCGAAAAACTGCGCGAAGCCAAGGCGCTGCTGCGCCGGTTGTAATCCCGCCGGTTTGGTGCTGTGATAAGACTCAGGATGCGCCGCGCCCTGGCCTCGCTGCTGATCGCCGTCCTCAGCTTTCCGCTGATCGGGGCGGCGCTGTTTGCCGGGGAAGATCCGGGAGTGGCGGCCTGCTGCCGCCGCGGGGGAAAGCATCATTGCGAAATGGCGGCCGCCGCCCCGGGCGATGGCCCCGCAATTTCGGCGGCCAGATGCCCGTCCTGGCCCAGGGCCGCAACCGCGCTTTCGGCATCCCCAGCATTTTCGACCGCTCCCGCGGCGGCGGCCGCTGCCCGGCTGCCGGTTCACGGCCGCGCCGTTCCGCCCGTTTCCCGCCGCGGCTACTCGATCTCGATCTGCTCCCTCCGCAAGCGCGGCCCTCCCGCGCGGAACGCCTGATTCGCTGTCCGAAGATCTGATGCCGGGCGTCTAGCGCCGCGCTTTCCGCGCGTTTCCGTCCGGCCATGAACCTTTTCCGCAGCGGCTCAAGCGGTGCCGAATTGCCATTTGTCTAAGACCGCCAAGGAGGAGCGATGCGAAAACTTCGGCTAACCCTGGTGTCTCTGGCCGCGCTGTTTGCGGCCGGGCCGCTCTGCGCGCAGGAGTCCGTAAACGGCGGCGCCATCAGCGGGCGGGTCGCCGACCCCAGCGGAGCGGTGATTTCCGGCGCTCAGGTTACGGCCCGCCAGGTGGAGACCAATCTCACGGCGACCACCGTCACCGACGGCGAAGGACGCTTCCGCTTTGCTTACCTCCGCGTCGGCCGGTATGAACTCACGATTCACAAAGAAGGCTTCCGCGATGCGACGCGCGATCTTACGCTCTCGGCCGGGTCGGCGTTCGAGGTTCCCGTCTCTCTGGCCATCGCCACCGAGCAGACAAGTGTCGTCGTCAGTTCCGAAGCCGGCGTGATCGAAGCCGCGCGTACGCAGGTGGCCGGCACGATTTCGCAGGCCGAAATCTCCCAAGTGCCGCTCAACGGCCGCAACTTCCTCGATCTGGCGTTGTTCATTCCCGGCGTTTCTTCGACCAACACCGCCTCCAACCAGATGTTCGCCGAGACGTCGGCGGTTCCCGGACAAGGAATTTCGGTGGACAGCCAGCGGAATTTCTCCAACAGCTTCATTGTCGACGGGCTCTCCAACAACGACGACGCGGCGGGCCTCACCGGCGCCTCCTACGCAGTCGATTCCATCCAGGAGTTTCAGGTGGTGACCTCGGGCGGCCAGGCCGAGTTCGGCCGCGCGCTCGGCGGCTATCTCAACGCCGTCACGCGCAGCGGGACCAACACGCTGCACGGCGACCTCTACGGGTATTTCCGCAATCAGCGCCTCAATGCCGCAAACGCGCTTTCTCACACCGCGCTCCCGTTGACCCAAGCTCAGTACGGGGCGAGCGCGGGCGGCCCCATCCGGCGCGACCGCACGTTCTATTTCGCCAATTTCGAGCAGCGCGAGCTCAATCAATCCGGCCTGACCACCATCACTCCCGCCAATCTCATCGCCATTAATACGAAGCTCGCGGCCGTTGGATATCCCGGCCCGCCGGTTTCGACGGGCATCTATCCCAACCCGGTCCACAGTTTGAACGTGCTGGCGAAAGCCGACCACCAGTTCAATGCCAAAGACCAGTTCAGCGTCCGTTACAGCGTTTATCACGTGACCAGCCTCAATTCGCGCGGCGCCGGAGGCTTGAGCGCTCCGACCGCGTCGGCGAATCTGGACGACACCGATCAGGTTTTGGCGGCCAGCAACGTCGCCGCGCTCTCCCCGCGCACGGTGAATGAAACTCGCGGGCAGTTCTGGAACAGCGCGCTGAGCGCGCCGCCTTCCGACCCGGTCGGCCCGGCGGTCTCTATTTCCGGAGTCGCTTCTTTCGGGACGTTATCCACATCGCCGACCGCGCGCCGCAATAAGCTGGGCGAGCTGGCCGACAATTTTTCTTATCAGGCCGGCGGGCACGCCCTCCGCGCCGGTGCCGATGTTCTCTACAACGCCGACACCATCGTCTTTCCGCGCTCCTATCGGGGCAGCTACTCGTTCTCCTCGCTCGCCAACTTCCTGGCCGGAGTCTATAACACCTCCGGATTCACCCAGACGTTTGCAAACTCGGCCGTTTCGCAGGCGAATCCCAATATCGGTATTTACGCGCAGGATGAGTGGACGGTAAACCGCCGCCTGACGCTCAACGCCGGCCTGCGCTACGACCTTCAATTCCTGCAAACCATCGCCACCGACACCCACAACGTCTCTCCGCGGGCGGGCTTCGCCTGGACGCCGTTTGCGTCGCGGAAAACCGTCATTCGCGGCGGATTCGGCCTGTTTTACGACCGGCTGCCGCTGCGCGCGCTGGCCAACGCCCTGCTTTCGGCGCACAACACCACCGATCCGGCCGAGCTGAGCCAGATCACCGTGAGCCTTTCCCCCGGCCAGGCGGGCGCGCCTTCGTTCCCCAACATTCTCAACGTCCTGACCCTGCCGCCCGGCGTGCTGTTCAACTTCACCACCATGGACCGGCACCTTCAAAACCCGTACTCCGAGCAGGGGAATTTTGAGATCGAGCGCCAGATCGGCTCCCGCAGCACCATTGAAGCCGGCTACCAGCATCTGCGCGGCCTGCACCTGATTCTTTCCGTCAATCAGAACGTGCCGGGCTGCCTCGCCACGGGAACCAACAACGGATGCCGGCCCAATCCGGCCTACGGCAACGATAGCCAGTACTCCTCGCTGGGGGATTCCCACTATGACGGCCTGCACCTGTCGTTTGTGCAACGGCCGGCCCGCTGGGGCGACTATCGCGTCTCCTACACCTATTCGAAAGCGCTGGACAATGTCGGGGAGTTTTTCTTCAGCTCGCCGATCGATAATTTCGATATCTGGCGCGATTATGGCCGTTCCGACGACGATCAGCGCCACCGCCTGGTGTTTGAGGGGACCATCCACGGCCCCGCCGGCCAAGCGCGCTCGCCGTGGGAACACATCCGTCATGGTTTTCAACTGACCGCCGTCGTCCAGTATGATTCGGCGCTGCCCTTCAACATCACCACCGGAGCGAACACGATTCAGGGAACTCCGGCCCGTCCGACCATCAACGGCGTCTTCATCAATCGCAACGCCGGCGCGGGATTCGATTTCTTGAATGTCAATGCCCGCCTCAGCCGGACTTTCAACCTCGGCGAAAAACTTCGCCTGGCCGCGCTGGCCGAAGGGTTCAACCTGACCAACCACGTCAACGGCGTGACTCTGAACGGCGTGTTCGGAACCGGAAGTTATCCGTCGAATCCCCTGCCCACCTTCCGGCAAATCACCGCGGTGGGAGACCCGCGGGCGTTCCAGCTCGCGCTCCGGCTCGCGTTTTAATACAGAAAGGAGATGAGATGATTTTGTTGCTTGCGACGATGTTGGCGGTTCAAATCGGCCCTCCCGGTACGGATGCGCCGGCGAGGGAGCCTCAAATGGCGGTCCTCGGCTCCACAGTTGCCCTCACCTTCGGCGCGGGAAACTCGATCTATTTCAGCCTCTCCACCGATTCGGGACGGACCTTTTCCGTCCCGAAGAAGGTGGTTGACGCGCCGGTGATTCCCCTCACGCATCACCGCGGGCCGCGGATCACCTTCGCCGGCGATGCGATCGTGATCACGGCCGTCTGGGGAAACGCAGACGCCGGCGGCCCGCATGCTCACGGGCTGCCCCCGGCCGGCGATCTGTTCGCGCTGAGATCGGCCGACCTGGGGAAAACCTGGTCCAAGCCGGTGGTCATCAACGACCTTCCGGGCGCGGCAACGGAAGGATTGCACGCGCTCGCCTCCGACGGAAAGGCGGAATTGTTCGCGGCCTGGCTCGACGGGCGCGCCGGAAACGGGAAAAAGCTGTACGGCTCGCAATCGAGCGATGGCGGAGTTACGTGGTCGAAGAACGTGTTGATCTATGAATCGCCCGCCGGAACGATTTGCGAGTGCTGCCATCCTTCTGTGGCCATCGCGCCGGACGGCGAAATTCTGGTCATGTGGCGCAACTGGCTCGACGGCAGCCGCGATATGTATCTGGCGCAGTCGCGCGGCGGGGTTCGGTTCTCAACGCCCCGTAAATTAGGCCTGGGCACGTGGAAGCTGAACGCCTGTCCGATGGATGGCGGAGGCATCGCCATCGCCGGCGGAAAAATCGTGACCGCATGGCGGCGGGAACATCAAATTTTCCTCGCCAGCCCCGGCGCGGCGGAACGGCAAATTGGCGAAGGCACCGATGTCGCGGTCGCCGGAAGCGCGGCGGGGCTTTACGCTGCCTGGTCGACAGCGGCAGGGATTCGAGTTTTGCGGCCCGGCAGTTCGGACCCGGCTGTGCTCGCGCCCCGCGGCTCGTTTCCCAGTCTCGCGGCGCTTTCCGGCGGCTCCGCCGTCGCCGCGTGGGAAGACGGCGGAAAAATCGTGGTTGAGCAACTCCGCTAAAGCGCCGCTTACGGCTCCAGTTCCGCTAAACCTTCTCGCCGATCGATTTGGGCTGGAGGAATTGCAGCAGATAATCCGGGCCGCCCGCCTTCGAATCGGTTCCGGACATATTGAATCCGCCGAAGGGATGCGCGCCGACCATCGCGCCGGTGCATTTCCGGTTGATGTAGAGGTTGCCGACGAAAAATTCCTCTTTCGCGCGGCGGATTTTTTCGGGATTCCGCGTATAAACCGCGCCGGTTAAGCCGTATTCGGTGTCGTTGGCCAGCGCCAGGGCGTGATCGAAATCGCGCGCCTTGCTCACCGCGAGCACCGGCCCGAAAATTTCTTCCTGGAAAATCCGCGCCTTCGAATCGACGTCGGCGATGACCGTGGGCTGGACGAAATAGCCGTCGCCCGGAGCCGCGTCGCCGCCCGCGATCAGACGGCCTTCGCGCTTGCCGGTCTCGATGTAATCGAGGATGGTTTTCTTGGCGCCCGCGCTGATCACCGGGCCCATGAAATTTTCCGGTTCTTCCGGAGGACCCACGGTGAGCGCCGCGACCTTGGCCTGCAGCTTCTGGAGAAATTCGTCGTAAACGGCCTGATCGACAATGGCGCGCGAGCAGGCCGAGCATTTTTGCCCCTGATAGCCGTAGGCCGACTGCACGACGCCCGTTACCGCCGCCTCCAGATCCGCTTCCCGGTCGACGATGATGGCGTCCTTGCCGCCCATCTCCGCCACCACGCGCTTGATCCAGATCTGGCCTTTGCGCGGCTTGGCCGCCAGCTCATTGATGCGCAGGCCGACGTCGCGCGAGCCGGTGAAGGAGATGAAGCGCGTCTTGGGATGCTCCACCAGCAGGTCGCCCACCAGCGATCCGCTGCCGGTGCACAGCGCGAAGCTGCGCGGCGGGAATCCGGCCTCAAGCAGCACTTCGGCCAGCTTCTGCGCGATGGTCGGCGTTTCGCTCGAAGGCTTGATCACGATGGTGTTGCCGGTCACCAGCGCGGCCACGCTCATTCCGGTCAGGATGGCCAGCGGGAAGTTCCACGGTGGAATGATGACGCCCGCGCCGAGCGGCAAATACACCATTTCGTCGCGCTCGCCCGGCATCTGCACTACCGGCGGGGGAGTGGCCAGCCGCTGCATCTGCCGCGCGTAGTATTCGCAGAAATCGATGGCTTCGGCGACCTCGGCGTCGGCTTCGGGCCACGTCTTTCCGGCCTCGCACACCAGCCACGCATCGAATTCGAGCTTTCTTTGGCGGATGAGGGACGCGGCGCGGACCGCCAGATTCACCCGCGTTTCGGCCGGCGTGCGGCTCCATTCGGGAAAGTAGGCGTGGGCATCCTCGATCGCCTTGGCGGCCAGAGCGGCGCTGGCGCGGTGATGGCGGCCGACGATCTCGGAAGGCCGCGCCGGGTTGACGCTGTTCAACAGATCGCCGGTTTTGTGGCGCGCCCCGGCGATCCACAATTCGTATTCGCGGCCGAGCTCGGCGCGCACTTTTTGGAGCGCCGCGCGCGCCGCCTGGATCTCCTCGGGCTTGGAAAACGCGCAAACAGGTTCGTTGGTAAATGCGGCCAGCGGCCGGGACACAGCAGTAGTAGTCATTTTGAGTTCTCCAGAAAATGCAGCCGTTTCAGCCTTCGACAATGCGCCGGCCCCGCTCGATCAGATCCGCCGCTTCATCGGCCACGCGCAGACCTTTTTCATAGAGCTCGCGCCCTTTTTCCATCCATTCGCGGCCGGATTCCGAAAGGGCCTCGCGGCCCTCGCGTGCTTTGCGCTTGATGGTGCGGCGCATTTCCCTGCCGGACTGCGGCGCGTAAAGAAGAGCGACGGTAGCCCCGATGGCCGCCCCCGCCACAAACCACACGAACTTTCCGTTATCTTCCATAACCCCAGTCTAACGCGCTAAGCTCGGATTCATGGACGAGATGGTCACCGTGTTCCGATCGCCGGAGAAAAGCGCCGCAGGGGAGGCCGCCGCGATCGCGGAGCTTCTGCGCGGCGCCGGCATCCCGCCGGCCGTGCTCGACGATCAAGCCCCCGGCGTTCCCCAAGGCGTTTGGGAAGTTCGCGTGCCCGCCGCCGATAGCGCCCGCGCCGAACAGTTGATCGCGGCGCGGCGCGCGCCCGAACCGGAGGCGGCCGGCGCCGGCCTTTCGCCCGCCTTGGATCTGATCACGGTGTACAGCACCGGCGACGGCGGCGAATCGGAAAGCGAGGCCTTGACCATCCAGAGCCTGCTCCAGGCCGCCGGCATCGACGCCGAGATCGCCGGCGAGCGGGGTCCGTTTCCGAATCTGGCCTGGGAAGTGCGCGTCGCCAGGGAACACGCCGCGGAGGCGCGGCGGATTATCGAAGATGCCCGCGCGGCTGGGCCCTCCGCCGCCGAAGAGGCCGAAGCCGAGACAGAAACATAAGCCCCAGACCGGCCAGCGCAAGCGTGACCGTCCCCGGTTCCGGAGCGGCCGCGCCGTCGAAAGAAGAATCCGGCGCCGGCGGATCGATCAATAAAACCGCGTGCTCGACGCCGTCGAACAGGGCGGTTCCGGCGATCTCGTCGCTGTCGTTGATCGCGAAGGCTTCGGTGATGATCCAGCCGGGGGTTCCCAGCAGCGAGTTCAGATCGGCCAGTGCGCCGTTTTCATAGAGAAACGCGTGCGTCACCGCGTTGCCCGCGACATAGGAATATCCCACCACGTCGCCGGCGGAGTTGATGCCGTAGGCGTAGCTGCTGTTGCCGCCGAGAGTTCCCAGATCAAGCATCGCTCCGCCGGCCTCCAGAAATGCATGGGAATATCCCGAAACCGTCTGCGAATTTCCCACCACTTCTCCGGTGTTATTGATCCCCATCGCATAACTGTCGGCCCCGCCCAGCGTTCCGAGCACCGTGAAGCCGCCCTGCGGCGACCACACGAACCCCCGAAACAGGCCTGCAATCTGGCCGTATCCGGCCACTTCGCCCTGATCGTTGATCGCGTACGCCGCGGACCAGCTTCCGCCCGGCAGCGTCCCCAAATCCGTGACCACGCCGTTTTCGGTGACGAAGGCATTTCCCTGACCGTTGGCCGTCATCATGCCCGCCACCTGGCCGGCGTCGTTGATCGCCATCGCGTACGACCCCGCGCCCGCGATCGCCTGATTGGCCGGGCCCGTCCAGACGGTCGCGTAAGCCTCGCCGTTCACATATGCGGTTCCCGCGACCTGTCCCGATGCGTTTACCCCGCTGGCCGTCCCCTGGCTGGCGTTGCTGTTGGCGGTCAGATCCACCATGCCCGCGCCGCTGCTCATAAACGCGTGCTGGTAGCCGTAAGCCGTGGTCGCCGCACCCGCCGCCAGGCCGTTTGAGCTCAGTCCGAACGCCTGCGCGCTGCTCCCGCCGAGCGTTCCCAGATCGTAGACGTTATAAATAGGCCCGGCCGCGGCCCAGGCGGCCGTAAACAAAATCGAGGCGAAGCGGATCGAATTCATGAGGGTGATTCGATTATGTCCGGCAATATCCCGCGATTGAAAGATTCGAGGATACTATATTCGCTGGTACCACGTCGCTACCCCATGAAATAGATAGGGGTAAAACTTAGCGGAGCGCCTCTAAAACCTGCTCGGCGTGCCCGTCCGGCTTCACCTTGGGGAAAATTTTTTCGATTTTTCCATCCGCGCCGATCAGGAACGTGGTCCGCTCGATGCCCATGTATTTGCGCCCGTACATATTTTTTTCTTTCCAGACGCCGTAGGCTTCGGCGATCGAATGATCGGGATCGGGCACGAAGGTGAACTCGAATCCGTACTTGGCGGCGAATTTATTCTGGGCCGCCGCTTCATCCGGCGATACGCCGACGATCTCCACGCCGAGCTTGGCGAACCGGCGCGATGCGTCGCGAAAGCCGCAGGCTTCCCGGGTGCATCCCGGTGTGTCGGCCTTGGGAAAAAAGAACAGCACCACGCGCTTGCCGCGTAGATTCGCAAGCTGAAAGGAGCCGGAGCGGATGTCCGGCGCCGCATCGCCAACCCGTGGATTCATCTCAGAAAATTGTAAACTAAACAGTATGCGAACCTTGAGCCACCTCCGCGCGACTCTGACCGCCGCCGCCTGCTTTGCGATGATTGCCGTGGGACCGAACCTGCTCGGCCAGGCCAAAGGCGACGCGGCAAAGGGAAAAGACGTTTTCGACTCGAACTGTGCGGTATGCCACAACGCCGACAGCACGGAAAAGAAAATGGGTCCGGGCCTGAAGGGGCTTTTTAAGCGGTCCAAACTGGCCAACGGCAAGCCGGTGAATGAAGCCAACGTCCGCGCGCAGATCAACGACGGTGGCGGGGGCATGCCGGCCTACAGCGATATGCTGAGCGCGGAAGAAAAAGACAATCTGATCGCGTATTTGAAGACTCTGTAGCGCGCGCCGCCGTCGCGCTGTTATTCTGAAGAGGCGAGCCGTTCGGCGCGCCTAGCGTCCCCATCGTCTAGCCCGGCCTAGGACATCGCCCTTTCACGGCGGTAACGGGGGTTCGAATCCCCCTGGGGACGCCAAAGTTCACCAGTCGCCGGTCACAGCCGGATCGTTATCACTTATGCGGTGTGTGACGTCTGAGGATTTCAACGAAGCTAAGCTCCGCGCAATGAAATCCCGCCCTCTTGACACCCTCGTCCCGAAAGCGGACACTGCGCCGCAAAATTTTCTCTTCTTTTCAATTACTTAACATTTGTAAGGGACGTGCACCAGCGCCGGTATGCTCACGATCTGGCATGACCTGCGGTACGCGAGTCGCGTTCTTGTTAAGGCGCCTGGATTCAGCATCGCCGCGGTTGTGGTGCTCGCTCTCGGAATTGGAGCGAACTCCGCGATTTTTAGCGTTGTAAACACCATCCTGCTTCGACCCCTGCCGTTCGCGCAGCCGGACCAGCTCGTGCAGATTTTTCACGTCCCGCCGCCTGAAGGCTTTCCCGGCATCAAGCGATTCGCTGTCTCCCCGGCCAACTACCTCGATTGGCATGCGATGGCGAAGTCCTTCAACGGCATGGCCGCATATGGACCTGGCCAGTTCACGCTATCCGGACCCGACCGGCCCGAATCCGTGCGCGGGGCGCGCGTGGCCGGGGAGTTTTTTGCGGTCCTTCAAGCGCAGCCGGTGCTTGGCCGCTTCCCCACCGATGAGGAGGATCAGCCCGGACATCAAGTGGCCGTGATCAGCTTCGGTTTCTGGAAAAGCCACTTCGGAGGCGCCGCCGATGTCATCGGCAAAACGATGATCCTCGACGGGGCTCGCTATTCTATCATCGGCGTTGCGCCGGCCAATTTAACTTTTCCCGCGTGGTATCCCACCAGCGGCGAGATTTGGGTCCCGTTCGGCTGGAACACCGAGACGCGCGCCGTGCGCAAGGATCACAATTTCCGGGTCGTGGCGCGCCTGCGGCCGGGAGTGTCGCTCCAGCAGGCGCAAGCGGAGATGAACACCATATCGAGCCAGCTCGCAAATCAGTATCCCGACGCGGACCGCGATTGGGGCGCGGTGGTTTCATCGCTTCGGGAAGATTTAGTCGGCGACATCCGTCCAGTGCTGCTGGTCCTGCTGGGGGCAGTCGCCTTTGTGCTTCTGATCGCGTGCGCCAATGTCGCCAATCTCATTACGGCGCGAAATCTTGCGAGAAAGAAGGAACTCGCGATCCGGGCGGCATTGGGCGCGGGCCGCGCACGCACGCTCGAGCAGTTGCTCTGCGAGTCGCTGCTTCTGTCGCTGGTTGGCGGACTCGTCGGCCTCGGGATCGCCAGCCTCGCGCTGCCGTTGCTGGTGACGTTTGTGAAACAGCAGTTTGACGTCGGCGGAGAAATTCCGCTCGATGGTTCCGTTCTGCTCTTTAATCTCGTCGTTTCGATCCTGACCGGCGTGATCGCCGGCGCGGTGCCGGCCTGGCGTGGATCGCGCGCCGACTTGAATGACGCTTTGAAGCAAGGGCTCGGCCGCACCAGCTCCGATTCAGGCACGCGCGGGACTCGCACCGCCTTGGTCGCCGCCGAAGTGGCTTTATCTTTAATGCTGCTGGCGGGCGCCGGTCTCCTGATTCGCAGCCTCTGGATCCTGACCGGCGTCAATCCCGGATTCGATCCGAACAACGTCCTTACCCTCACCGTCGGAGTTTCCAGCAAGGACCCGGCGGCGGTAAATGCGCTCTATGATCGGGTTCTCCAGCGCGTGCGCCAGCTTCCCGGAGTCGATTCCGCGGGCATGATCGGCGGTCTTCCCATGCGCGGCGGCAGCAATCAGCCGTTCACGATCGAGGGGAAACCCGCGGCGCCGTTCGCGCAACAGCCCAACGTCTCGGTGCGCTCGATTACGCCGGGATACTTGCGGACCATGCGCATTCCATTGCTGCGCGGCCGCGAGATCACTGATTCCGATATCGCTGGGCGCAAACGGGTCGTCCTCATCAGCGATTCGATGGCGAAGCGCTTTTGGCCGGGCGAGGACCCCATCGGCCAACATATCCGGCTGTCGTTCTCTCCGGAAGAAACCCGCGAGGTGGTCGGCATCGTCGGCGACGTGAAGCAAAACGAGCTGGATTTTGCCGAGGTCACCTCCAGCCTGTACCAGGCGGAAAAACAGGCGACCTTATCGCCCCTTTCCCTGACCGTCCGCACCCGGACCGCGCCCGAAACGATGGCCTCCGCCATCACTCAGGTCGTTCAGGAATTGACGCCGGACCAACCCGTGCGCGATGTGCGCACGATGCAATCGATCGTGGACGAATCCATCGCCAATCGCCGGATGAGCATGTTTCTGCTGGCGGCGTTTGCCGGACTCGCTCTGCTGCTGGCCGCCTTTGGGCTGTACAGCGTGCTTGCCTATACGATCCGCCGCCGCGTCCGCGAAATCGGCATCCGGATGGCGCTGGGTGCGAGCGCTTCAGACGTCTTGCGCATTGTCGCCATCGAGACTTTTCGCCCCACCGCGGCGGGCATCGCGGTCGGCCTTGCAGCCTCGCTGATGATGAGCTCGCTGCTCACGAATCTTCTCTACGGAATCCGCCCCAGCGATCCGGCGACTTTCGCCGCGGTCGCCGCCACGCTCGCCTCGGTGGCGATCCTCGCCGGCATTGTTCCCGCCTGGCGCGCCACGAGAGTCGATCCGATCCAGGTGCTGCGCGAGGAATAAGCGATTTCAACTGCAAATCAACTTCCGTCGGAACCGCGGTGCTCAATTCAATTCCGCGCGGCGAATCCCTTCGAGGTTGAGCGCAAGAATCAGGATGCTCCCGCCGGCGCGCAGCAGCCGCTCCCCTGATTCCGCGGGCGCCCGGCAGCGGAGAGGCTCCGACCCCCTTTGCGGGGCGCCTCCGCGCCGGTTGAAATCGCTTGCTGGGGGGCGATATTCTGAAATGCTGCAACCTCGCTTTGGAGCCTTCCACATATGTCCTCGATCGACGTTCCGCTGCATGACGGCGGCTTCGGAAAAACTGCGCGCAGAGATCGCTGGTGGATCGAGCCGCTGCTGGTCTTCCTGGGATTCGCAGCCTTCATCGTTTATTCGACCTGGGCCGCATTGCAGGGCGACAATTACACCTACGGGCCGTATTTGTCCCCGTTTTATTCGCCGCTTTTAATGACCAGCGCGCCGGGCTGGTGGCCGGCGTTTGTGCCCTTTTCCGCGGCCATGCTGATCCTGTGGGCGCCGGGCGGCTTCCGGCTCACCTGCTACTACTATCGCGGCGCCTATTACAAAGCATTCTGGGCCGATCCGCCGTCGTGCGCGGTGGGCGAGCCGCGAAAAACATACTGGGGCGAGCGGTCGTTCCCGCTCATCCTGCAAAACGTCCATCGCTATTTCCTCTATCTGGCGATCCTGTTCATCTTTATTCTGGCGGGCGACGCCTACCGCGCCATGTGGTTCGACGGGCGCTTCGGCTGGGGCCTTGGAACGATCGTCATGATCGTCAATCCGATTCTGCTCGGCGGCTACACCTTCGGATGCCATTCGCTGCGCCATCTGACCGGCGGAAGGCTGGATCAGATGTCGGCCAAGCCGGTGCGCAAGGCGGCCTACGACTGCGTCTCGTGCCTGAACCGCAGGCACATGCTGTGGGCCTGGATGAGTCTGTTCTGGGTCGGCTTCACCGATCTCTACATCCGCCTGTGCGCGATGGGCATCTGGCGCGACGTGAGGATTTTCTAAAACAAAATCATGCCGGAATATCAGAAATTCGAATACGACGTGTTGGTTGTTGGAGCAGGCGGGGCCGGATTGCGCGCGGCGATTGAGGCGTCGGCGGCGGGAGTCAAGGTCGGGGTCGTTTCAAAATCCCTGCTCGGCAAGGCCCATACGGTGATGGCCGAAGGCGGAATGGCCGCGGCGATGGGCAACGTCGACGACCGCGACAACTGGCGCGTCCACTTCGCCGATACCATGCGCGGCGGGCAGTATCTGAATAACTGGCGCATGGCCGAGCTGCACGCCAAGGAAGCACCGGCGCGCGTCAAAGAGCTGGAGGCCTGGGGCGCGGTGTTCGACCGCACCAAAGACGGCCGTATCCTGCAACGAAATTTCGGCGGGCATCGCTATCCGCGCCTGGCGCATGTCGGCGACCGCACCGGCCTGGAGATGATCCGCACGCTCCAGGACCACGGCATCCATCAGGGCATCGATTTTCACATGGAAACAACGGTGCTGACGCTCTTAAAGGATGGAGAGCGCTGCGCCGGCGCGTTCGCCTACGACCGCGAGCGCGGACGCTTCAAACTGTTTCACGCCAAAGCCGTGGTGCTGGCGACGGGCGGCATCGGCCGCGCCTTCCAGATCACCTCCAATAGCTGGGAGTATACCGGCGACGGCCATTCGCTCGCCTATCACGCCGGAGCCGAACTGCTCGACATGGAGTTCGTGCAGTTCCATCCCACCGGCATGGTGTGGCCGCCCAGCGTGCGCGGCATTCTGGTGACCGAGGGCGTGCGCGGCGAAGGCGGAGTGCTGCGCAACAAGCACGGCAAGCGGTTCATGTTCGACGACATTCCGGAGAATTACCGTTCGCAGACCGCCGACAACGAAGACGAGGGCTGGCGCTACACGCAGGGCGACAAGAGCGCCCGCCGCCCGCCGGAGCTGCTGACGCGCGATCACGTGGCGCGCTGCATCCGCCGCGAGGTGAAGGAGGGCCGCGGCAGCCCGCACGGCGGCGTGTTTCTGGATATCGCCTGGATCAAGGAGAAGATCCCTAACGCGGCCGAACACATCAAGAAGAAATTGCCGAGCATGTACCACCAGTTCAAACAGCTCGCCGATGTCGATATCACCAGGGAACCCATGGAGATCGGCCCCACCATGCACTATGTGATGGGCGGGGTCAGGGTGGACGCCGAAACCCAGATGTCCAGCGTGCCGGGCCTGTTCGCCGCGGGCGAGTCCGCGGCGGGCCTGCACGGAGCCAACCGGCTGGGCGGAAATTCCCTGTCGGATCTGCTGGTGTTCGGCAAGCGCGCCGGCGAGTTCGCCGCCAAATACGCGAAAGAGCACGGAGCCGGCCAGATCCACAACGATCAGGTGGAGGAAGCCGCGCGCTGGGCGCTGGCTCCCTTCGACCGCGGGCCGGCCGGCGAAAATCCCTACGCCATCCAGCATGAGTTGCAGGAAATGATGCAGGATCTGGTCGGGATCGTGCGCCGGGCCGAAGAGATGGAGCGCGCCCTCGAGCGGATCCAGCAACTGAAGGCCCGCGCCGCGCGGGCCGGAGTCGGCGGAAACCGCGAATATAACAACGGCTGGCACACCGCGCTCGATCTGCGGAACCTGCTGACGGTGGCCGAGATCGTCGCCCTGGCCGGCCTCACCCGCAAGGAAAGCCGCGGAGCCCACTTCCGCGACGACTATCCGCAAAAAGACGAGCGCTGGGGCGGCGTCAATCTCGCCTTGAAAAAAGGCGCCGATGGCGCCGCGCGCATCGAGGAGATTCCGGTAAAACCGATGCCGGAGGAGTTAAAACAGGTGATCGAGGAGAACAAATAATGGCCGAGGCGACCTTTCGCATCTGGCGCGGCAACGCCTCCGGGGGCGGATTCAAAGAGTACCGCACCGAAGTCGAGAGCGGAATGGTGGTGCTCGACGTGGTGCATCGCATTCAGGCGACGCAAGCGAACGATCTGGCGGTGCGCTGGAATTGCAAGGCGGG
>JAJPIT010000122.1 GCA_021324615.1 Terriglobia bacterium | reverse complement strand
TGGTCCACAACCACAGCCAGATTGCGGCCCACTCCGTTGATCGCCGTCACCAGCCGCTGCGCCGGAGCGTTGATCAACCACAGAAGCTTGGCGTAAATCTCTTCTTTCGACGGCAGGTTCGCCAGCTCGTGGATTGCGCCCACGTCGACCACGCGTCCCTGCACCATCCCCGCGCGAAACGTAAAGCTCGGGTTCGCCTTGGCGTAGTTGGTCAAAGCCTTGGCCAGCGCCACCGGATCGCCCGAGGTGTAGGCGAGCGAGCACATCCCCTTCAGCTCTCTTAAAAGCTCCGCCGCCGCCGTTCCCTCGGCCGCCTTCTCGGCGATGCGGTTCTTGATCACCCGGTACTTCCCTCCCGCGCCGCGAACCGCCTTGCGCAGTTCGAAATCCTGGCTGACCGTCAGCTTCTCATAGCCGGTGAGAAAGACGTTGCCGGAGCTTTCCAGCTCCTTGCGCAATGCTTCCATGTCTTTCTGTTTGTCGGGCTTCTTTTTCATTTGGAAGTTTCCCTCATCTCCGCCGGCCTCGCCGCGCGCTATACAACCTTCTGATTGTAGGGCGTCACATCCAGCGGAACGCCCGGACCCATGGTCGAGCAGATGGTCACGCTGCGAACGTACTTGCCCTTGGCCGCCGCCGGTTTGGCTTTTACCACCGCATTCAGCAGCGTTTGGGCGTTTTCGGCGAGCTTTTCGCTCGGAAAACTGGTTTTTCCGACCGGAACGTGAATCACGCCGGTTTTATCCACGCGAAACTCCACCTTGCCGGCCTTCACTTCCTTCACCGCCTGGGCGATATCCACGGTGACGGTGCCGGTCTTCGGATTGGGCATCAGGCCGCGCGGGCCGAGCACTTTGCCGAGCCGGCCGACCGACCGCATCATGTCCGGCGTGGCGATGACGGCGTCGAAATCGGTCCAGTTTTCCGTCTGGATCTTCTGCACCATATCCTCGCCGCCCACGAAGTCCGCGCCGGCTTCGATCGCCTCGCGCTGCTTGTCGCCGGAGGCGATCACCAGCACTTTCTTCGACTTGCCGAGTCCATTGGGCAGCACCACGGTGCCCCGCACCATCTGGTCGGCGTGCTTGGGATCGACGCCCAGCCGCATATGCAGCTCGACGGTTTCGTCGAATTTGGCGAATTTCACTTTCTGAACAAGCGGAACGGCCTGTTCGAGAGTGTAGGGTTTCCGCTCGATCTGCGCGGCGGCGGCGGCGTATTTCTTGCCTGGAGTGCGGCTCATGTTGTGCTGGTCCAAACGGCGCGGCTGAATCCAGCTACGCCTCCCAAGGAATTCACTGCAAAAGTACAGCCTAACAAATCGAACGCTGGACGCGCAAGGCCGGCTTCCGGGCTTAGCTCCGCTTCCGGCGCCGCGCGGTGATGACCGCCGTGTTCATTCCAATGGTGCTCAAGCCGCCGAAGAAGCGCGCGTGCTCGATCTTCATGCAGCGGTCCATCACCACTTCGAGCCCGGCCTGGCGGGCGCGCTCGGCCGCCTCCTCGTGGATCACGCCGAGCTGCATCCAGACCACCTTCGCGCCGGCCGCGATCGCCTCTTCGACAATCGCCGGCACGGCCGACGGCTCGCGAAAAATGTCCACCACTTCCACGCCGCCGGGAATGGCGCCCACCGAAGGATAGCATTTGCGCCCCAAAATCTCGGTTTCGCGCGGATTCACCGGAATCACCTCGTAGCCTTCCGAAAGCAGATAAATCGCCGCGAAATGGCTGGGCCGGAACGGATTCGACGAGAGCCCCACCATGGCGATGCGCCGGTAGGTTTCGAGAATGCGCAAACGATCCGCGGCGGTGGTGGCGAAACGGCTGAGGTTCACCGCCGAATTTCCGCCAACCCCGCCCGAAAAAGACAGCGGGCAGCTTACGCGCTCTGTTTCAGCGCCTGATCCAGATCCCATAAAATATCCTCGATATCCTCGATTCCCACCGACAGCCGGATCAGATCGTCCGTAATGCCGCCGGCCAGTTTTTCTTCCGTGCTCAACTGCTGGTGCGTGGTCGAAGCCGGATGAATCACCAGACTCTTGGCGTCGCCGACGTTGGCCAGATGCGAGAAGACCTGAAGCGACTCGATGAATTTCTTTCCGGCTTCGAGCCCGCCGCGGATTCCAAAGGCCAGCATCCCGCCGCAGCCGCGCGGCAGATATTGCCTGGCGAGCGAATGGTAGGGGCTCGATTTGAGCCCCGGATAATTCACCCAGGCGACGCGGTCGTGCGACTCCAGAAATTCGGCGACGCGCAAAGCATTGGCGGAATGCGCCTCCATGCGCAGCTTCAGCGTTTCCAGTCCTTGCAGAAACAGAAAAGCATTGAACGGGCTGAGCGCCGGACCGAAATCGCGCAACCCTTCGACGCGGGCCTTCATGATGTACGCCATGTCGCCGAAGGTTTCATAGAAGCGGATGCCGTGGTATCCCTTGCTCGGCTCCAGAAGCTGCGGGAAGCGGCCCTGATCCCAGGGAAAACGGCCGCTGTCGATGATCACGCCCCCAATCGATGTGCCATGGCCGCCAATGAATTTCGTGGCGGAGTGGACCACGATGTCGGCGCCGTGCTCGATCGGGCGGCACAGATAGGGCGAGGCGAAGGTGTTGTCGATCACCAGCGGGAGATGATTCTCGTGCGCCACCCGCGCGACCGCGGCGATATCGAACACGTTGATTCGCGGATTGCCGATGGTTTCGCCGTAGATCGCGCGGGTGCGCGGCGTGATGGCGCGGCGGAAATTCTCGGGGTCGCCGGGATCGACAAACGTGGTTTGAATTCCCAGGCGGCGGAAGCTCACGTCGAACTGCGTGTAGGTGCCGCCATACAGCGTCTTGGCCGCGACCATCTCATCGCCCGCTTCGAGAAGGCTCATCAGGGCGATGAACTGCGCGGCCTGGCCGCTGGCGACGGCCAGCGCGCCGACCCCGTTTTCAAGCGCGGCCATGCGCTCTTCGAACACCGCCGTGGTCGGGTTCATGATGCGCGTATAAATGTTGCCGAACCGCTGGAGATTAAACAGCGCGGCGGCGTGCGAGGTGTCCTCGAATACGTAAGAGGTCGTCTGATAAATGGGCACCGCGCGCGAGCCGGTGTCGGAGTCGGGGCGTTGCCCGGAGTGCAGCGCGCGGGTGGCGAATCCAAAGCTCCGGTCGGGAATCGGGGAAGCCATCTTTTCAAACTACACGAGCGAGTAGTATTCGCGATAGTCGATCGGCAGATCCACCAGGAACGGCGCCCGGCGGGCCAGCGCGGCTTCGACCGCGTCGCGCGCCTCCTCGATCGAGGCCGCGCGCTTTCCTTCGATTCCGAACGCGTTGGCGGCCGCGGCGAAATCCGGCGGGCAGAAATCGACGCCGTAGGGCTCGATTCCTTTGCGATGCTCGCTGACGCGGATCAGGCTGAGGCTGCGATCCGAAAAGACCACGATGACCACCGGCAGATTCAGTTGGCGGATCAGCGTGAGATCGTGCAGCATCATGAGCATTCCTCCGTCGCCAACCACGGCCATCACCGCGCGGTCCGGGTACGCAAGCTGGGCGGCGATGGCCGCGGGAACGCCGAAGCCCATGCCGGATAGACCATTCGACATAAAAAATGTTCCGGGCTCGCGGGCCCGCCAGAACTGTCCCATCGCCAGCTTGTGCGAGCCGACGTCGCAGGTCACGATGCCGCCGGCCGGAAACACGCGCCGCAACTCCTCGATGGCCCGCAGCGGCGAATGGCCGGCCGCCGGCGTCCGGCGAATCGCCTCGCGGCGCTTCCGCAGCAGATCAGACGGCCAGGGTTTGGCCGTAGCTGGCAGTTGCGGGAGGAGAGCGGCAATATCGCCGATCGCCTCGACAGGCGCGTAATCGCCCTCCTTCATCGACGCCGAATCGATCGACACGATGGGGGCTTTCGCAAACCAGGTCTTATCGCATTCGACCGGATCGAAGCCGATCGCAAGCACCAGGCCGGCCTGTTCGATCGTTTCGACCACGTCGCGGTCCAAGGCCATCCCGCTGGCCACTCCGGCAAATAGAGGATGCTCTTCATCCACGATTCCCTTCGCCTTGGGCGTGACCAGGAACGGGCATTGCAGGCGGTCGATCAGAGCGCGGATGGGCGCAGCCATGGCCGGCGTGACGCCGAGCCCGATCAGGACCAGCACGCGTTCGGCGGAGGCTAACCGCGCGGCGACCGCGCTCGCATCGTTGTGGCGCGCGCGTTCCGGCTCGGCCGGTGGATCGCCGTGCGCGCATTCCTGAAGCGCGACATCGCTCGGCAAGGCGAGGTGCACTGGTCCGGGCCTCGGCTCGGCCGCCAGCTTCATTGCTTGCGCCACCAGCCGGGGAGTATCGTTGCCCGCGATCGAATGCGACGCCTTGGTGACCGGCGCGAACAGCGCATTCAGAGCCAGGCGCTGGTGCGTCAGCGTGGACATGGATCCTTCCGGGATCTGCGCGGTGATGGCCAGCATCGGCGCGCGGTCAAGATATGCGTTCGCCACGCCGGTGACGAGATTGGTGGCGCCCGGCCCGAGCGTGGAGACGGCCACGCCAGGCACTCCGGTGATCTGCCCGAGCACCTGCGCCATCCATGCCGCGCTGGCTTCATGTCCGGCCAGCAGAAAGCGCAGTCCCTGGCGCCGGCAGGCGTCCATCAGGGCGACGATTTCGCCGCCGGGCAGTCCGAAGATATATTCGACGCCGCGCGAGGCCAGCGTTCGCGCGATCACTTCCGCGTGGGTGGGCACATCTCGATTTTATTCGCGGCGGCGATTCCCGCCACACCCCCGTCCTGGAACTACAATCGAGGTATGTCACGCGCAACCACCGGAGGACGTCATTTTCTGCAGCTCCCCGGGCCCACGAATGTGCCGGAGCGGATTCTCCGCGCCACTTCGCGGCCCACCATCGATCATCGCGGGCCTGAGTTCGCCCGGCTCACGCATGAGCTTCTGGAGGAGCTGAAACCGGTCTTCAAGACGAAAGGCAACATCGTCATTTATCCCTCCTCGGGCAGCGGAGCCTGGGAAGCGGCGATGGTGAACACGCTCTCGCCCGGAGACAAAGTCCTGATGTTTGAAACCGGCCATTTCGCCACCCAGTGGAAGGAGGTGGCCGAGCGGCTGGGCCTGGAGGTCGATTTCGTGCCGGGCGACTGGCGCCATCCGGCCGATCCCGCCTTCGTCGAAGCGGTCCTTAAGGAGGACCGCAATCATCAGATCAAGATGGTCGGCGTGGTGCACAACGAAACCTCGTCGTCGGTGGTGAACGATCTGGCGGCGATTCGCAAGGCGATGGATCGCGCCCGTCATCCCGCGCTGCTGATGGCCGATACCATTTCCTCGCTGGGCTCGCTCGATTACCGGCAGGATGAGTGGGGCGTGGATGTGACCATCGGCGGATCACAGAAGGGATTGATGCTGCCGCCGGGCTTGAGCTTCAACGGGATCAGCGACAAGGCGCTGGCAGCGTCCAAGACGGCGCGCCTGCCGAGGTCGTATTGGGATTGGGAGGCGATGCTCGGCCAGAACAAGAGCGGATTTTTCCCCTACACTCCGGCGACGAATCTTTTGTTCGGGCTGAAGGAGTCGCTGGCGATGCTGCGTGAATTCGGACTGGAAAATGTGATCGCGCGCCACAACCGCCACGGCGAGGCGACGCGGCGCGCGGTTCGCGCCTGGGGTTTGGATCTGGTGTGCCAGGACGCGAAAGCCTACAGCAGCTCGGTGACGGCGGTGATGATGCCTCCCGGCCACAACGCCGATGCGTTCCGTAAACTGGTGCTGGAGCAGTTCGATATGTCGCTCGGCAGCGGGTTGGGAAAACTCGGGGGCAAGGTTTTTCGCATCGGGCATCTGGGCGATTTCAACGATCTGATGCTCGCCGGCACGCTCTGCGGGATCGAGATGGGATTGGCGCTGGCCGGCGTACCACACAACAAAGGCGGGGTGGCGGCGGCCCTGGAGTATCTGACGGGCGCGGCGGCGCATCCGCAGGCGACCACGGCGTAAGGGCGCCCCGGCGCCGAAAAGCCCGGCGTGTCCGCGCCGCCGGCCTGTCGCAGGACCCGGCGTCTCCGGCGCATTTCGAACAAGGTATCCTTTGAAGCATGGAGCTCCGCCACTCCGTTTGCGCTCTGGACTGTCCCGACTGCTGCTCGCTTGTGGTGAACGTGGAAAACGGGCGCGCCACCCGGCTTCGCGGCAATCCCGATCATCCGGTGACCCGCGGCTTTCTCTGCGGAAAGGTCGCGCAGTATCTGGAACGCGAGTATTCGCCGCAGCGCCTGCTCTACCCGCTGCGGCGCGCCGGCAAAAAAGGCGAAGGCCGGTTCGAGCGGATTTCCTGGGACGACGCGCTCGATGCGATCGCGGAAAACCTCACGAGAATCGCGCGCGAGTTCGGCCCGGAGGCGATTCTTCCCTATAGCTATGCCGGCACCATGGGGATGCTCAACGGCTCCGGCATGGACCGCAGATTCTTTCACCGGCTCGGCGCCAGCCGGCTGGACCGCACCATCTGCTCGTCGGCCGGGAGCGCGGCGCTGACCGCCACCCAGGGCGTCCGCTACGGGACCGAGCCGGAGCAGTTCCGCTTCTCGAAATTCATTCTCGCCTGGGCCGGAAATATTCACGGGACGAACGTGCATCTGTGGCCGTTCATCGTGGAGGCGCGGCGGAACGGCGCGAAGTTCTGGGTGATCGATCCGATTCGCACGCTCACCGCTGCGGTGGCCGATAAGCACCTGCGCATCAATCCGGGTTCGGATCTGGCTCTGGCGCTGGGCCTGGCCCACATCATCATCGGCGAAAATCTTTACGACGCCGATTACGTCGCCCGCTACACCAACGGCTTCGGCGCGCTGAAGGAGCTGGCGCGCCGCTACGATCCGGAACGGGTCTCCTCGCTCACCGGGATCGCCAGGGAAGACATCCTCGAGCTGGCGCGCGTCTACGCGCTCACCCGGCCCGCGGCGATCCGGCTCAACTACGGGGTCCAGCGAAGCGAGCGCGGCGGAGCGGCGGTGCGCGCGATCTCGATGCTGCCCGCGCTGACCGGCTCCTGGCGCGAGCGCGGCGGGGGATTGCTGCTTTCCACCTCCCAGGCCTTTCACTTCGATCGAGCCTCGCTGGAAATGCCGGAGCTGCAAAAAAAATCGCTCGGCCGCGAGGCCCGCCTGATCAATATGGCCGAGCTCGGCAAAGCCTTGACCGAAACCGACGCGCCGCCGGTCAAGGCGCTGGTGGTTTACAACTCCAATCCCGCCGCGATCGCTCCCCATCAGAACCTGGTGCGGCGCGGATTGCTGCGCGAGGACCTGTTCACCGTGGTGCTCGAACAGTTCCAGAACGACACCGCCGATTACGCCGACATCCTGCTGCCCGCCACCACCTTCCTGGAGCACACCGATCTGTACTTCGCCTACGGCCATTATTATCTTCAGCTCGCGCGTCCGGCTCTGCCGCCGCCCGGTGAAGCGCGGTCGAACGTGGAGGTGTTCCGGGCCCTGGCCAAGCGCATGAATTTCGACGATCCCTGCTTTGACGACAGCGAGGAGGAGATGATCCGCGGCCTGCTCGCCTCGGGCCATCCGTTCCTGCGGGGAATCACGCTGGAGCGCCTCGACCGCGAGCATTTCGTGCGCCTGAATGTGCCCGACCCGTTTCTGCCGTTCGCCGAAGGCGGATTCGGCACGCCCTCCGGCAAGCTCGAATTCGGCGCGGAGACGCTCGATTACGCGCCGCCGGTGGAATCGCGCCACGGCAGCGCCGATTTAAAAAAACGTTATCCTCTCGAAATGATTTCTTCGAAAAACGACGACAGTATGAACTCCACTTTCGGCCATCGCGACGCCGTCGATCGCGCCACGTCCGTTCTGCACATTCATCGCGACGATGCGGCCCCGCGCGGGATCGAAAATGGCGACCGCGTTCGCGCCTTCAACGATCGCGGCAGCCTGGTGCTCACCGCCGAAGTGGACGGCGTGGTCCCGCCCGGCGTGGTCCGCGTCCCGTCGGTCCGCTGGGCCAAACGCGCCCCCGACGCGCGCAACGCCAACGCCCTCACCTCCGACCGGCTGACCGACATCGGCGGCGGCCCGACCTTCTATAGCTGCCTGGTGGAAGTGGAGCGATGCGGCGACTGAGCTTTGCCGCGGTCCTGATCGCGGCAATCGCCGCCCCGGCCTGCCGCTACTCGCGCGCGCCGCGGGAGCGGGCTTCGATGAACGACGGCGAACCGGCCAGCGTGGTGAATGTCGCCGACCCGCGCGCTGATTTTCAGCTCACCAAAGGATTCTGGACCGTGGAGAGCGGCGCCTGGCGCTGGACCATGAAGAATTTCACCGTGGCCCTGAAGCCTCCCGCCGGATCGGCCGAAAAAGGTGCGGCCCTGGAGCTCAAATTCACGATTCCAGAGGTGATGTTCAATCGCGTGGGCCCCATGACCGTCGACGCGCACATCAACGGCCAGGACCTCGGCCCCGAAACGTACCCCAGCGCGGGCTCTTTTGCCTACCGCCGCGAGGTTCCCGCCGCCGTGCTGGGAACGCCTGTGGTCGCCGTCGATTTCGCGGTGGATAAAGGCCTGCCGCCGGGCCCGCAGGATACGCGCGAGTTGTCGCTGATCGTCACTTCGATCGGCTTGCTGCCCAAATGAAACGGGCGGCGTTGTTTGCCGCCGCGCCGGCGCTCTGCCTGCTGCTGTTCCGTCCGGTGCTGTCCAGTTGGTTCCTGGGCGACGATTTTGCCTGGCTCGGAAAGCCGCTCGAAGTGCAGGGCTGGCGCGATCTGCCGCACGCCATTTTCGCGCCAGAAGCCCAGGGTACCGTGCGCGTGCTCAGCGAGCGGCTGTTCTTTCTGATCTTCACGCCGCTCTTCGGGCTGAACGCGCTGCCCTACCGCGGAATCGAATTCGCCACGTTCTTTGCCTGCCTGGCGCTGGCCAATCTGATCCTGGCAAAGCTGACCGGATCGCGCGCCGCGGGCCTGATCGGCGCGATTCTGTGGGCCGCGAGCGCGAACCTCGCCTATCCGCTCGCCCGCGTCAGCGCCTATAACCAGCTCTTGTATTCGCTCTGCCTTTTGCTGGCGTTTTACGCCCGTCTCAACTGGCTCGAATCAGGCCGGCGGAAGTGGCGGATCACCGAATGGACCGCCTATCTGGCCGGATTCGGCGCGCTCGAAGTGGCCGCGATGTATCCGCTGATCGCCGCGCTGCACGCCTGGCTGTTCGCGCGAAACAGGCTGAAATCGGCCTTCCCCCTGTTTCTTCCAGCGGCGGCCTTCGCGGCGGCGGACTATTTTTTCATTCCCAAAACCGCCGGCGAATACTATGCCGTCTCCGTGGACCGGCGGCTGCCCAAAACATTTCTGCGCTATTTGTCATGGTCGCTCGGACCGGCGGATCTGGGCCGCTGGGTGCCGCATGGGCGCTGGCCGGCAATGGCCGGTCTGTCGCTCATCGCCTTCGCGCTGCTGGTTTTTTCGCTGAATCGTGTGCGCCGCGGGGATTTCCTGCCGCTGTTTTTCCTGGGCTGGTTCCTGATCCTCATCGCGCCGGTATTGCCGCTGCCCAATCACGTCTTCGACTACTACGTGACGCTGCCCGAGCTCGGATTGGCGTGGCTCGGCGCCTGGGCCATCGTGGCGGGAATGCGGGCCGGCGCGGCCCTTCGCGGCATCACCATTTTTCTTGTCGCGGCCTGGTTTGCCGGATCGGCGCTGGCGGCCGGGGAATCGGCGCGCTGGTTCCGCGATCATTCCCGCGCCGTCCGGTCGCTGGTTCTGGGCCTGCGCGACGCCGCGCAAGACTCGCCCGGAGCCGCGTATTTTCTGGTGGACGTCGACCAGACGCTGTTTCAACTGGGCGTCGAAGACAACCCGTTCCGCCTGGTCGGATTGCAGCGGGTTTATCTGTTCCCCGGCGAGGAAACCAAAATTCAGGCGCGCCCGGAACTGGGCGGCGCCGCCCGCTGGGCCTCCTCGCCGCAGGCGGCGCTGCACGCCATCCAGCAAGGCCGCGGCCGCGTCTTCCGCGTCTCCAACGGCCAGCTCCGCGATATGACCATCGCCTACGAAGCGGTCCTCTTGGCCGACCCGCGCGCCACGCGAATCGATTTCATTGACGCCGGCGACCCCAGCTACGCAGACCGCCTCGGACCCACCTGGTACCGCGCCGAAGCGGGAATGCGCTGGATGCCCGGATCGGCGACAGTGCGCCTGTCCGGCCCCACCGCGCCCGGCCAAAAGCTGTATGTCACCGGATACGTGCCACCGGCGATCGTCGCCGGCGGCCCGGTGACGCTGGCGTTTTCAGCCGCCGGCGAAAAGATCGGCGAAGGAAAAATTTCGCGCGACGGCCCCTTCGCCTTCGACTTCCCGCTGCCCTCCTCCACGATCGGGAAAAGGGACCTGGAGATCGCCATCCAAACCAGCCGGGTCGTCCGCCCCGCCGCCGACCCGCGAGATTTCGGCGCCGTCTTCGGCACCTTCGCCATCCGCTAGCCTGCGCCGCCCCGCAAGGCTTCGTCCAGAATCTCTACGACATGCAAGACGCGCTGGCCGCGGCCCCAGCGCTCCACGCCGGCGCGGAGCTGCAACATGCAGCCGGGATTGGCGGTGACGATCCGCTCGGCCCCGGTCGCGTTCACCTCGTCCATCTTTTTTTGAAGCAGCGACATCGACACCGCCGTGTGCGTCACGTTGTAAATTCCCGCGCTGCCGCAGCAGGCATCGGACATGCGCATTTCCCTGATCGTCAATCCGGGAATCCGCGCCAGCAGCCGCCGCGGCGCCGAACGGATCTTTTGCCCGTGCGCCAGATGGCAGGAATCCTGATAGGTCACCGTGGCGCGAATTTCGTTTAGCTCCGCCGGCGCGTCGATCGCGGCGAGAAACTCCGTCACATCCTTCACCAGAGCCGCGAATTTCGCGGCGCGCGCCTCCCCTTCCAGCAGCTCGTGGTACTCCTTGAGCGTCGATCCGCAGCCGCCGGCGTTGGTGATGATCGCGTCGAAACCGCCTTCCAGGCAGGCGTCGATGTTCCGCCGCGCGAGCTTGCGCGCCGTCTCGCGCAGCCCGGCGTGGACGTGCAGCGCGCCGCAGCAGGTCTGCCCGGCCGGAACGGTCACCTCGCAGCCGCAGGCTTGCAGCACGCGCACCGTCGCTTCGTTCAAGCGCGCAAAACAAACGTTGGCGATGCATCCCGATAAAAACGCGACGCGAAAATTTTGTTTCCCGCGCGGGGGAAACACGCGGCCGATGTTGGCGTCGAAATACGGCGGTTCGACGCGCGGAGCAAGCGCGGCGAGCTGGCCCAGTCTGCCGGGCAGCCGGATTCGCGCCGCCTGCCATACGCGCAGCGCCGCCGCGGAAAATCGCAGCGCGCGGCGGCTCGGCAGCAGCCGCTCGAAGACGACCGCGCGCAGCAGGCGCGTCAACAACGGGGCCGGGCTTCGCTCCACGATCTCCGCCCGCGCCGCTTCGATCAGGCGTCCGTACTTTACTCCCGAGGGGCACGCCGTCTCGCAGGCGCGGCAGGCCAGGCAGGAATCGATGTGTTCGCGATAAGCGCCGGTGATCGGCGCGCCCGCCTTCACCTGCGTCATCTGATAGATCCGGCCGCGCGGCGAATCCATCTCCACGTGCCACTCCCGGTAGGTCGGGCACGCCTGAAGGCACAGCCCGCAGTGCACGCAGCGGTCGAGATCGGCCTGCCGGGGAGCGCTAGATGCGGCCATACAGCCGTCCTCGATTCAGCAGACGCTCCGGGTCGAACATCTCTTTGATCCGTTCCATCACCGCGAAATCGCCGTTCCAGGCCGGCTGCGGCGGATCGCTGCAGTAGTGGGCGTAAATCACGCCCGAGCCCGCCCGCGCGATCGCCGGAACGCGCAGCCGCTCCATCGCCGCGGCCATCTCGGTCAGCTTCATCATCATCGGAACCACCGCTCCAGCCGGATGGGCCGCCAGAAAGCGCGGCGTGAACTCCCGGACTTCGCGCCACGCGGTCTCGTCCACCACGCGCGCTCCCTTCAGCTCCCGTTCGAACCGGTCGAGCACCGCGGTGTTTCCCGCCGCTTCGATCAGCAGCCGGAACCCCTCCGGCCAATTCACGATATCGATCGCGGCCGGCTGCAAAACGCCGCGCAGGATGCGGTCGCGTTCGGCAAAGGCGAGCGCCGCCGTGTCGAAAATCATCTCAAAGGACCGCCGCCCGGTGATCGGAAAAAGTTTAAAATTCACCGTCGCGATCGCCGCCAGCGTTCCGAACGATCCGATCATCAGCTTCGCCATGTCCAGCCCGGCCACGTTCTTCACCACCATCCCGCCGGTGCGAATCAGCTTGCCCTCCAGCGTCGCGAAGCTCATGCCGATGATCATGTCGCGCGCCGTGCCATACAATCTTCGCCGCGGGCCGCTCAAATTCGCCGCAATTACGCCGCCCACCGTCGAATCTTCCCAACCCGGATCGAGCGGGATCATCTGGCGGTTCGCCGCCAGCGTCCGCTCCAGCTCCGCGAAGCTCATGCCGGCCTCGACGCTGATGGTCAGATCGCGCGGCTCATATTCGATCAGCCGGCGCATTGCGCGGGTCGAGATGGTCTCCTCGGCCGGCGCCGCGGGGCCTCCCAAACGATCTTTGGAAAAGGCGCCGCCAAGCAACACCGTGCGGTGGCGAGCGGCACAGTCGCGCAGCGCCTCCGCAAGTTGCTCCGGAGTTTGCGGGCAGATCACGATCTCTTATTATCAACCCGCCGGGCTGGCTCGCTTGCCGCTCCGGCGCCGCTGTGCAGAAAAATATTCGGCGCCGCCGTGGCATCATGGGAACAGCGTGGCTCTCGACGACTTCGAGCTGCTGGAATTGCGTCGCGACGACGGGGTCCAAACCTTTCATGCCCGCCACATCGCCACCGCCCGCCACGTTCAGGTTCACTTGCTGGACCGCCTGAGCCGCCCGGAGATCCTGACCCTGCTTTCCCGCATCTCTTCGCTGCCCGAGCCGGAGCGGCGGCGCGTGATCGAACGCGGCGTCTCGCGGGGCCGCCCCTACGTCGTCACCGAACGCCTGGCCGGATTCGCCAGCTTTCGCGAGTGGCTGGAATCGAAAACTCCCGCCGCTTCGCTCGATCAGCGGTTTCAGGATCTGTTCGAAGACGAAGCACAGGAACCGCAGAGCCAGGCTTCCCACCCCAAAAAGGGTATTCCCCTGGGCGCCATGGCCTGGGGCGTCATGGTCGCGTTATTATTCCTGAGCCTGGTGATCGCCGTTTTCGCGTTTCGCCCGCGTTGATGGCGCGCGCAACGGTTTAAATCGGAAAACTTCCTGCTCCGCAAAGGGTTAACTTATTAGACTATGCTGGAGAGAGCAGTAGCACCGCAGCAGTAGAGGACCGGTAACGGGGGAACTTCGGAACTTCACCCATGCGATTCGCGGTTGACGCACACGCCATCGGCTGCCATCTCACTGGCAATGAAGTTTATATTCGCAATCTCCTGAACCAGTTCGCCCGTCTGGATCCGGACAGCGAAATTCTCGCCTATATCGCCAAGCCGGGCGCCGAACAGGAGCTGCCGCGCCGCATCCGCAGGCGGTGGGTTTCGGCCAATCCGTTCCGCCGCCTCGGCTTCGACCTGCCGCTGAAGCTGCGCGCCGACCGGCCCGATCTCCTGCACGTCCAGTACACCGGCCCGCTCGCCACTAGCGTCCCCATGGTGGTCAGCGTCCACGACGTCAGCTACCTGGAACACCCGCAGTATTTCACGCGGCTGCGCGCCGTCCAGCTTCGCATCACCGTCCGCCGGACCGTCGAACGGGCCGCCGCGGTTCTGACCCCCAGCGAATTTTCCCGCGCCGCGATCCTCGCTCATTACGCCATCGATCCGCAAAAGGTCATCGTGGTGCCCAACGCCGTCTCGCCGGTTTTCCGCGTGATCGACCGCCAGGTGGCGGCCGCCGCCATCGAGCGTAAATTCGGAATCCGCGGTCCCCTGGTCCTGACCGTGGGCGATCTTCAACCCCGCAAGAACCACCTTGGTTTGCTGCGCGCATTTCAAAGCGTAATGCGGTCCATGCCGCAGCTTCCCCACCGGCTGGTCTTCATCGGCAAGGAAACCTGGTATTCGAAAGAGCTGCATCGCGCCGTCGCTTCCAGCGAGGTTCGCGGCCGCGTCCATTTCACCGGCTTCATCGAAGATTCGGATCTGGTGAATTTCTATAACGCCTGCGATCTGTTCGTGTTCCCCTCGTTTTATGAAGGTTTCGGCCTGCCCATCCTGGAAGCGATGGCCTGCGGCCGCGCGGTGGCGTGTTCGAGAATTACGGCGATGCCGGAAGTCGCCGACGGGGCGGGCATCCTGTTCGATCCCTGCTCGACGCAGGAAATGGCGGGCGCCATCGCCGATCTGTTGCGCGATCCGGAACTGCGCGCGCGCATGGAGCGGCTGGGAATGCAGCGCGCCGCCCAGTTCAGTTGGGAACAGTCGGCCCGCCGGACCCTTGAGGTTTATTATCATGTGGCGGGAGCGGCACGCATCGCCGGGCGCAAGGCGCAAAGCCCGGCGGCGCTGAAGGCCCGCGTCGGTTCATGAAGCGACTCCTTCTCTTTTTTTTCACCATCCCTGCGTTTTGCGAATCCCTGCACTACGCCATCAACTGGCCCAGCGGCCTCAGCCTGGGCGAGGCCACGCTTGAGGCCACGCACACCGGCGAAAAATCCAGCGCGCAATGGACTCTTTCGCTGTCGATCGACGCCAGCATCCCCGGCTTTGCTGTGCGCGACGACGATAAATCCACCGCCACCGCGGAGCTGTGCAGCATCGAGTTCGACAAAACCTTCGCGCACGGCCAGCACCGCAATCAGGAAACGCTGAAGTTCGATCAACAGACCCATCAGGTGATGCGGCAAACCGCCGGCGGCGGAAAATCGGAAATATCGGTGGGCGCCTGCGCGCGCGATCCTCTGGCGTTTATCCAGTATCTGCGCCGGGAATTGGCGGAAGGCCGCCTGCCCCCTCAGCAGCAGGTGGTTTACGGCGCCGCCTACGACGTGCGCGTCGAATATAAAGGCAAGCAGTCCATTCGCGTGGGCGAGCAAAACGTCGAAGCCGAGCGCATCGCCGCCACCATCAAAGGACCGTCTTCGAATTTAAACGTCGAAATTTTCTTCGCCCAGGACGCCGTTCGCACTCCGCTCGAGGCCAAAATTCCTCTCGCGCTCGGAACCTTTTCGCTGGAGTTGCAGAGGTGAGCGCGCCGGGAGCGCGCTTCGAGGATCGCTGAAATGCGTCTGGCGTTCTTCTCCCCCCTGCCGCCGTCCAAAAGCGGGATCGCCGACTATTCCGCCGCGCTGCTCGAACACCTGGCGCCGCTTGCCGAGGTCACCGCTTTTGATCAAAAACCGGCGAATTTCGACGCAAGACAGTACGATATTTGCGTTTACCAGCTCGGAAACAACCCGTTCCACGCCTTCGTCTACGAAATGGCCCTGGAGCATCCCGGAGTGGTGGTGATGCATGAGGCCAACCTGCATCACCTCATCGCCGATCTGACCATCCGGCGCGGCGATTGGGACTCCTATCTCCGCGAAGTGGAACGGAACGGCGGCGCCGAGGCGCTCGCCTATGCGCGGCGCTTTGTCCGGACGCTCGAACGCGGCCCGGATTACGAAATTCCCATGCTTCGCTCCGTGCTCGAAACATCGCGGGCGGCGATCGTGCACTCGGACGTGGTGCAATGCGAGCTCCGCAAACACGGATTCTCCGGCCCGATCGCCAAAATCCCGCACGGCGCGTGGATCGCCGATGGCAGCGGGCGCATGAAGTACCGGGAGCGGCTCGGATTGGACGAGCGGACGCCGCTGATCGGCGTGTTCGGATTCCTGAAACCCTACAAGCGGATCGCCGAATCGCTGCGGGCCTTCCGGCGGTTGGTTCGCCTGGCGCCCCAGGCGCGGATGATCCTGGTGGGCGAGGCGCATCCGGAATTGCCGCTGGCCTCGCTCATTTCCACGCTCGATCTTTCGGCGCAGGCCCGGCACATCGGATTTTCTCCCATCGACGATTTCAACGGCTATCTGAGCGCGTGCGATATCGTGCTGAATCTGCGCTATCCGACGGTCGGCGAAAGCTCCGGGACGCTGCTGCGCGCGCTGGGGATGGGCAAGGCGGCGCTGGTCTCCGATGTCGGGTCGTTTCGTGAATATCCCGACGAAATCTGCCTGAAAGTGCCGGTGGACGCGACCGAGGAGGATCATCTTTTCGAGTTTCTGAATCTTCTGGTCTCGCGTCCGGAAGTGGCGCGCGCCATGGGCGCCAAGGCCCGGGCCTGGGTGGAGCGGGAATGCCGCTGGGAATTGGTTGCGCGGCGCTACCGGGAGTTCTGCCAGGCGGTAATCGATGGTCATGCGGTCGCCGGCGACCGCGAGCCGGCAAGCGCGCGTGAACCCGCCGCCGAGCCCGAACAGAAGAGCGCCGCCGCCGCGGTTGCGGTGGCCGGCGAATACATCGCGAGCTGGGCGCCGGCCGAGGACGGATCCCGCGCCTATGTCGAAAGCCACCTGACGCGCCTGGAAAAGACGCTGGCTGTGACGCCGCCGGGCGCCTCCGGCGATCGCATCCTCGAAATGGGCGCGTATCTGCAAATCACGCCGGCGCTCAAAACCAAGCTGGGCTACGGCGAGGTCCGCGGCTGCTACTACGGCCCCGCCGGCGAGAGCACGGTGAAGACCGTGACCGCGGATCACGGGGAAACCTTCGAGTGCCGCATCGATTTATTCGACGCCGAGCGCGACCGCTTTCCCTACGATGACGGATATTTTTCCACCGTGCTCTGCTGCGAGCTGCTGGAGCATCTGGCGGCGGATCCGATGTGGATGATGAGCGAGATCAACCGCGTCTTGAAGATGGGCGGCCACCTGGTCCTGACCACTCCGAATATCACCTCGCTGCGGGCCATCGCCGGCATCTTGCAGGGCTTTCATCCCATGCTGTTTCCGGCCTACATCCGGCCGCGCGAATCGGGCCAGGCGGATGCGCGGCACAACCGCGAATACACGCCGCGCGAGGTGGCGTCGCTTCTGGAAATCTCCGGATTCGAAGTGACGCTGCTCGAAACCGGTCCCTTTCGCGACGAGCCGAAGCCGGAGCTCGGATGGGTGCGGCACCTGCTCGACCGCTACCTGCTGTCCACCGAACACCGCGGCGACGGCATCTACGCGGTGGGGAAAAAGGTCGCGCCCGTCAAGGAGCGCTATCCCGGATGGTTATATAGTTAGCGTGGCTCGTTTCACGGGCATTCAGGCGGAGGTCGAAAAGCGCGGGATCCGCCTCCGTTTCCGGATCGATTCGCCGTGCGTGTTGGGCTGGCAGATTTACGATCCGGAAAGCGGGGCGTTTTTGTTCGAAGGCGAGTGGAGCCAACTGCGGGAAACCCAGGCGGACCTCCAGATCGCGCTGCCGGAAGAGGATGGCCCCTATCGCGTGCAGGTGGCTCCGGTGGAGGACCGCAGCCGGTTTATCCTGATCGACGCGCGGGTGCGCGCGGGCGCGGTGGAAATTTCCCCGCCCCGGGCATGCAGCGCGGCCGCGCTGCGCCGCCAGAGGATGCTGCGCGCGATTCCCAAGGCGTTCACCTATCCGCCGCAATCGCTGTGGCGGAACCGCGGGCTGATCCGCTCCATGGTGCGGCGCGACATGCTGGCGCGCTACCGCGGCAGCTTCGCCGGAGCGCTGTGGACGTTTCTCAATCCGCTGCTGTTGATGGCCACCTATGCCTTCATTTTCGGCGGAGTCTTGAAGACGAGTTTTCAAAACGACCGCTCCGGCACCGGCTACGTGCTTTATTTTTTGGCGGGCATGCTGCCATGGCTCGCGTTTTCCGAAGCCGTGGGCCGGTCGCCGTACGTCATCCTGGAGTACCGTAATTTTGTCAAAAAACTGGTGTTCCCGCTGGAGACGCTGCCGGTGAACCTGGTGATTGCGGGTCTGGTGACGGAGCTGTTCGGGCTGATTATCTTTTTGGCCGGCCTGCTGGCCGCGCGGCGCTCGATTCCCGCTTCAGTGGTCTGGCTGCCGGTGCTGATCGTGCCGCAACTGCTGCTCACTCTGGGATTGTGCTGGTTCCTGGCGGCGCTGGGAGTTTTCCTGCGCGATCTTGCGGCGGTGATCGGCTTCATCCTGACCCTGTGGTTTTTTCTCACGCCCATCTGCTATTCCGAGGAAAGCCTGCCGGCGGCCGCGCGCCCGGTCCTGTCGCTGAACCCGATTTTTGTGCTGGTGCGCGGCTATCGCGCGATTTTTCTCGAAAATCACGCGCCGCCGGCAGTGCCCGCCGCCGCGCTATGGCTTGGCTCGCTGGCCGCCGCTATCATCGGCTACGCCTGGTTCCACCGTCTGCGGCGCAGCTTCGCCGACGTGATCTAATCTTGCCCTTCCGGCGGGGACTAAAATCCGCCCTTGCGCTGGACAGGCCCGGCGTTGCTGCCGGGACTGAGTTCAGCCCTGGTTTTCGAGAATGCGGGATGAACCTAAATCAACGCCTGAATGAATTGGCTCGGAGCACTTCGGCGACTTCGATTTTGTAGTATTCGTACCATTTTTCGCGGCCGAGTTTTTGCGCTACCCGATGGCGCGCATGGCCGCGCCAGGCCGCCATCGTTTCGTCGTCCCGCCACCAGACGATCGAAATACGCTCACCATCGTCGGCCTTAAAGCTTTTGAAATCGATGAAGCCGGGCATGGTTTTGGCGGTTTGAAGCATCTCCTCCGCCATTTCCGAATAGTCCGCGCCGGCTTGGTCCGTGAGGCGGGATCGGAACAGGACAACAAGCATAATCGATTCTTCCACAAGTCCGGCTACGCCGCGGCGGCGCCGAAGAGTTCGCGGCGAGCCATATCGCGCAGGATGGTGCGCGAGCCCATATACAAAACAAACGCCAGGCCAATGTCGATGGTCGGGATCACCAGCATGGCTTGCTGGAGTCCCGCGGCGCGCGCGGCTTCCGTCATCGGCCCCCCGGAGGCGGCCGCGCGCGCGAAATGATCGCTGAGGCCGCCCGTAATCACCGAACCGAACGAGGCGCCCAATAAATACATCGCCATGAAGTACAGCGCCATGGTCGCCCCGCGCTGCCCTGGACCGACGATGTCCTGAATCGAGGAATAGACAAGGCCGTAATACGTATTCAGGCTGGCATAGGCAACCGTCCAGTACACGACCGCGGGCAGAAGCGCGGCGGCCGAGGCCCCCAAGAACGCGAACGGCGCGCCAACCAGCGTGAATATCGCGCCGGCCCACAGGCGGCCGTTCTTGCGCCTGCCAATCACGCGGTCGCCGGCGAAGCCGCCCAGCAGGCCGCCGGCGACGCCGCCGATCAGGTACACCATCCCGGTATCGATGCCCGCGGTTCCCACATCGAGGTGGAAAATTCGGCCGAACATCGCCGGCATAAAAGTTCCGATGCTGTACATGTTGAAGTTCACCAGCGCGCCGCTGGCGATAATCCACCACAGGGTCGGGATCTTCAGCACGCTCCACATCGATGCCGCCGAGGCCGGCGCCGCGTAATCTTCCGAGGCGCCGCGCGCCGGTTCGGGCAGAATCAGCAGGGCCGGGATCAGCAGCAGCGCGGGCGCGGCGGCCACGATCATCGCCACCCGCCATCCGTAGGCATGGGCAACCGGCCCGCTGAAAAAATAACTCAGCGCGCCGCCCACCGGCACGCCGAGCATGAATAATCCGAGCACGCGCGCCCGCCGGTTTACCGGCGCCAGATCGCCGAGCCAGCTTGTCGCCGCCGGAGCGCAGGTCGCCTCGCCGACGCCCACGCCGAGACGCGAGACGAGCACCATCGAATAATTCGCGGCGAACCAGGTGAACGCCGTGAGCGCGCTCCACACGGTGACGCCCAAGGCGAGAAGGCGGCGGCGGCTCCACAGATCCGCCACGCGGCCGAGCGGGACGCCGATGATCGCGTAGAGCACCGTCATGGCGGTGGTGAGCAGGCCGATTTCGAAGTCGTTCAGATGAAACTCCTGGCGCATCGGCTCGACGACGGCGCCCGCGACGTTGCGGTCGTAGAAATTTAAAATGTTGACCAGGAACAGGGTGAGGATGGCGAACCCGGCGGATTTGCGCACGATCCGGCGATTCTATCACGATCGCCGCGCGATGCGGGCTCAAAGGCGGTCAACACGGTGGCGTTAGGCCGAGTCCATGCGAACCGCGAGGTCCCGGGCGGGCAAGCCGGGGGAAACGCGAGGCGCCCGCGTCGCGATTTGACGAATGGAATTCCGTTTGCTATTCTTGGACTAGCCGGAGGGAGAGCCCCGGACCTGGCACAGTGATATTGTTATCCCGCGATCTGCTCGGCAGTTCGTCAGAACTACCGCTAGGCTTTGCCCTGCGCGCATTTCCTACGCCCGAGGTGTCCGATCACCTGCGGGCCTTTTTGTTTTGAGATTGGGGCCAACTTTTGCCCGGCTCCCACGAGAAAGCCGCCGCTCGCGAATTGAGGAATTCTAACGATGCAAACCCCTGAACATGGCCGTCGAGAGAGAGTCGATTTTTCCAAGATCAAAACCTCCATCCCGATCCCCAATCTGATCGAGGTGCAGAAAAAGTCCTATGAGCGTTTCTTGCAGATGGACCTGCTGCCCAGCGAACGCGACGACACGGGACTGGAAAGCGTCTTCAAAAGCGTTTTTCCGATCTCGGATTTCCGCGGGCTGAGCCAGCTCGAGTTCGTCGATTACGCCATCGGCAACTGGGAGTGCAAGTGCGGGAACCTGAAGGGACTGCACCATCTGCGCTCCACCTGCCGCAATCCCGCCTGCGGCGCCACGATTAAGACCGATCCGTTCCATCTGGGCGACGTGCTGTGCCCGCGCTGCGGAACCTTCAACAAAAATATTGTGACGTTTTGCAACCGCTGCGGCGATCCGGTGGGCTTGCAGCTCAAATACGACGTCAAAGAATGCGAAGAGCGCGGCATGACCTACGCGGCGCCGCTCAAAGTCACCATCCGCCTGACGGTGTTCGACAAGGACCCGGAAAGCGGCAATAAAACCATCCGCGACATCAAGGAGCAGGAGGTTTTCTTCGGCGAAATTCCGCTGATGACCGACAACGGCACGTTCATCATCAACGGCACCGAGCGCGTCATCGTTTCCCAGCTTCACCGCTCGCCCGGCGTGTTTTTTGAACGGCAGCCGGCGCAGGGCTATTTTTTGGGCAAGATCATTCCCTACCGGGGAAGCTGGGTCGAGTTCGAGTACGACAACAAGAATCTGCTGCACGTCCGCATCGACCGCAAGCGGAAATTTTACGGCACGGTGTTTCTGCGCGCCCTGGGCTTGAAGACGGACGCCGAGATTCTGCGCGCGTTTTACAAAACCAGCGACATCGTGATCAAGGACAAGAGGCTGTTCTGGAAGGTGGGCGAGGGCCTGATCGGGCACAAGCTGTCGCACGCCATCAGCAAGAGCGGCGAGACGGTGGTTCCGCAGGGCCGCAAGATCACCAACAGCGTCTATAAGGAAATCGTCAAGGCCAAAATCGAGCAGGTGGAGGTTGCCCCCAACGATCTGGAAGGCGCCTACGTGGCCGGCGACGTGGTGGACATGGAAACCGGCGAGGTGCTGATCGAAGCCAATCATGAATTGACTCCGGCCATCGTCGCCCGGCTGATCGAGGCCGGCATTCCGGCCTTCGACGTGTTCTTCCCCGAATTCGACGACGTGGGCAACGTCATTTCGGCGACGCTCAAAAAGGACGGGGTCAAGCAGCAGAACGACGCGCTGCTGGAAATTTACCGCAAGCTGCGGCCGGGCGATCCGCCCACCGTGGACACCGCGACGCAGTTGTTCCAGGGCATGTTCTTTGATCCGCGCAAGTACGATTTTTCGCGGGTGGGGCGCATGAAGTTCAACATCAAGCTGTACGACAAGGCCGACGCCACGCCGCTGGACAAGCGCACGCTCGATCCCCAGGACTTCATCGACACCATCCAGTACCTGCTGAAGCTGCGCAAGGGCATCGGCAGCGTGGACGATATCGATCATCTGGGCAACCGGCGGGTGCGCGCGGTGGGCGAGCTGCTCGAGAACCAGTTCCGCATTGGCCTGGTCCGCATGGAGCGCGCGATCAAGGAAAAGATGAGCGTGTACCAGGAGATGTCGACGGCGATGCCGCACGACCTGGTGAACGCCAAGCCGGTGATGGCGGCGATCCGGGAATTTTTCGGCTCTTCGCAGCTTTCCCAGTTCATGGATCAGACCAATCCGCTGTCGGAGATTACGCACAAACGCCGCCTGTCGGCTTTGGGGCCGGGCGGGCTTTCCCGCGAGCGCGCCGGATTCGAGGTCCGCGACGTGCATCCGACCCACTACGGGCGCATCTGCCCGATCGAGACGCCGGAGGGTCCCAACATCGGCCTGATCAGCTCGCTTTCCTGCTTTGCGCGGATCAACGAGTACGGATTCATCGAAAGCCCGTATCGCCGCGTGAAAGGCGGGGTGGTGGTGGACGAGGTCAGGATTGTGAATCCGGGCGACACCGATTTCAAGGTGGGCCAGGTTGTGCCGCGCGCCGAAGCCGAAAAGGCCAACCGCGCGGCGGCGGCGAAAAACAAACAGCCGGCCGAGATCGAAGGGCACTGCGATTATCTGTCAGCCTGGGAGGAAGACAAGTACCTGATCGCGCAGGCCAACGTCGGCCTGGATGAGAACGGCAGGATCACGGCGGAGCTGGTCAACGCGCGGCAGGCCGGCAACTTCGTGCTCAAGCACGTCGACGAAGTCGAATATATGGACGTCAGCCCGAAGCAACTGGTGTCGGTGGCCGCGAGCCTGATCCCGTTCCTGGAAAACGACGACGCCAACCGCGCGCTGATGGGATCGAACATGCAGCGCCAGGCGGTTCCGCTGCTGCGCGCCGAATCGCCCTATGTGGGCACCGGCATGGAGTGGGTGACCGCTCGCGACTCCGGCGCGGTGGTGTTGTGCAAGCGCTCGGGGATCGTCGATTCGGTGGACAGCGAGCGCATTATCGTTCGGGTGGAAGGCTCGGTGCATGAAGGGCAGCTTTCACGCGAGGTGGGCGCCGACATTTACCAGTTGACCAAGTTCAAGCGATCAAACCAGAACACCTGCATCAACCAGAAGCCGATCGTCAAGCAGGGCCAGCGGGTCAAGAAAGGCGACGTGCTGGCCGACGGCCCGTGCACGGACAACGGCGAGCTGGCGCTGGGACGGAACGTGCTGGTGGCGTTCATGCCCTGGCGCGGATACAACTTCGAAGACGCCATCGTGGTGTCGGAGAAGCTGGTCAAAGAAGACTACTACACCTCGATTCACATCGAGGAGTTCGAGATCGACGCGCGCGATACCAAGCTCGGCCCGGAGGAGATCACCCGCGATATCCCCAACATCGCCGAGGGGTTTTTGCGCAACCTCGACGAGAGCGGAATCATCCGCATCGGCGCGACGGTCAAGCCGGGCGACATTCTGGTCGGCAAGGTGACGCCCAAGGGCGAAACCCAGTTGACGCCGGAAGAGAAGCTGCTGCGCGCGATCTTCGGCGAAAAGGCCGGCGACGTCAAGGACGCTTCGCTGTACTGCCCGCCCGGCATCGAGGGCACGGTGGTCGATTGCAAGGTTTTCTCGCGCAAAGGCGCCGAGCTCGACGAGCGCTCCAAGCTGATTCTCGAAGGCCAGGAAGAGCGGCTGCGGCGCAACCTGGAGGATGAAAAACGCATTCTCAACGACGAGCGCGCCAAGCGCCTGGCGGCGCATTTCGAGGGCAAGGAGCTGCTGGCCGATCTGCACGACGAGAAGACCAACAAGAAGCTGCTCAGCAAGGGCACGGTTCTCTCGCGCGATCTGATCGAAAAGCTGAAGGCGCGCGACATCAAGCGCATGAAGCTGAAAGATAAGGATCCGCGCCTGAACGAGCTGGTGGACGAAATCGAGGAGATGACGTCGCGCCAGATCGCGGTGCTCGAAAAAATCACCGAAGAAAAGATCGCCAAGCTGCGCAAGGGTGACGAGCTGCCGCCGGGCGTGATCAAGCAGGTCAAGGTCTACATCGCCATGAAGCGCAAGCTGTCGGTGGGCGACAAGATGGCCGGCCGCCACGGCAACAAGGGCGTGATCGCGCGCATCGTGCCGGAGGAAGATATGCCCTATCTGCCCGACGGCACTCCGGTCGAGATCGTCCTGAATCCGCTGGGCGTGCCGAGCCGCATGAACGTCGGCCAGATTCTCGAAACGCACCTGGGATGGGCCGCGCACGCGCTGGGCGTGAAGTTCGCCACTCCGGTGTTTGACGGCGCGACGGAAAAGGACATCAAGTCGCAGTTGAACCTGGCCAAGCTGCCAAGCTCGGGCAAGGTGCGGCTGTGGGACGGCATCAGCGGCCAGCAGTTCGAGCAGCCGGTCACGGTCGGCTATATTTACATGCTGAAGCTGTCGCACCTGGTCGACGACAAGATCCACGCCCGCTCGATCGGGCCGTATTCGCTGATCACGCAGCAGCCGCTGGGCGGAAAAGCCCAGTTCGGCGGCCAGAGGTTCGGCGAAATGGAAGTCTGGGCGCTGGAGGCCTACGGCGCCGCCTACGTCTTGCAGGAATTGTTGACCGCCAAGTCCGACGACGTCTACGGGCGGGCCAAGATTTACGAAGCGATCGTGAAGGGCGAAGCGGCCGCCGAGCCGGGCGTGCCGGAAAGCTTCAACGTCTTGATCCGCGAGTTGCAGTCGTTGTGCCTGGATGTGGAATTGATGAAGAAGCCGCGGGAAGCCCTGGAGACGGCGATCGCGGCGGACTGAAACGCAGGGGCCAGTGGTCGGTTTCCAGTGGCCGGTGAAGAAATTTGGGTTTGCTGGCCACCGACCACGGGCCAGGGATCCACTAAGGAGATCTTAAATGGGTGATCATATGTATCGGTCTTCTCCGTACGACCGGGCGAATCTTATCGCCGACTTCGATTCGATCCGCATCTCGCTCGCCAGCCCGGAAAAGATCCGCAGTTGGTCGCACGGCGAGGTGACCAAGCCGGAGACGATCAATTACCGGACCTTCAAGCCGGAGCGCGACGGGTTGTTTTGCGCGCGCATCTTCGGTCCCATCGCCGATTGGGAGTGCCTCTGCGGAAAATACAAGCGCATGAAGCATCGCGGAGTGATCTGCGACAAGTGCGGCGTCGAGGTGACTCTTTCGCGGGTGCGCCGCGAGCGCCTGGGCCATATCGAACTGGCCAGCCCCTGCTCGCACGTGTGGTTCTTCAAGGGACTGCCGTCGCGCATCGGCTACCTGCTGGACATCACGCTGCGCGAGCTGGAGCGCGTGCTCTATTTCGAAGCCTTCGTGGTGGTCGATCCCGGCGAAGTTCCCGAGCTCAAAAAAGGCGAAGTGATCAGCGATGAGCGCAAGCGCCAGCTCGATCAGGAGTTCCCCGGAAAATTCGTGGCCATGATGGGCGCCGAGGGCATCAAGGAGCTGCTCAAAAAGGTCGATGTCGACGCGCTGAGCCTCGAAATCCGCGAAAAGATGAAGACCGAGGTTTCGCAGCAGAAGAAGCTAAAATACGCCAAGCGCCTGCGCGTCGCCGAAAGCTTCCGCAAATCAGGCAACAAGCCGGAGTGGATGATTCTCGACGTGATCCCGGTGATTCCCCCGGAGCTGCGCCCGCTGGTGCCGCTGGACGGCGGGCGGTTCGCCACATCGGATCTGAACGATCTGTACCGCCGCGTGATCAACCGCAATAACCGCCTGAAAAAGCTGATCGAGCTGCACGCGCCGGACGTGATCGTGCGCAATGAAAAGCGCATGTTGCAGGAGGCCGTGGACGCGCTGTTCGACAACGGCCGCCGCGGGCGCGTGCTGCGCGGCGCCAACAACCGGCCCCTCAAATCTCTCTCCGATACGCTCAAAGGCAAGCAGGGGCGATTCCGTCAAAACCTGCTCGGCAAGCGCGTCGATTATTCCGGCCGTTCGGTGATCGTGGTGGGGCCGGAGCTGAAGCTGCATCAGTGCGGTCTGCCCAAGAAGATGGCCCTCGAGCTGTTCAAGCCGTTCATCTACCATCGTCTGGAGCAGCGCGGGCATTGCACCACCATCAAGCAGGCAAAAGAACTGGTCGAGCAGCAGGACCCGGTGGTCTGGGACATCCTGGAAGAGGTTATCAAGGACCATCCCATCTTGCTCAACCGCGCCCCCACGCTGCACCGGCTCGGCATCCAAGCGTTTGAGCCGGTGCTCGTCGAAGGAAAGGCGATCAAGCTGCACCCGCTGACCTGCACGGCGTTCAATGCGGACTTCGACGGCGATCAGATGGCGGTCCACATTCCGCTGTCGCCGGAGGCGCAGATCGAAGCCGCGACGCTGATGCTTTCGGCCAACAACATTCTTTCGCCGGCGCACGGCTCGCCCATCGCGGTGCCGACCCAGGACATGGTGCTCGGCCTGTATTACCTGACCAAAGCTCGTCCGGGCACGAAAGGAGAAGGCCGGACGTTCGCCTCGATCGACGACGTTTTGATCGCGCTCGAAATGGGCGAAGTCGAAACGCTGACGCCGATCAAGCTGCGCTACACCGGAAAAGTCATCGATCTGGTGAAGGCGTTCGACAACCAGAACGTCCTGCACACCGAGCCGATCGAGTTCTCCAAGCAATATATGGACACCACCGTCGGCCGCGTCATCCTGAACGACGTTCTGCCGGACGAGATGCCGTTCATCAACGGGCTGCTCAAGAAAAAGGGCCTGACGCAACTGGTTCAATACTGCTATCTGAAGTTCGGGCTTCCGGTTACGGTGCAGATGCTCGATCAGGTCAAGGCCCTGGGCTTCCTGTATGCGACGCGGGCCGGCATTTCCATCGGCATCGACGACATGATCGTGCCCGGCGAAAAGGCCGGCCTGGTCAAGGAAGCCGAAAAACAGGTGATCGAGGTCCGCGCGCAGTATCAGGAAGGCGCCATCACCCACGGCGAGCGGTACAACAAGATCATCGAAATCTGGTCCAAAGTCACCGAGCGCGTTTCCGAAGAGATGTTCAAGCGGATGGAGGAAGACGACCGCACCGGCCGCTATCTCAACCCGATTTACATCATGGCCGACTCCGGCGCGCGCGGCTCCAAGCAGCAGATCCGCCAGCTTTCCGGCATGCGCGGCCTGATGGCCAAACCCTCGGGCGAGATCATCGAGACGCCGATCACCGCGAATTTCCGCGAGGGTCTGAACGTGCTCGAATACTTCATCTCCACGCACGGCGCCCGCAAGGGCCTGGCCGACACCGCGTTGAAGACCGCCGACTCCGGTTACCTGACGCGCCGCCTCTGCGACGTCGCCCAGGACGTGATCGTGACCGAGTACGACTGCGGAACCAGCGACGGCATCTACGTCGAGCCGATCATCGAATCGGGCGAAATCATCGAGCCGCTGCGCGACCGCATCGTGGGCCGCGTGGCTCTGGAAGATCAGCTTGATTACGAAGGCAACGTGATCGTCCGCGTCAACCAGGAGATCACCGAGGACCTGGCCGCGGCGATTCAGGCCGCCGGCATCGAGCGCGTCAAGATCCGCTCGGTGCTGACCTGCGAATCCAAGCGCGGCGTCTGCCAGCTCTGCTACGGCCGCAACCTGGCCACCGGCCGGCTGGTGGAGCGCGGCGAGGCCGTCGGCATTATTTCCGCCCAGTCCATCGGCGAACCCGGCACACAGCTTACCATGCGCACCTTCCACATCGGCGGCGCGGCCACCGGTTCGGCCGAACAGTCCAGACAGGACGCCAAATCCGAAGGCTTCGTCAAATACATCAGCATCTCCACGGTGAAAAACGCCAAGGGCGAGCTGGTGGCGATGAACCGCAACGGAATTATCGCCATTATCGACGATAAAGGACGGGAAAAAGAGCGTTATCCGGTGGTTTATGGCGCGAAAATTCTGTTTGCGGACGGCGCCAAGGTCAAGACCAACGACGTTCTGCTCGAATGGGATCCCTACAGCTTCTCCATCCTCACCGAAATCGGCGGCACCGTCCACTTCAAGGATCTGACCGAAGGGTTGACCATGCAGGAGCAGGTGGACGAGATCACCGGCCGCTCGCAGTGGGTGGTGATGGAGTCGCCCGACGAGAAGCGCGTTCCCACCATCGTGGTCCGGCCGCAGGGCGGGGGCAAGGCGGACGAAAAGCGCTATCTGATGCCGATGCATGCCCACCTGACGGTGGCCGACGGCGAGGAGGTCCACGCCGGCGACGTGCTGGCCAAGATCCCGCGCGCGACCACCAAGACCAAGGACATCACCGGCGGCCTGCCGCGCGTGGTGGAGCTGTTTGAGGCCCGCAAGCCGCGGGAAACCGCGGTGATCAGCGAGATCAACGGCATCGTCAAGTACGGGGAAATCTCCAAGGGCACCCGCAAGATCTACATCATCGGCGACGACGGCGAGCAGCGCGAATACGCCATTCCGCGCGGCGTCCATATCAACGTGCAGGAAGGCGAGCGCGTCCGCGCCGGGGATCCGCTGATGGACGGGCCGCGCAATCCGCACGACATCATGAGCGTGCTCGGCGAAAAAGAGCTGCAGAAATACCTGGTGAACGAGATCCAGGAGGTCTATCGTCTGCAAGGCGTCAACATCAACGACAAGCACCTGGAGGTCATCGCCCGGCAGATGATGCGCTGGGTGAAGGTGGAAGACATCGGCGACACCGAATTCCTTCCCGAAGAGGTCGTGGATAAATTCAAATTCCGCGAAGAGAACCAGCGGGTGATGGAAGCCGGCGGGCGTCCGGCGTCCGGCAAAACCGTGCTGCTCGGAATCACCAAGGCTTCCCTTTCCACCGATTCGTTCATCTCCGCGGCCAGCTTCCAGGAGACCACGCGGGTGTTGACCGAAGCCGCCATCAACGGCAAGGTCGATTATCTGCGCGGATTGAAGGAAAACGTCATCATGGGCCGTCTGATCCCGGCCGGCACCGGCATGGAATACTACCGGAACGTGAAGATCGCCGGCGAGGACGCCGAAGAGGAGATGGCGGCCGAAGAGCAGACCGCGCTCGACGCCATCCCGGGCTACGACGAGGAGACTCGCACGCTGTACGCGGGCGGGCTTTCCGAGGAAACTCCGGGCGGCGGCGAAGAAACCCTGGCGGAGTAGCCGGAAAAGCTCAGCGGTTCAGGGCCGGTCCACGCGGCGAACCGGCCTTTTTCCGTTTTCCCGCTTCGCCCGGCCGCTTCCGCCGCGGCGTGGCGCGGAAAAAACCCGCTTCACCCGCCCGCGAACTACTCGCGCGAGTCCGGCTCCGGGCGCTTCCCCGATAATAGCCGCAAAATGAGCAGATCGGAGGGCTGAAACGTGGTGACCGGCACGTTATCCAGGTCCTCGTCGCGATCCACTACGTGGCTGCGGATCATCGTCCGCAGTTCGTGGACCGAGACCCCCAGTTCTTCGGCTGCCTCTTGTTCAGAGTACTGCGACTTTCCCGTTCTGGTCAGTTGCATTTCGAGCACGCGCCCTCATTCTGATTGTAAGAAAACAGGGCAGATCGCTAAATCAGGGAGAGCGCTTATTTACGCTACGGTATCGCCTGACGTACTTGTGTACTAAGGGCGCCGAACCGTCCACGCGTCGCGAATCGAAAGCACCGCCGGGCGGCGTACACTCGAAGTGATGCCTGAAAAATCCGTCCTTCGCCCACCCACGGAAGTGCTCACCCGCGGATTCGATCCGAGCCTTTCGGTCGGCTCCGCCCGGCCCGCGGTGTTTCGCAGCTCAACCTACGTGTTCTCCAGCCCCGAAGCAGCCGAGCGGGCCTTCGACATCATGGCCGGGCGCGCCAAGCCCGAGCCGGGCGAGCATGTCGATCTGGTTTATTCGCGATTCAATCATCCCAACGCCGAAATTCTGGAGGACCAGATCGTGCCGCTCGAAGCAGGCGCGCAGGCCGCGCTGGTGTTCAACTCCGGAATGGCCGCGATCATGACCGCTCTGTTCGCGTTCCTGCGCCCCGGCGATACCATCGTCTATACGGTTCCCATCTACGGCGGCACGCAGAAGCTGATCGAGAATTTTCTGCACGCCTGGGGAGTCGCCGGAGCCCCCGCGCCGGCCGGCAACGCCGCCGAAATCGACCGCGCCATCCGCAACGCGGAGAATCTTCGCGTGGTGCTGATCGAAACTCCGGCCAACCCCACCGTGATCATGACCGACATCCGCCGCGCCGCCGAAACCGCCGCCGGCGCCAATCGCGAAAAACCACTGGTGATGGTGGATAACACTATGCTTGGGCCCGCCTTTCAACATCCGCTGGAACTGGGGGCCGATGTAGTGCTTTATTCAGCGACCAAATATCTTTCCGGCTTCAGCGACCTGATCGGCGGCGTGGCGCTGGCGCGGGAGCGGGCCCTGATCGACAAAATCCGCTCCATGCGGAGCCTGTTCGGAAACATTTTGCAGCCCGACGAGTGCTGGATTCTGGACACCCGCCTGCCCACCATCGGATTGCGCATGAACCGCCAGAGCAAGAACGCGCAGCGCATCGCCGAGCGGCTGCACGGCAATCGGAAAGTCAGAAAAGTTTTATATCCGACACTGTTCGACGATCCCGAGCAGCGGCGCATCTACGAAGCGCAGTGCCAGTTTCCGGGAGCCATGTTCTCGATCGAACTGCGCGGCGGCAAGCCGGCCGCGTTTCAGTTTTTGCGGACTTTGAAGCTGGCGCGCAACGCCGTCTCGCTCGGCGGAGTGGAGACGCTGGTTTGCCATCCGAAGACCACCACGCACTCCGGATTTACCGAGGAACAGTTCGCCCAAGCCGGAGTCACCGACGGCTTGGTGCGCGTCTCGATCGGCATCGAAGACTGGCGCGACCTGCTGGCCGACTTCGAGCGGGCCCTCGACGCAATCTGATCGTGCGGCTCCGCCCGCGAAAGCGCGCGGCACCCTTCGCGGATACAATGGACCATATATGGAAAGACAAGGTGCAATCACGCTTAAAGGAAAACCGCTTACGGCGATTGGCCCCGAACTTAAGGCCGGAGACAAGGCGCCCGATTTCCAGGCCGTCGACGACTCGCTGAATCCCGTGAACCTGGAGGCCACCGGAGGCGGCGTCCGTATTTTCAGCGTCGTGCCATCGCTCGATACGCCGGTATGCGACGCTCAGACCAAGCGATTCAACGAGGAGGCCGGCAAGCTGCCCCAGGTCCGCATCTATACCGTCAGCATGGACCTCCCCTTCGCTCAAAAACGCTGGTGCGGCGCCTTCGGCGTCGATCATGTCAAAATGCTCTCCGATCATCGCAGCGGCTCGTTCGGCGAAAACTACGGGACCCTCATCAAGGAACTGCGGATTCTGAGCCGGGCGATTTTTGTGATCGATCAGAACAACGTCATCCGCCACGTCGAGTACGTGAAGGAAGTGGCCGATCATCCCGATTACGAATCGGCGCTCTCGGCCGCCAGAAAGTTGACCGCTAGCGGCGCGGTCTCAGCTTAGCCGCGCCCAAAAATAATGACGGCCAGCCGCCGGCGGAGGGCGGTTGGCCGTTTTTACTTTGAGAATGGCTATCGCGCCGCTCGCCGCAGCAAGACAAAAGCCGCCACCCCGGCTCCCACAACTCCCGCCGTCGCCGGCTCCGGAGTGGGCGCGGGGAAGTCTTTCGGATCGGCCAACTCGATCACCACGTCGTTGAAATCCCCCATGCCTTCGGCCCCCACCGGCCCGTCCTTGAATCCAATCACCCAGTTGCCGGTGTTGTAATTGCTTCCGTCGCTGGCCAGAGCGAAGACCGTGAAGTGATTGTAGGCGGCGCCGCCTGCCGGAAACAGGCTGGGATTGCTGGTGACGTATCCGTTGTTCAGGCTGGAATCGCTGTAATACGTTTCCGTATTCTGGCAAGCCCCGCCGACCACCGGGCCGTAGCAAACCGTGGCGTAAAATCCGTAGAAAGATGCGGTCCTGACGGCGGAGCCGGTAAGGTCGATGGGCGTGGTATAGCTGTAGCTGTTCGCGCCAGGGCCGTAAAGCTCGTCGTAAACGATGGTATTGCCGGATTCATAATAAATGCCGAACTGCGTTCCATACGGCTGCATGGTGCTGTTCCCGCTATAGGCGCCGAGCAGCGTCACTGTGTAATGATCGGCGCTTGGCGTAAACGTAAACGCGCTGGGATCGCCGTCGGTGGAGTTAGCGCCGCCGGAGGCGTACGCCACCGCCCAATCGGCCCCCAAGACGTCCGTGCCCGTGAAGCCCCCCGTACCGCTCAGCATGTAGCCGATGTTCATATCATGGCTTCCTCCGGCGCCCGTATCGTAGGACCAGTTGTTCCAGAATGGCGTGCCCTGCGAGCCCATCACCGGATCGCTTTGGCTGCCATTAAAGTTAAAAGAACTCCAGGACGCGCCAGACGGAAGTGTGATGCTGTCGGCGGACAGGATACACCCGGTCCACAACGACGCGGCAACGAGATAAACTGCGAATTTCATTTTGCCCCCGACTTCGTACTGCCTTCTTCCCTACCACTGGTTCTTTTTCTAGACCACTGGTTAATGTAAATCTTCTAGACAAGCAAGGCTAACATAAAATGACGCGCAGGAAAAGCCCGACAGTACTAGCGTAGATCGTCAAAACGGCAGACCTGATACAATATATAGTGGCATCTAAATTTAATGTGCCATAACGAGTATGGTGCCTTTACTTTTCGCACGGACAGGTTTAGTATGGAAATACTCCCCCGGCGTGACGTCCAACTTTGGGAGGACTGCAATTGCTTAAGCTCAAACGGGTTGATATCCAGGGATTTAAGTCCTTCTACGACCGCACCGAGATGCGTTTTCACGGTTCCGGCATCGCCGCCATCGTGGGTCCAAATGGCTGCGGCAAGTCGAATCTGAGCGACGCGATCAGTTGGGTTTTGGGCGAGCAGAGCGCCAAAACCCTCCGCGGAACCCGAATGGAGGACGTCATTTTCGCCGGAACGCGCGAGAAAAAACCCTTAGGGATGGCTCAGGTGACCCTGACCATGGCCGATCCGTCCTTCACCGCCGTGCATGGCAGTGGCAACGGGAATGGAAATGGGAGCGGCCGCGTTTCGCGCGGGGAGGTGACCATCACGCGCCGGCTGTACCGTTCCGGCGAAAGCGAGTATCTGATCGACGGCCATCCGGCACGGCTGCGCGATATCCAGGAACTTTTTAGCGGCACGGGACTGGGCCCGGAAAGCTACGCCATCATCGAGCAGGGCCGCATCGGCCAGATTCTTTCCAACAAGCCAGGGGACCGCCGCGCCATCATCGAGGAAGCGGCAGGCATCGGCAAATACAAGACGCGCAAACGGCTGGCGGAGGCCAAGCTGGAAAGCGCGCGGCAGAATCTTTCGCGCGTCTTCGACATTTTGGAGGAAGTCGGGCGGCAGGTCAATTCCCTGAAGCGGCAGGCATCCAAGGCGCGGCGGTACGAGGAATTGCGCGCGGAGATGCTCGCCCATCTCCAGCGCGCCGTCTCCGGCCGGTTCCAGGTGCTGGAGCGCGAAGCCGCCAAATTGGCGCTCGATTTGAGCCAGGCGCAAGGCGCTCATCAGAGTCTCGCCGCGCGGGTCCAGGAGCAGGAGCAGGCACACGCCCGGGCGCAGGAGTCCTGCTACCGCACCGAAGCCGAGCTGACCGCGGCGCGCAGCCGCGTGGCCGATTTGAATCTGGAGTCGGAGCGGACCCGGGGCCGCCTGGAGTTGCAAGCCCGGCAGATCGCCGCCATCGACGAGCGGCTGGCAGCCGGAGAGACGGAAACGCAGGATCTGGAAGCGCGCCACCAGCGCGAATCGGCCGAGCTTGCTTCGCACGCCGAGGCCGTCGCCGCGATCGAAGCGGAAAGCGCGTCGCTGCGGGCGCGGCTGGAGGAAAAAACCCGCGAGCGCGATACCGTGCAAAACGATCTGCGCGGGCGGGAGCGCGCCATCGAGCAGGGACGCCAGCAGGTCCTGCGGCTGCTCGGCGAAGCCTCCGCCCTGCGCAATCAACTGGCCCAAATCGGCGAGTATCTGGCCGGGATCGAGCGCGATTCGGCGCGGGCCCGCAAGGAAGAGGAAAGCGCCGCCGGCGACCTCGAGCGCCTGGAACGGCTGAAGGCCGACCTCTTTGCGAAGCTCGCCGCGCGCCAGCTCGAGCTGGAATCGCTGGCCGAACGCCGGCGGCGTCTCGAAGAAGAGATGAAGGAGCGGCAGGCGCGGGCCGTGGAGCTGCGGCAGCGGCTGGAGCAGACGCGCGCAGCCTTGTCCCGGCAAAGGGCGCGGAAGGATTCCCTGGAGGAGATTCTTTCCCACCGCGCCTACACCACCGAGTCTGTCAAGCGCCTGTTTCTCGGCCTGGAACACGGCCAGATCGAGGGATTCAAACCCTGCGGCGTTCTGGCCGATTTTGTGGAGGTCGCCGATCCGGCCTGGGAAAAAGCGTGCGAGGAGTTTTTGCACGAGGAGCTGGAATACGTGGTCGTCCACGGCTGGAGCGAAGCCGATCGGGGCGTGGAGCTGATGCGCGCGCAATCTGACGGGCGCGCCACCTTTCTGGTTCATCCCGAGGCCAGCGCGGCGTCTCCGCTGGCACCCGATTTGTCCGGGCATCCGGGAGTGGTGGGACGTTTGCGCGACACCCTGCGTCTGACCAACGGATTCGCCCAGGCCCCGCAGGGCTTGTTGCCGCGGCTGGCGCGCTGCTTCCTGGTGGCGGACCGCAGCGTGGCCCAGACGTTGGCCACCGCCAACCCGGACTGCTACTTTCTGTTGCAGGACGGCGTCAGCTATCACGGGCACGCCGTCAGCGGGGGACGGAAATCGGTCGGCGGGCCGCTGGCGCTCAAACGCGAGCTGCGCGAGTTGAGCTCGCAGGTGGAGGTGCGGCAGCGCGAGGCCGATCAGGCCGCGCGGGAGCTGGAGCAACTGGAGCAGGCCGTCGCCGCGCTCGGCAAGGCCCTGGAGGAGCTGCGCGGCGAACAGCAGGCCCGGGAAAAGGACGCGCTGGCTCTGGATCACGAGCAGAGAAAACTGGCGGAAGAAACGGCGCGGGCCGGCTCGCGCGTCTCGGCCGCACGCCTGGAACTGGAGCGGCTGGAGCGCGAGGACCAGCGCTCGCGCCAGCAGCGTGAGCAGAGCCAGGCCCTGGTCGCGCAGAAGGAACAGGCGCGCCTGGAGCAGGAACAGGCGCTCCAGGCCGCGCGCGCCGAATTCGAGCAGCTTCAGGCCAGCGCGCATCGCATCGCCGAAGAGCACGCCGCGCTGCGCGCGGAATTGGCCGGCCTGGAGGAGCGCGCGCGGTCGGAGCGGAGTTCGGTGGCGCGGCTGGAGGCGCAGCTCCGCCAGCTCGCCGCCCGCCGCCAGGATCTGGCGCGCGATCTCGAAAGAATGGGCCTCGAACGGGCGCGCCTGCTTGCCGATAACATCGAGCTGGACAAACGCGCGGGCGAGCTCGCCGGACACAGCGCCGAAGCGGCCGCCGCCGTCGAACGGCTGGCGGCGGAGGAGGCCGGACAGCGCGCCGCGCTGGCCGCTCTCGAAGAAGCGCTGAAGGCTCTGCGCGTCGAAATGCAAGCCGCGCGCGAAAAACGCAGCGAAATCGAGCTCGAATTGGTCAAAAAACAGGCCGAATTGAAGTATTTGGACGAAACCAGCCGCAAGGAGCTGAACCTCGGCGCCGCCGAGGTCGCCCGCGGCAAGGACGCGCTCGATGAAGGCGCGGTAGCCGAGGCCGAGCAGCGCTATCAGGAAGCTCGCGCCAAAATTGAGGCGCTCGGCCCGGTGAACCCGCAGGCGCTCGAAGAATTTCAGGAAGCGCAGCAGCGCTACGAGTTTTTGAACACGCAGCGGCAGGACCTGCTCGACTCGATTCGCGATACCGAGAAGGCCATTCAGGAACTCGATCAGGAATCGCGGCGGCGGTTCAAGGACGCCTTCGAGGCCATCAACGAAAATTTCCGCAAAATGTTTCAGACGCTGTTCGGCGGCGGCCAGGGCGAAATGCGCCTGACCGATGAAACCAATCTGGCCGAAAGCGGCATCGATATTGTCGCGTCGCCGCCGGGCAAGCGGTTGCAGAATGTGCTGCTGCTATCGGGCGGCGAGAAATCGCTCACGGCGATGGCCCTGCTGATGGCCATCTTCCGCTACACGCCGAGCCCGTTCTGCATTCTGGACGAGGTGGACGCGCCGCTTGACGAGCCCAACATCCTGCGCCTGACCCGGCTGTTGCGGGAGATGTCGGCCGAAACCCAGTTCATCGTGATCACCCACGCCAAGCGAACCATGGAAGCGGCCTCGGCGCTTTACGGCGTCACCATGCAGGAGCCCGGGGTTTCCAAACTGGTCAGCGTGAAGTTCGATCCCGCGCCGGAAAGCGTGCCCGCGGTGGCTTGAATTCTACTCCCAGCGCAGCGCTTGCATCGGATCGATCGCCGTGGCGCGGCGCGCCGGGACCCAGCCGGAGAATAGCGCCGCCAGCGCGATGCCCGCCACCGCCAGCGTCTGCGTGGCCGGATCGCTGGGCCGCACTCCGTAGAGCTGTGACCGGACCAGGTAGGTCAGCCCGTAGGCGGCGGGAAGCCCGGCGGCGATGCCCACCCCGGCCAGAATCAGGACCTCTTTCATCACCAGCCAGAGCACATCGCCGCGCGAGGCGCCCAGCGCGATGCGCACGCCGATCTCCCGCGTGCGCTGCGCCACCACGTAGGCCATCACGCCGTATAAACCGATAGCCGCCAGCAGCACCGCCAGCAGCGCGAATCCGGTGGAGAGCGCCGCCACCAGGCGCTCGGTCATCAGCGACTCCTGCACCTGCTTCTCGATCGTCTCCATTTTGAACAGCGGCAGATTGGCGTCCATGCGGTTGACCATCTGGCGGATCAGCGGGAAAATCTGCTCGGGCGGGCGCGTGGTGCGCACGTAAGCCACCATCCCGAGGACGAAGGGCATCTGCTGGTACGGCCGATAGACTTCTTCCGGCACTACGTCGCGCAGGCTTTCGTATTTGGTGTCCCGCACCACGCCGACAATCTCGATATCGAGCCTGGTTCCCGGATCGCCGCCCTGGCCGAGATGCTTGCCCACCGCGATGCCGTCCTTGAAATATTTTTTGGCGAAACGTTCGTTGACGATGCAGACCAGCGGCGCGCCCACGCCGTCGCTCATGCGAAAGTCGCGGCCGGCCAGGATGGGGATGCCCATGGTTTTGAAATGATCCGGCGAGACAAAGTTCATGTGCGGATCGGGAGCTTCGGCGGGCTTGTTGGCGAAACCCTCCACCGCCATCGTGCTATCCCACTCATTGCCGGTGAGCACGGGCATGATCGCCAGACTTGCCGATTCGACGCCGGGCATCGCGTCCAGGTTATCGCGCAACTGGCGGTAAAAATCGAGGCTCCGCTCCGGCGGATAGCCGTTAAGCGTGGGATCGACCGCGAATTCGAGCAAGTTGGCCGTCCGGAATCCGGGATCGAGATCGCGCAGATTGCGCAAGCTTCCGATGAACAGGCCCGCGCCGATCAAAAGCACCAGCGACAGCGTCACCTGCGCGGCCACCAGCGATTTGCGCAGCGCCACCGAAGTCCCGCCGGCGATGGAGCCGGCCTGATCCTTCAGGGTTCCGGCCAGATGAGGCCGCGTCGATTGCAGCGCCGGCGCCAGTCCGAAAAGAATGCCGGTGAGCAGCGAAACGCCGAGGGTGAACCCCAGGATTCGCAGGTCGGGCGTGGTGGAGAGGGTCAGCGGGCTGTCGCCTTGCGGCAGCAAATCGAGCAGGGCCCGGTCCATCCACATGGCCATCAGGACTCCGGCCGCGCCTCCGGCCAGCGCCAGCAGCACGCTTTCCACCAGCAGTTGGCTAACCAGGCGCATCCGCCCCGCGCCGAGCGCCAGCCGCACCGCGATCTCCTTCTGCCACCCCGCCGCGCGGGCAATCAGCAGATTGGCGACGTTGGCGCAGGCGATCAGCAGCACCAGTCCGACGATCGCCGTCAGCACCAGCAGCGCGCTTGAAAATTCGCGGCGGAGCTGCGAGTCGCCCTTGGAGGCCGGCAGCACATCCATCCACATACTCAGAAAACGTTGTTTCGTCTCCGGGGCGGCGCGCGCGAAGGCCTTTTCCTGCACCTCCATCTGCAAAATCGAATGGAAATACGGCTGAAGCGACGCCTTGGCCTGCTCGAGCGAAACGCCGGGCTTCAACCGCCCGAAGACCTTCACCCAGCGGCCGCGGCGGGACTTCAGGTTGTAATCGAACTTGGCGCCCATCGGATCCATCTCGGCTTTCATCACCACCGGAACGCGAACCGCCACCGGCTCGCCCGGATCGGTGCCGTCGAAACCCGCCTCGCTCACGCCGACGATCGTGAACGGATAGCCGTTCACCAGAATCTTCATTCCGATCACGTTCGGCTGGCCGCCGAAACGCTCCAGCCAGTAGCGGTAGCTGAGGACGGCATAGGGCTCGCCGTCGGGCACCCGATCGTCGTCGGGCGTGAAGACGCGGCCCAGCGCCGCGCCGACGCCGAGCACGGAAAAATACGTTCCCGACACCAGTTCTCCCGCAAGGTGCTCGGTCTTGCCCCCGGCGCTGATGCTCATCGACATGGGGGAAACGCAAAACATGCCGCTGAACACCTGGTTGTGATCGCGAAAATCCTCGTACATCGGATAGGACAGCCGGTAGCGGCCGTTGTTGCTGCCATAATGCTGCCCGCGCGCCCACAACAGCACGAGCTGCTCCGGATTTTTAACCGGAAGCAGCCGCAGCATCACCTGATCGACCAGGGTGAAGATGGCGGTATTGGCGCCGATCCCCAGCGCCAGCGAGAGCACCGCAACCACGACAAAAACCGGCGACTTACGCAAGGTGCGCGCGGCGAAGCGAAGATCATCAGCGAGGAATCCCACGGAATTAATACTGCGCTGATCTACAGACGTTACCTGCCGCGGAAAGTTCGCCGGAATTTCAACTTTTCTTGCGGCGGCTGGTATGGGAAGGGAGGGCGGGATTCACCCGCACCGGTCTTGCGCTGCGCAGTCTGCGTAAAATGCCGGGCCGGAAACCCGCGCGGGCCGCACCGGGAGGGCAGGCTCAGACCAGGTTCGGGATCTTGATGATCTTTTTCTGGATCGCGTACTGCACCAGTTGCGCTTTGTTGTGGATATCGAGCTTGCGCATCAGGTTGAACTTGTGCGCTTCCACCGTCTTCACGCTGAGGTTCAGGTCGCAGGCGATCTCTTTCACCGAATTTCCCTCGGCGAGCATCTTCAGCACCTCGCGCTCGCGCGTGGTGAGCGTGGCAAAGCGCGGCAGACGGTTCGCCGATTTGATGCGGCTGCGGAAATCGTCCACGAGCTGGCTCAACATGCGCGGGGAAAGATAACTTCCGCCGCGGCAGACGTCCCGCACAGCCGCGACAAGCTGCTGGCTGGGGCTGTCCTTTAGAACATATCCGCTGGCGCCGACCTCCATGCCTTCGACCAGATAATCCTCGTCGTCGTACATGGTCAGAAACAGGACCTTGGTTTCCGGACGGTTCTTCTTGATCTGCCGCGTCGCTTCAAAGCTCGACAGGCCGGGCATGCCGATGTCCATCAGCACGACGTCCGGGCGCACTTCGTTTGCTTTGTCGACGGCATCGCCGCCGTTGGACGCCTCCCCGACCACTTCCATGTCCGGTTCGGCGGAAATCAGCGTTCGGATTCCCTGGCGGAACAGCGTATGATCGTCCGCGAGCATGATTCGAATCTTGGCCATAATTTAAGC
>JAJPIT010000013.1 GCA_021324615.1 Terriglobia bacterium | reverse complement strand
TTCATGAAGTAGATCAGGTGCGCCACCGAAACCTCGCGGTCCACCATCATGCCCTCGAGCTGATAAAACGTGTGCTCGTGCGAGGCGTCCACTTCCTCGTTGCGAAACACGCGCCCTGGCGCGATCATCTTCAGCGGCGGCCCCAGTTTCTCCAGCCCGCGGACCTGCACCGGCGAGGTGTGGGTCCGCAGCAGCCGGCCGTCGCGCAGCCAGAAGGTATCCTGCATATCCCGCGCCGGATGGTCGGCGGGGATGTTGAGCGCGTCGAAGTTGTAATATTCGGATTCCACCTCCGGCCCGTCGAGCACGGTGAATCCCAGGGAGACAAACAGTTCTTCCAGCTCCTGCTGGATCCTGGTCACCGGATGCAGGCTGCCCAGGCGCGGCCCCGGCGCGGGAGCCGTCAAATCCAGCCATTCGGCGTCGAGCCGCGCCTCCAGCGCCTTCGATTCCAGCTCCGCCTTGCGGGCCTCGATTTTCGATTCCAGCTCCTGCTTGGCGGAGTTGAGCAGCTTGCCGATGCGCGCGCGCTCCTCCGCGTCGAGCTTTCCGAGCTGCCTGCTGATCTCGGCGAGCTTGCCCTTGCGCCCGAGCGCCTCGACGCGGACCGCTTCGACGGCTTCCAGCGTGGCCGCCGCGGCGAGCTGTTGAAGAGCGCTCTGGCGCAGATCCGAAATGGCCGTATCTAGCGACATCCGGGCTTAACCATAAATGGGGGCGGCGGCGGGCACTTACAGTTTGGCCCCGTTGGCTTCCAGATACTCCACCATGGCCTGCTGGCCTCCGGTCAGCGCCAGGTCGAGCGGGCACTGGTTGTTTTCCGCGCGAGCCGCGACGTCCGCTCCCGCCGCCACTAACGCCTTCGCGGTTTCCAGATCGCCGCTCTGCGCCGCGGCATGAATTGCCGTCCAGCCTCCCTGCTGCCTGGCGTTCACGTTGGCGCCGTAATCGGCCAGGAGCTTGATCACCTCCGGGGCGCGGCCCGCCGCCGCGGCGTGGATCGGAGTATTGGCCATGGCGTTGCCGGATCTGGCGTTCACATCCGCGCCTTTGTTCAGCAAGAAACGCACCGCCTCGACCTTTCCGAAGTAGGAGGCCAGGTGCAGCGGCGTCCATCCGTCGCTGGAGCGGGCATGCAGCAGGGAGCGATTGGCCGCGGCCAGCACCTCCAGCCGCGCGACATCGCCCTGAATCGCGGCCGCAAAAACCGCCAGCGACGGATCGGCGGCCACCAGCGCGTCGATTTTCGGCAAGTCTCCAGCGCGAATCGCTTCAAAAAGTTCTTTCATGACCGGATGCCTCAAGCCGCCGGGCGGAACACGTTCTCCGCCTTGGCGACCTCCCAGGCCAGATGATTGATATAGAATAACAGCGCCGCGGGCGGGAACGCGCCGCGAAATTTCTCCCACACCTCCGCCTGCCAGCCGTCTTTGAGATGCGCCGAAACGTCGGTTTCCTTGGCGAAAAAACCGTCTTCGTGCGGCACGCCCAGATGATCCAGCACGGCCTTGATCATATCCAGGTGCGAAACCAGGATGGCCTGCGAAAGGTCGGTGGCGACATCGTCGTCGCGCTCGGCCAGGCGCGTCCACACGCGCGGAGCCGCCTTGCGCAGCGTCTCCGAGTTCAGCTTGTTTACGTGCAGCCGGGCCTTGAGCCGATCGAAAAGCTGATAGGTTCGCAGCCTTCCCATCGAGACCGACCGCAGGGCCTGTTCAAAGTTCTCCTCGCCGAGATGGAGGAAGATGTCGCAGAGCTGCATTAGACGTCATTGTAACCGCGAAGCCTCGGGCGAGGCAGGCGGCCGTTTTCCGCACATCAGCCCCAGCCGGTTGCCCTCGGCGTCGCGCAGCAGCGCCAGCCACAGATCGTGATCGGGGAAACGCGCCACCAGATGCGCTTCGCGGTCGAACGGCACGCCGCGCCCGCGGAGCCGTTCGACCGACGCCTCCAGGTCGTCCACATGAAAGTAGACCGCCGAATTTTCCGGATGTTCGGCCGCGGTCCGCACCAGTGCCAGACGGCATTCGCCGCAATCGAACAGCGCCATGTTCTTCGATCTCGCCCGCAGATTGAGGCCGAGCTTATCGCGATAAAACTCCACGGCCTCATCCAGATTCCGCACGGCCAGCCCGATTTGCGCCAGGGTCATCGTCCATTATTCTCGCGCGGACATGCAGGCCCGGGGATGCGATAAAATCCGGGTTTGCGGCCCGCTGCCCGAATCCTGACCGTTTCTCTGCTGGGTTTTCTCGCCTTCGGCGCCTTCGCGCAGAAGAAGAAAAAGAAGGAAGAAGAGATCACTCAAACCCTGCCGGTGCTGAAGGACCCGGCGCCGGCTGTGGCGGCGGAAACCTCGCGGCTGGTGTTTCACCTTTCGCCCTTGTCGGCCAAAGGCCTGCTGTCACCGCAGATCCGCGAAGCCCTCAACGCGCTGCTCCATGAAAATCGCGGCGCGGTGATCGTGAAATTGCGGGCCTTCGTTGCCGGCTCCGGCGATCTCCGCCGGGTGCAAACGCTGGTCAGCGAGATCTTCACGGAGCATAAATTGAATGTCCCCGCGCTCAGCACCATTCAGGCCGGCGCGCTGCCGATGAACGGCGCGCAGGTGGTCATCGAAAGCATCGCGGTCGACAAGAAGCCGGTCAATCCGAACGGGCTGGCGTTCTTCGCCGGGCAGCAGTCGAAGGACGCCCGCCAGTCCGTCCGGCAACTGCAAGCGGCGGTTGCCGCGGCCGGCGTCGCGCCGGAGGATGTGCTCCGCGCCAGTTGTTTTCTCAGCTCGCTGGACAATCTGGACAGCGCCCGCGAGGCGATGGCGGCGGCGTTTCCCAAGCTTCCGGTGAATTTTCTCCAGCTCCAGCGCCTGGGGCTGGAGCCGCTGGCCGAATGCGAAGCGGTCGGCCGCCTGTCCTCGCCGCCCGCATCCGCCGTGCAGTTTCTGAATCCGCCGGGACTGGCGAAGAACCCGAATTATTCGCAGATCGCCCTGGTGAACGCGCCCCGCATCGTGCTGAGCGGGCTGCAGATGGTTTTCGGCGACCGCGACGATGACATCCGGCTCGGCTTCGAGCGATTGCAGAAGGATCTGGAGCCGTTCGGCGCCTCGTTTAAAGACGTTTTCTGGATGAGCACGTATCCGTTGACGCTGCCGGTCGCCGATAAAGTCCGCGCGCTGCGCTTTCATTATCTGGACCACGAGCGCCCTCCGGCGAGCACGTTTCTGCTGTTTGAAGGGCTGCCTTCGCTCGACGCATCCGTGGCCATGGACGTGATGGCCGCTGCACCCGAATCCGCGCGATGATGAAACCGTGAGCCACGTCCGCGGACTGCTGGAAGGCGCCAAGTTCAACGGCCGGCACTCCACGGTGATTCCCAGCGCGATCCCTGCGGTGGAGGCCGCGCGCGATTGCCCGCACGTCACCAAGATCGCGCTGGGCGTCATCACGCCTGTCCGTAAAGGCAAGGAGCATCTGAAATTCACGCCGGCCACCGGCGGATTGAAGATGCAGGTGCGCGGCGCCAACGCGGTGCAGATCTTCTGGCTGTACACGACCAACGCCGAGGCCGCCATGGCCGAAATCACCAGGAAGTGGGAAGCGCGCCGGAAGTAGCCCGCGCCCGCCGCTTCACCGGTTTGTGATAGAATCCGATCCCAAACGGGGGATTGCTGCTTTCCTTCCGGTGAGTGGACTCGAAAAGGCCGTTGTCGTCCGGCGCGCCCGGCAGCCAGTTGCAGCAGCAGTTGATGAAGACGGGCGTCCGGTTCTTCAAGCACGCGCGGTACGGGGATAGGTTCCCTTTTGATTGGAGGGTTTGTGATGAAAACATTTCTCTTGATTTTTGCGTCGGCGGTGATGGGCTACGCTCAGGAAATCACCGGCTCGATTTCGGGGACGGTTCAGGACGCCTCGGGCGGCGCAGTGGCCGGCGCGAAGGTCACCATCACCAATACCGACCGAAACACGGTGGCGCGCGCCATCACCACCAACGCCGACGGGGTCTATGCCGCGGACCTGCTCGACGTCGGCCATTATTCGGTGTCGGTGGAAGCCAAGGGTTTCAAGACGGCGGTCAATCAGGGCATCGCGCTGAACGTCAACGATAAGCTGACCATCAATTTCCGGCTGGAAGTGGGCGAGGTGCAGCAGCGGGTGACGGTGGAGTCCGGGCCCATTCAGGTGCAGCTGCAGTCGGCCGAGCAGAGCACGACGATTAACGGCGGTCAAATTCGCGAGCTGGCGCTGATCACGCGCAATTACGAGCAACTGGTGGCGCTGATGCCGGGCGTGAGCTTCGCCTCCACCGATCAGCTCTACGTGGGGGTATCGCTGCCCTCGGGCGTGACGGCCGTGGTGCCGTTCGCCATCGGCGGCGCGCGGAACTCCGCCAGCGCCTGGCAGGTGGACGGCGCCGACAACGTAGATCGCGGATCGAATCTCACCTTGCTCACCACGCCGAGCATCGACGCCATCGAGGAATTCAAGGTGCAGCGCGACACCTACGGCGCCGATCTGGGTCGCGCCGGCGGCGGCCAGATCAGCGTCATCACCCGGAGCGGCACCAATCAATTTCATGGCGATTTGTATGAATTCGTCCGCAATAACGATTTCGCCGCCAACAATTTTTACGCCAACGCCACCAGCCAGAATCTCGGCGCGAACGGGAAGGCGCAGGTTCCGCCGCTGCATTACAACGATTTCGGCTGGACCCTGGGCGGTCCGATCGTCATTCCGAAGATCTACGATGCGCGCAAGATGGATAAGCACCAGACTTATTTCTTTTTCTCTGAAGAATTCCGCCGCGTCATCACTTATGCCACCGGCACCGCCGTGGTGCCGACGGCTGCGGAACTGAACGGCGTTTTCCCGACTCCGGTCTGCGTTCAATATTCCGGGAGCACTTGCGCGCAGACGTCGACCCAGATCGCCAATATCGATCCGGTAGCCAAGGAATACATCAAAGACATCTACTCCCGAGTCTCGCTGCCTTCCTCCACCAACACGCTGGTGAACGTATTCCGCAACGTTTACAACTTTGAACAGGAGATTTACAAGCTGGATCACAGTTTCAACCAAAAGCTTCAGCTTTCGGCGAGATTCCAGCGCGACCAGATCCCCACCATCGAGCCGACCGGCCTGTTTTCACTGGGCGAGACGATTCCCGGAGTAGGAATCACCAGCACCAACGCGCCCGGCCGGACCTGGGTGGTCCGCGCCACGTCGACCTTGACGCCCACGTGGGTGAATGAAGCGGGCTGGAATTTTTCTTACGGCGCGATTATCAGCGATCCGATCGGGACCGTGAATTCGCAGTATTCGCCCGACATCAAAGTGCCCATGCCGTTCCCGGTGACGCTCTCGCGCGTTCCTTCGCTCAGCTTTTCGGCAGGAACGGGGATCGCGGGCTTCGGGCCGTATCGCGATTACAATCGCAATCACAACCTGTACGACAACATGACCAGGGTGATGGGGCGGCACACCCTGAAATTCGGCGGGACCTATAACCATTACCAGAAGAAGGAAAACGCAGCAGGCAACAATGCCGGCACATTCGTCTTCACGCCGGCCAGCGTCCCCAGCGGAACCACCACGTTCAATCAGGCGTTTGCGAATTTTCTGCTGGGCAACGTGGCCAGCTTCAGCCAGGCCTCGGCGGATCTCACGCCCGATATTCGCGCCCAGCAATTCGAACTGTACGTTCAGGACGACTGGCACGTGCGGCCGAATTTCACGCTCAACGTGGGCGTCCGCTATTCCAACTTCCGCCAGCCGATCGACGCCAATCACGAGTTGACCAATTTCGATCCCGCCGTTTACAATCCGGCCCAGGCGCCGCCGCTGCTTGCAAGCGGCCTGCTCGCGCCCGGAGCGCCGAATCCGTATCTGAACGGCATTATCATCGGCGGCAAGACTTCCCCCTTCGGCGACAAAGTGGGCTCGCAGGACAACACCGATTTTGCGCCGCGCTTCGGCTTCGCCTGGGACCCCTCCGGCGCCGGAAAGACGGCGATCCGGGGCGGTTACGGCATCTTCTTTGATTCGACGCTGTATGGAATCTATGAGCAGAACATCTTCGCCAACCCGCCCTTTGTAAATTCGGCCAGTATCACCAACACCACGCTGGACAATCCCGCCGGAGGAACGGCCACCGTCAGCAACACGCCCAAAAATCCGTGGGCCACGCCGTATAACTATCAGACGCCGTATATGCAGCAATGGAGCCTTGAAATCCAGCGCCAGATCACCAGCAGCGGCATTTTCAACATTGCCTACGTCGGCAGCAAAGGCACGCACCTGCTCGGAAACATCGATCTGAACGAGCTGCGGCCAGGCCTTGCCTACTCTTCGGGATTGATCGCGCCCGGCACGCCGATCACCTCCGCGAACACCACCGTTTTGAACCTGCTCCGCCCCTACCAGGGCTACGGCGCCTTCGCCCAGGCGATTGAGACGTGGTTCAATTCGAATTACAATTCGCTGCAAATCTCCGGGCAGAAGCGCTTCCGCGCCAACACGCAGATCAATTTCGCCTACACCTGGTCGCGAAACCTGACCGACAATCAGTCTGACCGCTCCAATGCCGCGCAGAACACCTATAATTTCAATCGCGGCGAATACGGCCCGGCGCTGTACGACCGCACTCAAGTGTTCAACGTAAACTTCGTTTACATGCTTCCGTTTTTCCGCGAGCAAAAAGGATTCACCGGCAAAGCGCTGGGCGGCTGGGAGGTCGCCGGCATCGGGCAGTACTACTCCGGCCTGCCTTACACGGCCACCACCGCGAACCTCGATCCGGCGGGCCTCGGCATCATCGGCGCTAGCGCCGCGAGCCTTCGCCCGGACCTGGTTTGCAATCCGAACAATGGCCCGAAGACGCGGGCGGAGTGGTTCAACACAGCGTGTTTCCAGGATCCGCCGGCCGCGTCGGGGCGCGTGGGCGACGAAGGCCGCGGCGTGATCCGCGGGCCGGGTTATGAAGGCTGGAGCTTTTCCGCGTCGAAGAACGTTACCTTCGGACCGGAGCAGCGCTTCCGTTTTCAGCTTCGCGGCGAAGCCTCGAATGCGTTCAATCACACCAACCCGAGCACCTTCGGGTCGCTTTCGAGAATCAGCACTTTATTCGGAGTGGTCACCGGTTACCGCGATCCGCGGATCATTCAGTTAGGCGCCAAGTTGTACTTCTGACTGGATGAAGCCGATTGGCCCGGCGGCCCGCCGCCGCCGAATCATCCGGATCTGGCGTTTTTCAAGATCAGCGACGCCTATCTTCCGCGCGGCTTCACCGTGGACGCCCAACGATTGCGCCCCTGACGCGTCGAATAAGAAAAAGCCGTCATAATCGGGATAAACGTGCAATATCGGCTCGGATCATCGCTGAGGCTTGGCATGAAATCGATCTTTATTTGTTTGAGCATGGCCGCCTGTTTCGCACAGCAGCCGGAGTTTGAGGTCGCCACGGTGAAACCATCGGCGCCGCAGCCGATGGGACGGATGATGATGGGCACGCGGGGAGGTCCCGGCTCCGACGATCCCTCGCGCTACAGTTGCAGCAATTGCAGCCTGATGATGCTGCTCACGCAAGCCTACGCCGTTCAGCGGAGTCAGATCTCCGGGCCGCCGCTGCTCGATAGCGAACATTTCGATGTCGCGGCCAAGGTTCCCCCCGGAACCACCACGGAGCAGTTCCGGCAGATGATCCAGAGCCTGCTGGCGGAGCGCTTCCAGCTCAAGCTGCATCGGGAGACGAAGGAAATGCCGATCTATGAGTTGGAGGTCGCCAAGGGCGGCCCCAAGCTGAAGGAATCCGCCGCTGCGCCGCCGGACGCCGCCCAGGCCGCGCCGGGCCAACCCCTCCGCTCCGATAAGGACGGCTACCCGATCCTGCCCCGCGGGCGCGGATCGATGATGGCTATGGCTCCGGGACGCGCCCGCCTTCAGGGGGAGCAGGAAACGATGGACCAGCTCGCGGCAAGGCTCTCCATGATGGTTGGGCGGCCAGTAAGGAACGGCACGGGCCTCACCGGAAAATATGATTTTGTCCTGTCCTTCGCCCCCGATGTGTCGATGATGAACATGGGGATGCCCAAGCCTCCGCCCGACGCCGATGGCCGGGGTCCGGGACCCGCGGCGCCGGGCGACGACTCCGCGCCGTCCATTTTTACGGCGCTTCAGGAACAGCTCGGCTTAAAGCTGGAGCAGAAAAAGGGTCCGGTGGAATTGCTGGTCGTCGATCATGTAGAGAAGACGCCGGCTGAAAATTAAACCGCCAGATCCCGGGCCGCCAGCTCGTTTCCCGGACTGCGGCATTTTCGAATCGTCACCTCGATCCGGCGTCGTCCGCCCGCCCCTGCCGCCTCCGAACTTGGCTGGACCGCCCGCGTGGTGTACGATGTTCCGGAAGAAGAGGATTATTATTCTTCGTCGACCTGGGTTTTGCCTCCGCCCGCCGTCCGCATCTTCGGCCGCTTTCCACGCGGCTACGGCGCCGTTCCGGCGCGCCAGGGAATTCGCGGCTGAACCGGCGATTGCAGGAATCTCCTCCAGATTTTTAAAATGACCGTCTACGCCGTTACCATCTTCCTGAGCGCGTTCCTGCTGTTTCAGGTGCAGCCGCTGATCGCTAAAATCATTTTGCCCTGGTTCGGGGGATCGGCGGCGGTATGGGCCGCGGCGCTGCTGTTTTTTCAGCTCGTCCTGCTCGCCGGCTATGCCTATTCGCACGCGCTGATCCGTTACGCAAGGCCCAAGGCGCAGGTGTTCGTTCACGCGGGGCTGCTCTCGTTGAGCTGCCTTCTGCTGCCGATTCTGCCCGCGCCTTCCTGGAAGCCGACCGAAGCCGGCGATCCGACGCTAAGAATCCTGTTGCTGCTGGCCGCCACCGTCGGCCTCCCGTATTTTCTGCTTTCCTCCACCAGCCCGCTGCTTCAGGCCTGGTATGTGCGCCGCAGCGGCACGGGGATGCCGTACCGCCTTTTCGCGCTCTCGAATTTCGGATCGATGCTCGCGCTGATCAGCTTTCCGTTTGTGGTTGAGCCGCGGCTCACCTCGCGACAGCAGGCGATCACGTGGAGTCTCGGCTATATATTTTTCGCATTGCTCTGCGTCGCCGCGGCGTGGCGGAGCCGCCAGGGCTCGGCTGAGCCGGCGCGCGAAAAGAAGTCGCCGCACCCGCGCATCGCCGATTTAATCTTGTGGATCGCGCTCGCCGCCTGCGCCTCCACGCTGCTGGTTTCGATTACGAATCATCTCAGCCAGAACGTCGCGCCGATTCCCTTGCTGTGGGTGATCCCGCTCGCGCTTTACCTGCTGACGTTTATCTTTGCCTTCGAAAGCGACCGCATTTACCGGCGCTGGTGGGTGATCCCGCTGGCCATTCCCGCGATCGCCGGGATGGCGTACATGATCTGGGTCAGCTCCGGCAATCTCGATATTAAATGGATGATCCCGGGCTATTGCCTGGGTTTGTTTCTCTGCTGCATGATGTGCCACGGCGAGCTGGCGCGGCGCCGACCGGCGGCGGATCATCTCACGATCTTTTATCTGATGGTCTCACTCGGAGGCGCGCTCGGCGGAATTTTTGTCGCGCTCATCGCGCCGCGCGTGTTCAAGGATTATTTCGAGCTGCCGATCGGGCTGGCGGCCGCCGCGGTGCTGGGCGCCGTCGTTTTGTGGAATGTCGCGATTCCGCGCATCGGCGTGTGGCCCCTGCGATTCGCCATGGTCATCGCCGCGGTGATGATCTCCGCGTATATGTTTCGCATGCAGCGCGACGAAAATCAGGGTTACCGGCTGGTGGCGAGAAATTTTTATGGCATTCTCCGGGTGACAGACGAAAAGGCGGACGGCTACGATGACCGCAAGCTGCTGCACGGCACCATCAATCACGGCGAAGAACTGCTTGCCGAAAAAATGCGCTATATTCCGATCTCCTATTACGGCGAGGATTCCGGCGTCGGGCGCGCGATTCGCGCCGCGCAAGGCCGCGGCGGGCCAGTGCGCGTCGGGGTCATCGGGCTGGGCGCCGGCGTTCTTTCCACCTACGGCCGCGCCGGGGATTATTACCGCATCTACGAGCTGAATCCGCTGGTGCCGCGGATCGCCGAAACGGAATTTTTTTACTACCCGCACTCGCCCGCCGATAAGGCGATTCTTCTGGGCGATGCCCGCCTGACGCTCGAACGCCAGCCGCCGCAGAATTTCGACGTGCTGGCCGTCGACGCGTTTTCAAGCGACGCCATTCCGATCCACCTGCTCACCCGCGAGGCTATTGCTCTTTATTTGAAGCAGCTTCAGCCGGAGGGAATTCTCGCGCTGCATATCTCCAATCGTTATCTCGATCTGGAGCCCGTCTGCGCGCGCGCCGCGCAGGATTTTTCGCTCACCGCCAAGGTCGTCGATGACGATGGCGAAACCGCCGATTATATGTCCGCCTCAACCTGGGTGCTGTTGACCCGGCGGGCCTCCTGGTTCGACACTATCAGTTTTCGCGGCGCGGACATCCACGCCGCCGCCGCGCCAAAAAGCTTCCGTGAATGGACCGACGACTATAGCAACGTTTTCCAGATCCTCAAGCTCAAATAGGGCTTCTTTCCGCCGCCAGCACCACCGGCGGCCGCTTGGGGATCGCGCGCAAAATTCTTCGCACTCCCGCATCCCAGTCCGGAAACAGATCGACATAGTGGACCTGCTCGGCAATCGCCGGGGGAACCTCGCACGGCTCCAGCCGCACGGGAATGAGGAAGATCTGATCCAGAGGCAGCCGCCGCGCGCAATCGAGCGCATAGCGCAGCTCGCTCTGAAACTGGCCCCTTTTCCCCACCGATCGCGCCGAAAAGCACGCCAGAAAGGCATCGGCGGTTTGAATCGCGCGCTCGATCGCCCTTGGCCAATTCTGACCGGGGATCAGTTTTTCTTTATCGAGCCAGGGCGCGCATCCGCCCGCGCGCAACTCCCGCGCCAACCGGCGGATGCGGGCCAGATCCTCGAAGGCATACGCAATGAAGACCCGAGGCTGTGTCTCCGGCAGGAATCTGGGGCCGTCCGGGTCCGGATGAAACACGCCAAGGCCGTCGATTTGAACCGATTCTCCGGATCGAAGCGCCTCGCGCAGAATCTCAATCAACTCGTTCATCGCGGCTTCCGCGGAACGAGCGTCCCCAGGCCGGGGAGCGGCACCGGCTTCCCCTTCTTGAGTTGCCGCAAAATCTTATGGACCAGCTCATCCAGTTCATCGCGAGCCGCCGCTCTCGGCAGCCGCTTCTGGCGGGAAAGGGTTCGGGCGATTTCGGTGCGCTTCACGATTCAAGGCTACGCCGCCACTTCCGCCCAGCGGACTCTCCGCGCCCGGATCTGCTTGAAAACAATACTTCACCGGTCCAATACGCGGCGGCGGAGACGTCCCGTAGCGGGAGGGGCTATCCCCATGAAGGGCTTTTAATACGCGCTTAAGCCGTATTTCATCTCGGTCTGCCAGCATGGAATCGAGACGGCGAAATGTCGTCGACAAACACAAGGAGATACTCAAACCAATGAAGAAGCTGATGAGCGTTTTGCTGGGCCTGTCGCTTGTCCTCGGCACCGCCTCCCTGACCTTCGCGCAGCAGGATACGACCAAGAAGACTGGCA
>JAJPIT010000114.1 GCA_021324615.1 Terriglobia bacterium | reverse complement strand
GGTCGGCGTCCGGCGATGCTCCGCCCAGGGCGCCCGTGGCGGGACGATAGCTCACGTTTTTCGATTTCCCGTCCAGGCACGCCGGCGACAAAAAGCGCCGCTCCGGCTCCGCCAATTCGAAATGCAGATGCGGAGCGAGCACCACTTTCCCCGCCTCCAGCGCCTCGGTGACGCGCGGCGCGGCCTCCTCCCAGCCGGTGATCCCGATCTCTTCGATCATCTGCATCGCTTAAGTATCCATCACCTCCAGGATGAGGCATTTCAAATAATGCGTCTCCGGCACGGTCAACAGCACCGGATGATCCCGCGCCTGGGTTCGCCGTTCGATCACCCGCAGCGTCCTTTTCGCCTCCAGCGCCGCCCGCGCCACGACGTCCAGCAGCATCGCCTCGCTGAAGTGATGCGAGCAGGAGCAGGTCACCAGAATTCCTCCGGCCTCCAGCAGCCGCAGCGCGCGCAAATTGATCTCCTTATAGCCGCGCGCCGCATCCTCCACCGACTTTCGCGACTTTGCGAACGCCGGCGGATCGAGCACGATCATTGAATAACGCCGCCCGATTCCGCCTAAAAACTCGAACACGTCGGCGGCGCGAAACTGGATGTTCGCGATGCCGTTCCGCGACGCGTTCGCGCGGGCGATGGCCAGCGCGGCCGCCGAGGAATCGACCGCCTCCACGGATTCGGCCCGCGCCGCCGCGTGGAGGGCAAAGCCTCCGGTCGAAGTGAAACAGTCCAGCACGCGGCCTCGCGCGTAAGCCGCCGCCGCCACATAATTCTCGCGCTGGTCGAGATAAATTCCCGTCTTTTGCCCGCGCGGCAGATCCGCTTCCAGGGTCAGGCCGTTCATTTCCACCAGGACCCGGTCGGGCACTTCGCCGCCAAGCACGGCCGTCTCAAGCGGCAGTCCCTCCCGCCGGCGCACGCTGGCGTCGTTGCGCGCAAGAATTCCCAAGGGCGCCAAAAGCTCGCCGAGGCAGTGCACGATCAGATCGCGCGCCCGGTCCATACCCTGCGTCAGCGTCTGAATCGCGAGATAGGAGCCGTAACGGTCCACGATCAAGCCCGGCAGCAGATCGGCTTCGGAAAAAACCAGGCGGCACGCCGTGGAGTTTTCCACCACCCGCTCGCGGTGCAGGATCGCCGCGCGCAGCCGCCGCAGAAAAAACGCGCGGTCGGGCGGCTCCGCCAGATCCGACAGCATCCGGAGCGCGATCTGCGATGCCGAGCTGTAATGAGCCGCGCCGATGGTTTTCCCGCGGAGATCGACCACGCGCACCGCATCGCCCGGCGCGGCGCCGGTTGCGTCCACAATATCGCTGACAAACACCCACGGATGGCCGCTCGCCACACGATCCGCGCCCTTGCGGCTCACTTTAACGGTCACCAAGATTCATTGTACGCAGCGAAAATCCGCGAAACGCCGGCAACCGGGCGCGGTCCAATCCGCAGGAGGCTCGATGGCGGCACAACACAACAAAAAATGCGCCCATCCGGCGTGCCACTGCCAGGCGCGACCCGGTAGCGATTATTGCAGCACCTACTGCGAAGGGGAAGCCAAAACGGCCGACATTCAGTGCAACTGCGGGCACTCCGCGTGCGCGCACTGAACGATGAACCGCGCGTGATCGCGGATTCTGCTGCCTGTTCGGCTGGTCGTTTTGTTTGCGCGGCCGCGAGCCGTGTGAACTCGGCGCGCTAGCGCTTTCGCACCGGCTGGTCGCGCACGTCTTCGAGCATCTGGCCGACGGTCCTGCCGGTGGCCGGATGCCGCAGTTCGGGGCACAGTTCCGCCAGCGGCTCCAGGACGAACCGCCGCTCACTCATGCGGGGGTGCGGGATCTCCAGATCCGGCGCGAGCACAATGGAGGCGCCGAACAGCACGATGTCGATATCGATCACGCGCGGCCCCTTGGCCACGCCCCGGTGCCGCCCCATCTCGCGTTCGATCTTTTGAGCGCGCTTCAGCAATTGCCGCGGGAACAACTCCGTCTCGGCTTCGACGACCTGATTCAAGAACCACGGCTGGCCGGGGAGATCGCGCGGCGCGGTTTCATACACGGAAGATTCGCGGAGCAGGCGAACCTCATTCGCCGCCAGGGCCTGGATCGCGCGGCGCAGATTCGCCTCGCGCTCGCCCACGTTCGATCCCAGCGATAAATAGACCCGCTTCAAAACAGTGTATTTTGCGTGCCGCGAGCCCGCCGCGGCACCTGGAAATATTCCCAGGCCTGATCCGTCGCCACGCGACCGCGCGCGGTGCGATTGAGGAATCCCAACTGCATCAGATACGGCTCATACACTTCTTCGATGGTGTCGGGCTCCTCATCGATGGATGCGGCGATGGTGCTTAATCCCACCGGACCACCCGCGTATTTTTCCAGCACCGTCATCATGATTTTCTGGTCGATCTCATCCAGCCCGAAGCGGTCCACTTCCAGCAGATCAAGCGCGCGCCGCGCCACTTCCAGATCGATGCGCCCGGAGGCGCGCACCTGCGCGTAATCCCGCACCCGCCGCAGCAGACGATTGGCGATGCGGGGGGTTCCCCGCGCCCGCCGCGCGATCTCTTCGGCGCCCGCCGCGTCGATCTCCACATTCAGCAGCCCGGCCGATCGCCGCACGATGCTCGACAGTTCCGCGAACGGGTAGGGATTCAGCCGCAGCACCAGCCCGAATCGGCCGCGCAGCGGCGCGCTGATCAAGCCTTGACGCGTGGTCGCGCCGATGGCGGTGAAGCGCTTGATCTCCATCGCCACCGTGCGCGCGCCTGGGCCGGTGCCGATCAGAATGTCCATGCGAAAATCTTCGAGCGCCGAATAAATCATCTCTTCGACGTCCGGCTGCAGGCGGTGAATCTCGTCGACAAAGAAAACTTCGCGCTCCTTGATATTGCTCAAAATCCCGACCAGATCCAGCTTCTTTTGCAGCACCGGCCCGGAGGTTTGCTGCAAACCCACGCCGAGCTCGCTGGCGATGATGCCCGCCAGCGTTGTTTTTCCCAGCCCCGGCGGGCCGTAGAGCAGCACGTGATCCATCGCCTCCCCGCGCCGCCGCGCCGCCTCGATGGCGATTTGCAGATTCTCTTTCACCTTGGCCTGCCCGGCGAAATCGGCCAGCAGATTGGGACGCAGCGCCGCCTCGAACTGGCGGTCTTCCTCGCGCAGCGAAGCGGAAACGATGCCCTGATCGCGCATGAAGCTCCCGTTACCCCCGCCTCATCCCGGTCACCTTACCAGTTTCAGCGCGCGCCGGAACAGCGGATCGAAATCGTTGGGCTCGCTCGCCGAGCGCGCCTTGTTCACCGCCGCCTCCGCCGAGGCGCGGGTGGCTCCGAAGTTCATCAGCGCGGAAATGACATCTTCCTCAGTGGAGCTGAAGGTGCTCTTGGGCGCCGCCGCGGCCATTGCACGATCCGCCACGCCCGCCAGATCGAGTTTGTCCCGCAGCTCCAGCACCATTCGTTCCGCGGTCTTTTTTCCGATTCCGGGAATCCGCACCAGTTGCTCGACGGCGCCGCCGCGGATGGCGTTCACCAGATCCGCGCCACTGATGCCGCCCAGCGTCTTAATCGCCACGCTGGGGCCGATGCCGCTCACTCCGATCAGCTTTTCAAACAGCGCCTTGTCGGCGGCCGTCCGGAATCCGAACAGCGCCAGCGCATCCTCGCGCACGTGCGTATGAATGAACAGCGCCACCGTCTCTCCTTTTTCGGGCAGCGAGGAAAAGGCCGAGACCGGAATGGCGACCTCATAGCCGACGCCCTGCACGTCGACGATCACCGTATTCGGACTCTTTTCGAGCAGCGTCCCGCGAAGATGCGCGATCATCGAAGCAAGCATCCAGAATAACCAAATGCGCCGCAGATTTTTCGTGGACCAGATCCGCAACGGCCGCGCCGAGATCGCCGGCGACCAGGCGCGGCACCTGACGCGCGCGCTGCGCGCCGAAGCCGGGCAGCGCTATGAGATCTCCGACAACGGCGACGTCTACCTGGCCGAGATCGAAACATCGGGCCCGCGCCAGGTCGTCTTCCGCACGCTCGAAAAGCTTCCCCCGCCGGCCGAGGAAGCCCGCCTGGTGCTGGCCGCGGCGCTGGTCAAGTTCGACCGTTTCGAATGGATGATCGAGAAGGCCACCGAGCTGGGAGTGGACGCCATCGTGCCATTTGCCGCCGCCCGCAGCGAGCGCGGGCTGGATGCCGCCGCGCGAAAACGCGCCGAACGCTGGCGCAGAATCGCGCTCGAGGCAAGCCAGCAGTCGCGCCGGGCCCGCGTGCCGGCCATCGAAGCTCCCGCCCGATTCGAGGACGTGCTGGCAGCCCCGGCCGATCGCCGCTTCGTTCTTGACGAAGATCCGGAAGCTCCGCCGCTGATTCGCGCGCTGCCCGAATCGCGCCGGAACTCCGACACCATCGCCGTTCTCCTCGGACCCGAAGGCGGCTGGAGCGATCCTGAGCGCGAATGCTTCGCCTCCTGGACGCGCGTTTCTCTCGGCCCGCGCATTCTCCGCGCGGAGACCGCCGCCGTGGCCGCGCTCGCCATCCTGCGCGCCGCCTGGGATCTTCGTTAGACTCTAAGTTGATCAACCGTCTGGTTTTGGAAAACCTTAAGCACCGTCCGGTGCGAACCTTGCTTACCGCGCTGGCCATCGGAATTCAGGTCACCCTGATCCTGACGCTGGTCGGCTTGAGTTTCGGAATGCTCAACGACATCGCCCGGCGCACCGAAGGGACCGGAGCGGACCTGGTAGTCTTGCCGCCGGACGCCTCCATCATCGGTTTTTCGCAGACCATGGCCGAAGGCATTGTAAACAAGGTCCGCGAGCTGCCGCACGTCGCGCTGGCCACCGGAATCCTGATGCAGCCGATCGGCGGGATCAATTACATCACCGGAATCCATCTGAGTGAGTTTAACCAGATGAGCGGCGGTTTCGAATATCTCGCCGGCGGCCCCTTTGAACAGCCGGATGACATGATCGTCGATGAAGTGTACGCGCGCGGCGCCAAAATCCGCGTCGGCGACACGGTGAATCTGGGCAAACCCTGGCATGTTTGCGGGATCGTTGTGCCCGGCAAGCTTTCCCGCACGTTCGCCGAGCTGAAAACGGTTCAGGAGCGGTATTCGGCCACCGGGCAGATCAGCAGAATTTACGTGAAAGCCGATAATTCCGCCAACATCGCCGCGGTTCAATCCGAATTGCAGCAGAGATTGCCCGCCTACGGCGTCTATCGGATGGAAGAGCTGGTCTCGCTCATGTCCGTCAATAACGTGCCCATGCTGCGGCAGTTCACCGAGGTCATCATCGGCGTGGGGCTGGCCATCGGATTTCTGGTCGTCTTTCTCTCGCTGTATACGGCGGTGCTGGAGCGGACGCGCGAAATCGGCATTTTGAAAGCGCTCGGCGCGGGACCCGGCTACGTCCTGAATATCCTGATGCGCGAAACGATTCTGCTTTCGCTGTTCGGCACCCTTGCCGGCATCCTGATGTCGTATGGCGTGCGGGCCCTGCTCGGCGCCTTCGTGCCCAGCTTCACCATGGAGATCGTCTATTCCTGGTGGCCCTGGGCGGCGGTTCTGGCCATCCTCGGCTCTCTGATCGGCGCCATTTATCCCGGGCTCAAAGCCGCGCGCCAGGACGCGATCGAGGCTCTCAGCTATGATTGAGATCCGCGATCTGAAGAAGACCTACCACGCCGGCGAGGTCGATGTGCACGCCTTGCGCGGCGTGAATCTTTCGGTCCAGCGCGGGGAATTTTTGTGCGTGGTCGGCCCCAGCGGATCGGGAAAGTCGACGCTGTTTCATATTCTCGGCGGCCTCACCCCGCCGACCTCCGGGGAGATTCGGATCGAGGGCCGCGACCTGCGGAAAATGACCGAGGCCGAGCGCACCGATTTCCGCAAAACCACGGTCGGATTCGTTTTTCAAAAATACAATCTTCTGCCCACGCTCACCGCGCAGGAAAACATCGACATCGCCCGCGATATCGCGGGCCGCCGCCAGGCCGATCCTCATTTCAACGAGGTGCTGAACCTGCTTGGCATCGCCGGCCGGCTGCGGCACAAGCCTCGGGCGTTGTCGGGCGGCGAGCAGCAGCGCGTGGCCATCGCGCGCGCGATCGTGAACCACCCCGCGCTTCTTCTGGCCGATGAGCCGACCGGGAATTTAGACAGCGAAAATTCGCGCATCGTGCTGGATCTGCTGCGCCGCCTGAATCACGAGTTTCATCAAACCATCCTGATGATCACGCACGATGCCGATGCGGCGGCCTATGGCGACCGCATCGTGCACATGAAGGACGGCCGCATTATCGATTAGGTTTTCGAATGCTGATCCCCAGCTCGCGCAACTGCCGCTCCGGCACCTCCGAAGGCGCTTCGCACATCAGGTCCTGCCCCTTCGCTGTCTTCGGGAACGGGATCACCTCGCGGATCGAGGACTCGCCCGCCAGAATCATCACCAGCCGGTCCAGCCCGAGCGCGATCCCGCCGTGCGGCGGAGCGCCGTACTCCAGCGCGTCCAGCAAAAATCCGAAGCG
>JAJPIT010000074.1 GCA_021324615.1 Terriglobia bacterium | reverse complement strand
GTCAGGAAGCTGCGCAGTTTGCTGGCGCGCAGGGAATCGAGCGCCACCGCCGCCGCTTCAATAAAAGATGCCGTCGACCGCACTTGCCTTCTAGGATACGCGAGCCGCGCCGCGTTTGTTCCCCTTGAGATCCGCTGGCGGCGGGCGGCGGACCGGCCGAGCGCCGGTACACCGCGTTGTGAAGAAAGCGTCATTATGGTAGTTATGAGAGCCGTTCGCCTGATGATGACTGTATGCGCGCTCGGCTTGACCGCCCAAGCCCAGTATCCGGGACAATATCCGGGCCCGTATCCTCCGGGAGGATACCCTCCAGGTGGTTATCCGCCGGGCGGTTATCCTCCGGGCCGGTATCCCGGGCAAGGGCAGCCCAACGGCCAGCCGGGCCCGCTGGGTCGGCGGCCGCGCGGGGGCAATCCCAATGCGGGCGCTCCAACCACCACTTACGGGATACTGCGAATCGCCGCCGGCCGGCAGTTCGTGATCGAATCCGACGATCACCGGATCATCACGTATAAGGCCGGTCCGAACATGAGCGTGGAAAAGGACGGCAAACCCGCCGCAATCTCCCAGTTCGCCCCCGGCGATCACTTGATTGTCGACGCCACCGAAGACGAGCAGGGATATTACACGGCCAGCGCGGTTCGTTTCGACCACGCCGCCTCGGAGGCCGACGCGGAGCACGCCGCCCAAACCTGGGACCTGCCCAAACTCGGCGGCGCTCCTTCCGCCTCGGCATCATCGCCGGCGCGCGATCCGGGCGACGACCGGCCGGTGCTGCGGCGCCGTCGCGATCCCTCCGCCGACGCTTCGGCCAGTCCGCCCCAGGCGCAGACGAATCCGGACGATACTCCCGATCCCCGCCCGGCGACCGAAATGAAGCCTCCCGATCTTCCCTCCGATCCAGGAGATCCCGGTCCGCCGAAGCTGAAACGCGGGGCGCCTTCGTCCGACCGGAATCCGCCGCCGGCCTCGGACACCCAGATGGCGGCGGCCGCTCCCGCGCCACGCCATCTGAAGGTTCCGGAAAGCTCCGCCCCGCCGGAGCACGCCCAGTCCCCGGCCGTTCCGTTCGTGGAAGATCCGGTCATCGCGAAAGCGCGCGAGGTGGCCGCGCAGTTTGCCGGCCAGTTGCCGAACTTCTTCTGCCAGCAGATCACCACGCGCTATGAAAGCGACCATCCGAAGACCGGCTGGGACGTGCTCGACACCGTCACCGCCGATGTCGCATACGAAAACGGGCAGGAGTCGTATAAAAACATCAAAGTCGGGGGCAAGCCGGTGAAGGGATCGATGGAGGATATCTCCGGCACGCGTTCGACCGGCGAGTTCGCGACGATGCTGGAGGATCTGCTGAATCCCTCCACCGCGGCGGTGTTCCGGCGAACCGGCACGGACACGCTTGACGGCCGCTCCACCTACGTTTATCACTTCGATGTTTCGCGCGAAAATTCCCGCTGGCGGATCGAGGCCCCCGCGCAGCTTTACTATCCCGCCTACAGCGGTTCGATCTGGATCGATAAGCAAACCTCGCGCGTGCTGCGCATTGAACAGCAGGCCCGGAACCTACCCCCGCTGTTCCCCTTCGATACGGTCGAGTCCGCCACCGACTACGGTTTCGTCCGTCTTTCGACGCCGCAGGAGTTTTTATTGCCGGTCGACGCGGAAGTGCTGAGCTGCGTTCGCGGCACAAGCATGTGCGCGCGCAATAAGATCGAGTTCCGGAACTACCGCAAATTTGGAGCCGAAACCTCCATCACCTACGAGGGCAAGCAGCAATAAGGCGCGCCCGGGGTCGTTCCCGGCCCGAATGCTAGCGCGATGGTGCGAGCCCTGGATCGCGCGAAATGAGCGCGCGAAGCCGCTCGGCATGGTCGAATGAGCCGGAGTCGTCGGGAAATTCGCGCAGCTCGGCTTCATATTCCTCGAGAGCGCCGCGGAAATCCCCCTTCCTTTCGAGCAGGGCGGCCAGCGCGGCGTGATAGCCGCGATACTGCTCCGACACGCGCGGGCGGGCGCGAACAGCGGCGCGCATCTCGGATTCGGCTTCATCCAGCCGGCCCATCTCCGCATCAGCCATTCCCAGCAAAAGGCGCGCGTGCGGGTGATCCGGCCGAAGATCGAGAACGCGGCGTAAAGTGCTCGCGGCCTCCTGCCACTCCTCCAGCCGATAGCGGCAGATGGCGATGGCGTAGAGTAGGTCCGGGTCATCGGGATGCGCGGCCTCGTTTTTTTCCAGCAGTGGAAGGGCATCGGCGAAGCGGTCATTCAAAACCAGGTCCGCAGCGTAAAACTCGCGCGCAGTCGGATTATCGGGAGAAATCTCCACGGCCCGCGAGGCCAGCACCGAGTTGCTGCTCCAATAACGATTTTCGTGAACCGTGCCCCAGGCGAGCGCGGCCGCGGCCGGAAGCGCGAGCCAGACGGCACGTTTCGCCGCGACCTTCCGCATCGCCAGCGCTGCCAGCAGGCAGAAGCCCGCCGAGGGCACGTAGAGATAGCGGTCGTGAAAAAAATCCTCGCGCGAAAACGCCGCCAGGTCGAGCACCGGAAGCAGCGGGACCGCCAGCAATGCGCAAGCAAACGCCCCCGCGCGGCTGCGCCGGCTCACGGCGGCCGCTGCCGCGGCGATCGCCGCCACCACCATCAGAGGCAGCCCGAAATTCATCCAGCTCGCGCGCATCACCGGATCGACATCGTGAAAAAGGGCCATCCGCGCCGGCCATGCCAGTTGTTTCAGATAGAGGCAAACAACGCCCGGAATCGTCAACAGGACCTCGCGCAAGCGCCATTTCGACGGAGCCTCGAAGCGATGCAGGGCGGCGAAGCGGAACCCCAGGTAAACCAGGACCACCGCGGCATACGGCACAACGGCGCGGGCGGCGCTTCGGATTCGGTCGCGCAGCGCCGTTGTTGCAAACAGCATTTCCAAAGCGAAAATCAGCGCGGGCAGAACGATCGCCGTCTCCTTGGCGAAAACGGCCAGTGCGAACAGAGCCGGCGCGAGCGCGCGGCGGCCATCCAGATGGGCCAGCAGAGCGCCGAAAACCAGCGCCGCCGCCAACGGCTCGGTTACGCCGCTCATCCAGGCCACCGCTTCCACATGCGCCGGATGCAGGCCGAACAGCAGCGCCGTAATCCCCGCGGCGAAGTCGTCGCCGGTGAGTTTTCGCGCCAGAAAAAACAGCAGCGCGGTGGCAATCAGGTGCGCCGCCACGGTGCTTAAGTGCCAGAACGGGTGGCTTAATCCGAAGAGCTGATAATTCACCAGCAGCCACAGGAGAAAAACCGGGCGATAATAATTGCCGGCCTTACGATTGACGTAATCCCAGACATCGGTGGTGAAATATCCCGGCGCCTGCGACCAGGTGAAGCGCGACGCGCTCATCTCGATCTGGCGCGCGTCGTCGTAGACGAAGCCGTACGCGGCGGTCTGCGCGTAGACGCCAGCCGTGGCGGCGATCACCACGGAGAGAATCAGGCGGCCAGCCGGGCTCATTTCTCGACCGGCAAGCCGGCCGAATTCCAGGCGCGCCATCCGCCGTCGAGCGAGAGTACGTTCCGGTACCCCATCTTCTGCAACGCATCGGCCGCCAGCGCGGAACGGAATCCGCCGCCGCAATAAAGCACCAGGGTTGTGGACTTATCGGGCACGCGCGTCTCGATGTCGCGTTCGATGATTCCCTTGCCTAAGTGAATCGCGCCGGCGGCATGGCCGGCGGCATACTCGTTGTCTTCCCGCACATCGATCAGCAGATGGCCTTCGCGCGGCATCTTGCGGTACTCGTCGATGTTGATCTCCCGGATTCGCGATTTGGCGTCGTTGACCAGCTTGAGAAATCCCGGGCTGTGATGTTTGTGAGGAGTGCTCACGGAATCCTCCGGATGCGCGCGCCGGCGCGCGCCAGTTTCGCCTCGATTTTCTCATAGCCGCGGTCGATATGGTAGACGCGGTCGATGACCGTTTCGCCTTCGGCGGCCAGGGCGGCCAGCACCAGCGATGCGCTGGCCCGCAGATCGCTGGCGATCACCTGCGCGCCGCTCAGGCGGCAAACACCGGCGACAATCGCCTGCCTGCCTTCCACTCGGATGTTGGCGCCCATGCGGGCCAGCTCGAGCGCGTGCATGAATCGGTTTTCGAAGATCGTCTCGGTGATGATGGCGATTCCCTCGGCCTGCGTCATCAGCGCCATGAACTGCGCCTGAAGGTCGGTGGCGAAACCGGGATGCTCCTCGGTGGTGACGTCGACGCTGCGCAGCTTGCCTTGGCGGCGAATGCGAAGCGTGTCGGGAGCCGGTTCGCTGACCTCCGCTCCGGCCTGGCTCAGCTTGGCAATCAGGGCGCGCAGATGGTCCGGAGCGCAGCCGCGAATCAGCAGGTCGCCGCCGGTGATGGCGCCCGCGACCAGGAAGGTGCCGGCTTCGATCCGGTCGGGAATGATCTCGTGTTCGGCGCCATGCAGCTTTTCCACGCCGCGGACGCGGATCGTGGAAGTTCCGGCGCCTTCGATATCGGCGCCCATCCGGGTGAGCAGGGCCGCGACATCCACCACCTCCGGCTCGCGCGCCGCGTTGTCGATGATCGTTTCGCCTCGGGCCAGCACCGCCGCCATCAGCAGATCCTCGGTTCCGGTGACGCTGATGCGGTCGAAGGCGAACATCGCGCCCTGCAAACCGTTCGGCGCTTCGGCTTCGATATAGCCATGCTCCTGCCGCACGCGCGCGCCCAGCCGTTCCAGGCCGGCGACGTGCAGATTGATCGGCCGCGCGCCGATCGCGCAGCCGCCGGGCAGCGACACGCGCGCCCGCCCGCAGCGCGCAACCAGCGGCCCCAGCACCAGGCTCGAAGCGCGCATCGTCTTCACCAGCTCATAGGGAGCTTCCGGAGCCTGGATCGAGCCTGCCTCGACGATCACCCGGCCGTCCGACTGCGTCACGCTCGCGCCGATGTGCGCCAGCAGCTTCTGCATCGTGGCGACGTCGCGCACCGGCGGGATGCGGCGAAGCGCGACACGATCGGCCGTGAGCAGGCAGGCGGCCAGCGCCGGCAGCGCCGAATTTTTCGCCCCGCTGACGGCAATCTCACCTTCCAGCCGCACCCCGCCGGTGATCGAAAATTTATCCATTCCTTGCCAGCGCTTTTCCGATATTTCCGCGCGCGGCGGCGAGCAGTTGCTCGGCGCGCTCGCGCGAAACGCCGCGCTTTTCCATGAAATGGCGGTTCGTACGCTGCGCCCGGCCAAGTCCAGCAGCGCCGCGGCGCGCTCGTAAGAAACACTGGCGGCTTGCGCGATGATGCGCCGCGCGCGATCCTCCAGTTTTCCGTTGGTCGGCTGCACGTTGACCATCAGGTTGCCATAGACGTGACCCAGCCGGACCATCACCGCCGTGCTGATCATGTTCAACACCATTTTCGTGGCGGTTCCGGCGCGCAGGCGAGTGGACCCGGTGAGAATCTCCGGCCCCACCAGCGGCTCGATCGGGAAATCGACCGCGCGCGAAAGCTCCGAATCCGGCGTGCAACTGATGCCGCCGGTGACGCTGCCCAGTTCTCGCGCCCGCCGGATCGCGCCCAGCACGTAGGGGGTGCGGCCGCTGGCCGAAATTCCGATGAGGACATCTTTTGAGGTGAATCCGGCTGCCTCCAGGTCGCGTGCTCCCGCGGCGGGATCGTCTTCAGCCGCCTCGGCGGACCGGGTAAGCGCGGGCTCGCCGCCGGCGATCAGCCCGCGGACGAGCCCCGGCGGAACGTTAAACGTCGGCGGGCATTCGGCGGCGTCCAGCACCCCCAGCCGTCCGCTGGTTCCGGCACCGATATAGAAGAGCGATCCGCCGTTTTCGAGAACTTCGGCCACCGCATCGACCGCACGGGCGATCCGCGGGATCTGCTTGGCGACGGCGGCGGCGATTTCGGCATCCGCCTCGTTCATTAGCCGGATCAGGTCCTCAGTGGCGAGCTGATCGAGGCGGCTGGCCCCCGGGTGGGGCTGCTCTGTGAGGAGCCCTTCGAGCATCTTCAGAACCATTGTACAGTTAACCAGGGCCTTAGAACTCTGATTCCAGACGGTTGTACTTCTTTCGGTCAGTTAATCTAGAAAAAGTACTAGTACTTCTATGGAAACGGAGTGCGAGCATATCTAAAAGATATATATTTTTCAATAACTTATTGCTTTATGGTTCGGGAGGAGGGAGGGTGCTGGTATAGGAGAAATACCTGAATTAGACCTTGACTTTAAAGAATTGTGAACCCTATACTACATGAGTAATTGACTCCTCGGTAGTGACGCTACACAGTGGCGTCTGAGGGATTTCAAGTCGGAGGGAGATTAAAGTTATGAATGTAAAGAGGTTCTATATACTAGGTGGAATCGTGGCGGTAGCCAGTCTTTCTGCTTTGGCCGCGCCTACCTGCTCGACGACATCGGGGTCAAACAATTTGATCGCCTACACGGGACCCGGCAACGTGGGTGGCAGCTTGCCGAACGGCCTGAACGCGTCAACGGCCGGTCTCCAAGGCACGCAGGACAATCCGTGTACGCCGTCTGGGTCGTCCCTTACCTTTTCGAATTTCAGCTACGATGTGGTAAACGGCGGCTTCACAACGTCTTCGCCGACGATAAACCTCATTACCGCGGGTGTTTCGGGTGCGACCACGATCTTCGATTTCAACCCGAATCTGGGTTCCAACTCGGATCTTGAATTTGAATTTGAGGTGACGGGCGGAGTTTCGGCCATAGGTCTTTCTCTCAACAGCGCCAGCGGTTTCGTGAATGAAACCGTTTGCACCAACTTCACTCCGGATGGCAACTGCAAGGACGGCGGCGGTACGCTTCTCGGCACGATTGGCGTGACTCCACAGAGTCCGAACGCGTCGTTGAACCTCGGTGGAGTCTACCAGAATATCTGGATCTTCAAAGATATCAATGTCGGCTCGGCCGGCGGGTTGAGCGAAGTCAACCAAGCCTACATCGCGCCGGAGCCGTTGACCTTCTCGCTGGTCGGCGCGGGTCTGCTTGGCCTCGGCCTGCTGCGCCGCCGTTCGAACCGCTAACCGGTAAAGTAAAACTCAGATCTTTTCGTCGGCCGCCGGGCGCTCCGGCGGCCGTTTTCTCTTGCCCGCAGGGAAACAAAAAAGGCGCCAGCCCGCAAAGGGTGGCGCCCGTTTCAGATCAAAATCGCGTTTAAGCGCTAAATGAGCTGCCGCATCCGCACGTCGACTTAACGTTCGGATTGTTGAACTTAAACCCGGAACCTTCCAGCGTCTCGACGAAATCCACTTCCGCGCCGTCCAGGTACAGCAGGCTCGCCTGATCCACAAATACCTTCAAACCGTCGAAGTTGTAGGTCTTATCCAGCAGACCCGGACTGTTTTCGAACGCCATCGAGTAGCTGAAGCCGGAACAGCCCCCACCCACGACCGCAATCCGCAGCCCGGCGGGCTTCGGCTCTTGCGTGTCGAGAATTTCCTTCACCTTATTGACAGCGGTTTCGGTCAACTGAACCATTTTTGTCCCTCAATCCGATTGTACTACGGCAGGCAAATCAGCGAAAAGCTCCAAAATCTGTTATCTTGATTGCGAATCCCGGGTTCGGCCCGATTGCGCGCGAACTGCCCGGAAACGGTTGAAACCCCAGAGAATCGGTCTGCGTCGAGAAAGTAGCATGAACGGCTTGATCGGATCGCTTCCGTTTCCTGCTGTAGGGCAACGCCCCCGGGGCCACACCCGGGTGAGCCGCGTGGACCACAAAAACAGCGAAGAAGCGGCATTGGTTCGGCGTGTTCAGGCGCGCGACGAAATGGCGTTCCGCGAAATCGTCGACCGCTATCAGGCCAAGGTGTTTTCGATCATCTTCGGCATCCTGCGTAATCACAACGACGCCGAGGACATCGCGCAACAGGTTTTTTCCAAGGTTTATTTTTCCATCCGCAACTTCGATTCCCGGAGTTCTCTGCTGACCTGGATCTACAAGATCACCGTGAACGAATGCTACGACTATTTGCGGAAGAAGCGGGTGCGAAAACTGGTATACGAAAGCGATTTTTCCGAAGAGGACGCCGCCCGGATGGAGGCGTCCGAACCGGCCATCGATCCGGCCACGCCGATGGATAAAAAACTGGCGCAGCAGGATCTGGTGGCGAAACTTTTGGGCCGCGTATCGGCCGAGGATCGCAGCCTCATTTTGCTGAAGGAAGTGGAAGGACATTCGGTGGAAGAGCTGGCGGCCATGACGGGCCTGAACGAGAATACAATAAAGGTCAAGCTGTTCAGGACTCGTCAAAAGCTGCTCAAGGCGGCGCAGCGTCTCGGGAAAGGGAAGCCGCTGGTGAAGTGAAGCCCGGTGATGGCGAAAAGCGGACGACAGATCCGCGATCTCAGTAGCGAAGTTTTTGAGGGAAGGATACCATGCATCGCGTGATTCGGGATCATCTCGAACAGATCCTGGCGGAATCGCAGGGGGAGGGCGATCCGCAAGCCACATCTCATCTCAGCCAATGCGCGGAGTGCCGCGCGGAAGTGGAAGCGATGCGGGCGCAGTCCCGCATGCTTCGCCAACTGCGCACTGCCGCCGAGCCGCGCCCTGGATTCTATGCGCGGGTGATGGAGCGCATCGAAGCGCAAGGGGCCGTCTCCATCTGGACGGTGTTTTCGAATTCGCCATTTGCGCGGCGCATCGCGGCGGTTTCGATGGCCCTGGTTCTTCTTGCGGGCATCTTTTTGTACACGTCGGCGAACGCGCCCCGGCAGACCGCGGAGAATCCCACGGTGGTGTTTATCTCCGGGCAGTTGCCGGAGCAGGATCAGCCGGGTGCTCCGGATCGGGACGCCGTTCTCGTCAATCTGGTCACCTACCGGGAGCAGTAACGCATGATGGTCGCGGTCGAACGCGCGCCCTGGCTGAATCCGCGCATCGTGATCACGCTGGCGCTGGTGTTTTTGGCCGGAGCCGCCACCGGCGCGCTGGTGATGCGATTCAGCGGCGTTTCCATCGTTCATCGAACACGCGGCCCGGTTTCCCGCTCCGCCGGTCACGATCAGGTGCTGCGGCAGTTCAAGGCCGGACTGAATCTTTCCGATGCGCAGACCCAGAAGCTGGCGCTTCTGCTGGACGACTACAGCCAGTATTATGAAAGCGTCCAGGAACAACTCGACGATCTGCGGGCTACCGGCAAGCGCCAGTTCATGGCGATTCTGAATCCGGAACAGCGCGAGAAGTTCGAAAAGATGCTGCCGGAGCTGGTTCCGCAACTGGCCCCGAAGTGAGCGCAAGCGCCGGCCCGCGCTTTATAGTGGATCTTTGGCCGATTCGCTTTTGATCACGGGACCGCCGCGCTCCGGAAAATCGCGGGCGGCGATGGAGCGTTTCCGCTCGATCCCCGATTCTGTTCTCATCGTGCCCAGCGCGACGCTGGCCGAACACCTGAGTCATGAACTGGCGCGATCGGACGGAGTGTTCCGCCCCAGCCGCGTGACCACTCTGGCCGGCTTCCTCGAACCCCGCACGGCGCCGGCCGCCCCGAATTTTCTGCTGCATGCCGCGGCCGGGGAGGCTTTGGAGAAACTCCGGCTGGATTCCTTCGAGGCAGTTCGCTCCTTTCGCGGATTCCGCCTCTCGCTGGCACGGCTGGCCAATGATATCCCGCCGAACGCGCTGGACGGCGATTTGTCGAAGGTTCTTCATGAGATACAACGGGTGCTTGAAGCGCGCGGCTTTGCAACTCGCCCCCGGAGGTTGGAGGAGGCGGCGCGAAATCCCGGCCCGCTTCCACGCCACATCGCGATCGACGGGTTCTTTTCCTTCCGTGGTGCCGAACTGGATCTCTTGCTGGCCTTGGCGGCGCGGACCGTGGTGACGGTCACGCTGCCGGAATGGCCGGGCTCTTCCGCGGCGCGAAGCGCGCTCCTGGCCTGCGGATTTCGGGAGCAGATCTGCTCGTTTTCTGCGGCCCGCGGAAGCAGCGAGGTGTTCGCGGCCCTCAATCTGGAGCGCGAGGCCGAAGAGATCGCCCGCCGGATCCTGGACGAAGCGGCGCGGGGCCGGGCATTCCGCGACATCGGAGTCATCGTGCGCGCGCGGGAGCCTTACGCGCCGGCGCTGGAGACCACGTTTGCGCGCTTTGGAATACCGGCGCGGTTTTATTTTGCCGATCCGCTGATCGCGCATCCAGCGGTCGCCCTCATCGCCGCTGTCGTTCGCGCACTGCTGGGCGGCTGGAACTATGAAGATCTGCTCCGGATCGCGCAGATGCCCGCCGCCGGCGTAAGCGATCGCGTCGAATTCGCGCTGCGCGAGCGCATCCCCGGCGCCGGCCTTCCCGTTGCGGGACTTCCGGAAACGCCGCCCCTGTTTGAGCGTCTGGCGGCGCTCGATTCCTGGCGAAGGCTGTCGCTGCCAGCGGCCGGATGGCGCGAGCGCCTGGGCGGCTTGAGGTCGCTCGTGGCGGAGCCGGTGACGGGCGAGGAGATTTCCCGCGGGCATCTGCGGGCGCGGCAGTCGGCGGTGTTCGCGCTGGCCGCCTTCGACCAGGTGCTGGCGGAGGCCGCCGCGCTGTTCGACGCTCCGCAGAAGCTCGCCGACTTCTGGACCGTGGTCGAGACGGCGCTGGAGCTGGAGGAGCTCCGCGTTCCGGACCGCCGCGGCAACGTCGTGCGCGTCCTGGATGCATACGAAGCCCGGCAGTGGACCCTGCCGGTGGTGTTCGTCTGCGGTATGACCGACGGGCATTTTCCGCGATGGGCTCGCGAACATCCCCTGCTGGATGACGCGTCGCGGCGGCGCGCCGGCCTGCCGGACGCAGCGGAAATGGAGGCCGAGGAGCGGTGCCTGTTCGAGCAGGCTTCCACCCGCGCGGCCGAAAAAACCATTTTCAGCTACGCCTGTTTTGACGCCAACGGGGATCCCCAGGTAATTTCGCCGTTTTTGGATGCGAGCCGCGCCGGGCAAGCGGAGGACCGCCCGCATCCGCGCCCGCGCCGGGTGGTGACGCCGCCGGTCCCCGCGCCGATTCGGGAGCCCGCGCTGCTCGCTGAAATTGCCAGACGTCATGCGGCGCTTGCGCCGACTTCGATTGAGAGCTTCTTGCAGTGCCCGTTTCAATTCTTCGCGGCCAGGACGTTGCGGCTGCGGGCGCGTCCCGCCGCGCCGCGCGAACGTTTGGATGCGCTGCTTCAAGGCAACATCATGCATCGCGCTCTGGCGGAACATTCGCGCCACCCGCTGTTCGGAGCGGCCGTTTTCGACGCCGTCTTCGAAGAAGAATGCGCCCGCGCCCGTGTTCCCGCCGGTTACCGCCGCGAAGCCGTGCGGCTGGAGATGAGGCGCAGTTTCGAAGCGTTCCTGGCCAACCGCGCCGTCGCGCCCGGCTGGCCGAGCCGCGTGGAAGAGCCTTTTTGCTTCGCGCTGACCCCGCTGCTGGAGTTGCGCGGGCGGATCGACCGTCTGGACATGGGCCCGCGCAATCAGGCCATCGTGATCGACTACAAATACAGCGCGGCGAGCCAGGTTCGCAGGCGAACCGGTCAGGATGCGGCCGGGACCCTGGTGCAGGGAGGATTATACATGCTCGCCGCCGAGCGGGTGTTCGGCGTGAAAGCGGCGGGAATGTTCTATTGCGGCTTGCGCCGCGGCGTGGCGTGGGAGGGCTGGCACGTCCCTATCGAGGGCCTGGAACGCGCCGGAGTGGTGGTCCCTCAAAGCGTGCTGGACGATATGATGCGCGCGGCCGCGGAAAAGGCGGAACAAGCCTTCCAGGAGATCGCGTCCGGCGCCGTCGCGGTCCGGCCCGCGGATGAAACCAAGTGCGCCCGCTGCGATTACGCCGACATCTGCCGCGTCGAATCCCTGGGCGCGCCGCGGGTGGCGACGGCATGACGCAAGCCCAGCGCGCCGCGGTGGAGCGAAGCGGCCAGGATGTGTGCGTCGTCGCCGGACCCGGCTCCGGCAAGACCCGCGTGCTGATCGAGCGGTTCGCGTGGCTGGTGGAGCGGCGCAAGATCGATCCTGCACGAATTCTGGCCATCACCTTCACGGAAAAAGCCGCGGCGGAAATCAAGAAGCGGCTGCGTTCGCGCCTCAACGCATCGGTGGAGCGCGCCTGGGTAGCGACCATCGACGGATTCTGCGCGCGCCTGCTGCGCGAAAACGCGGTCGCCGCGGGATTGCCGCCGGATTTCGCCGTGCTCGACGAAGCGGCCGCGCGGAAATTGCAGCGCCAGTCCGCCGACGAGGCGCTCGAAGGCATCTTTGGCGAGCGGCCAGAAGCCATGCGGCGGCTGCTTGCGGCGCTGGACCTGGCCACCGAAGAGGACGGGCGTCATCCCGATCTGGCGCGTGCGCTGCTGGATATTTACGAAGCCATGCGCGTCTCGGGCGCAGCCGAACTGCCTCTGCCGCAGCCGCAGGATGTCCTTCCGCGCGCGAGGGAGCGGGCGCGGGAAATTCTGGCGGACCAATTCGCAAGCGGCGCGAGCCTTCCCAAGCTGCGCCAATGGGCGGAATGTCTGTTGTCGCTTCCCAGGGCGGTCTCCCGCGAGCATTTCGCGCTGCTGGCGGAGCTGGCCGAAGTCGCTCTGAACCGGCTGTCGCGGAACTCCACGGCGGCGGCTGCGGCGCGCGATTTGAAACACGGCATTGCGCCGCTTCTCGAGCAGCAGTGGATCGCGGAATGGAACCAGGATCTTCTTGACCTGCTCCGCCGCGCCGTTTCCGCAGTCGCGGAGCGGTACCGGGAACGCAAGCGGAGCCAGGCCGCGCTCGATTTCGCCGATCTGGAGGAGTGCGCCATCCGGCTGCTCCAATCGAACGCGCGGGTTCGCGAGCAAACCCGGGCGCGCTTCGATGAGATTCTCATGGACGAGTTGCAGGACACCAACGGGCTGCAATGGAAGCTGATCGGACTCGTGCGCGGCAATCTTTTCGCGGTGGGCGACATCAACCAGTCGATTTACGGCTTCCGCCATGCCGAACCGGCGGTATTTGAGCAGTATCGCGGCGATCTGCTGCGGCGCGGCTGCGCCGTCGACGAGCTTCGGGAAAATCATCGCAGCCGCGATCCGATCCTGGCCGCGGTGACGCGGGTGCTCGAAGGCGCCGAAGGGATCGAGCCCCGCCCGCTGATCGGGATGCGCGGCGCGGGACCGGAGGTGGAGCGGATGGTGGCCTCCGGCGAGGAAGCCAACGAGGTCGAAGCGTCGATGATCGCCGAACGAATTCTGGAGCTGGCCGCCGGCGGAAGGAAATTTTGCGAGATTGCCATTCTGGTGCGCACCATGACGGCGGCCCGGCCCATCGAGCGCGCGCTGGAGCTCGCCGGCATTCCTTTTCTGGCCAGCGGTGGCCGGACCTTTCTCGAAGCTCGCGAAATCCGCGATGTGATGAACCTGTTGGCGGTGCTGGCCAATCCTCTGGATGAAATCGCGCTGATCGGCGTGCTGCGCAGCCCCTTGGCCGGACTGAGCGACGAGGAGATCTTCCGTATCGGCCGCGACGGCTGGATGCGCGAATTCCAAAGACTCTTCGGCGATCTGCGTTCGCGCGCGGCATACACGCCGCCGGATCTGCTGCTGGCCTCCGCGCTCGACGATTGCGGCTATATGGCCCAACTGGCCGGGCGCGCGCAGTCCAATCTCGATAAATTTCTCGCGGCGCTGCGCGCCCGCCGCCCGGGCACGCTGGCCGAGGCGCTGGAGGAGATGGAATGGCTGCGCGTGCTGCAAACCGAAGCGGAGGCGCCCCCGGCCGAAGCCGGCGAGGCGGTGCGCGTTCTGTCCATGCACGCGGCCAAAGGCCTCGAATTTCCGGTGGTGTTCGTGAGCGCGCTGCATCGCGGCCCCGATCCGCGCAAGCCGGTCATCGCCTTCTCCGCCTCCGCCGGCCTGGGCGCGAAGTGGCGCAATCCGGCGACCGGCAAAGGCGTCTCCGATACCGCGCACGCCCGGATTGTCGAGGAGTGGAAGCGCAAGGATCGAGCCGAGGAAAACCGCCTCCTGTACGTCGCCATGACGCGCGCCGAGGATCTGCTGATTCTCTCGCACGCCGAGCGGGTGCAGGCATCGCCCTGGCTGGATCTGGTGTCCCGGATCCCGGTCACGCGCGCCTCCGCAGGCGTGCGCGAAACACCGCGCCTCCCGGCACCGCCGCGGGCTGCCAGCGGCCCGCGGTTCGTGGATCCGCCCAAGGTGGCGAATCAGCACGATTCCTCCGCGGCCGCCACGGCGGTCGCGGATTTCGCCGCCTGCCCGCGGAGATATCTGCTTTCTTCCATCGATACGCGGCCGGCCGGACCATCGGCCGGCGCGGTGGAGCTTGGCCTCGAAGTCCATCGGGTGCTGGCGGGCGGCGCCGGGTCGGCCGAGGCCGTTAAACTCGCCGCGCGGTTTCACGCCAGCGATGTCGGACGCCGCGCGGCTCGCGCCACGCGCATTGAACGGGAATTTGACTTTCTTGTGCCGGTGGAGGACGTTCTGGTGCGAGGGCAGATCGATCTGTGGTTTGAAGAAGCGGGCGAGCTGATCCTGGTCGATTACAAAACGGACCGCGACGATTCGCGGGGCGAACTTTACACGGTGCAGCTCAGCCTCTATGCGATCGCGCTTCAAAGATACGCCGGAAGATTGCCGGACCGGACCGTGCTGTTTTATCTTCGCGCCAACCAAACGGTGGAAATCAAGGTCGATGTGGAGCAGGCGGCCGAGGCCGTCCGCTCCTTTCGTGATGCGCAGGAGAGCCTGAACTATCCCATCCGGCCGTCGGAACAGTGCCGGCGCTGCAAATTCTATCAAAACCGTTGCCCGGCGCAACTTTTCGCCGCGGGCGGGTTTTAAGAAGAAGGCTCAAGAGTCAAGCGTGCATGTGAACAGGGCTTCGTCACCATGTGAAGCCCTCTTTTTTGGATCTCGCGGCCAGTCTCCGGATTTTTTAAACCTGCTGCGCCTTTTTGGCCGCGATCTTGCGTTCCAGCGCCTTCAAGAGCCGGTTTTTCACGTCCTCGGGAATGTTCTGTGGCTCGACGCCCTTATAGATCTGAAGAGTCTTCTTGGTGGTGTCGACGATCACAAAACAATTGGGACATTCGGAGACGTGCGACTCCAGCTTTCGCTTCAGATCCGGATCGGTCGCGGGATCCAAATAATCGTTGAGTTCCTGAAGGAACTGCTTACAAGTGAGCAAAGACGTCTTCCCCTTTCCGCTTGAACTGGCG
>JAJPIT010000117.1 GCA_021324615.1 Terriglobia bacterium | reverse complement strand
CGAAGCTCCATCTGCCCGAAATCCTCGACGAGCTGCGCCAGCTCCAGCGGCGCGTGAGCGGCCAGCGCGACCGCCGGCGCCTCCCGCCGGTTCATCACGAAGCTGCGGACGCGCGCCGCCAGTCCTTCCACCGGCCGGGTGAGCCGCGCGCTCATCCAGGCGGCGCCGAACGTGGAAGCCATCAGTCCGATCAGAATCCAGAACGCCGTCGCCAGGTAATAGTCCGCCGATTCGGCCAGAACCGCGTTCATCGGTTGAGAGAGGATCACACTCCAGCCAGCCGCCGTCTGCTGAGTGCTGGCCAGGCGTCGCTCGGCGCGGCCGCCGCTTCTGGTAAGGATCTCCTGGTACAGGCTGCCGTTATTTTTCGGCCGCCAATCCTCCGGCAGCTCCTCCGACGCGGCGAACGCCGCGCCGCGGCTGGAGGAGATAATCTGGCCCTTTGGATCGAGAAGGAAAATTTCGCCGCTCCGCAAAAATCGCAGCGCCTCGTCCAGATTCTGAAGACGCGAGCAGGCGAGCGAACCGTAGATGATGCCCCGTACGGATCCGCCGGCGTCCTTGACCGGCGCGGTAAGGCCTACGATCGGCACGCCGCCGAGCGGCCTCCCGATGAGCACATCCGAGATGTAGGGCCGCCCGGTGGCGACCGTTTGCTTTACATACTGGCGGTCGGAAACATCGTAGCCGATCAGCGACTGGCCGTTGGCCGCGAACATGGGGTCGGCGGCGAGAACGCGGCCCTGCGGGCTGATATAAGCGATGGTCCGGAACAGGGGATACACGCGATGCATCTGATGAAGGATCGCGTTGGCGGCGGGCCCGCGCGGAGGCGGCTGCTCAAAAATCGCCGCGAGCGTGAGCAGCCCGCTCTGGTGCTTTTCCAGGAACGCGTCCGCCTCTTCGGCCACCCGCGCCGCGGTCTCATGAATATGCGCGCCGGCTTCGGCGGTCAGTCGCGAGGCGTGGATCCAGTCCAGCGCCACGTTCAGCCCCAAGAACGGCACCGTGGTCGCCAAAAGGAACCCGCGGGAAAGATGCAGGCGCAGCGGGACCGGCCGGGCCGGAGCGGCGCCGCTGATCCGCGCCAGATAAGGCCAGCGGCTCAGCAGATCGGCCGCGGTGACGTTCATCAGGCCGTTGAGAATATTTCGAACCGCGACCGCGCTTACCGAAACTTGCATGGCGCTGATCGCCACGGCGGCCGGGCCATTCCGAAGAGCGAGCGCGGCTCCAATGACGATCCAGTACGCGCCATCGGCGACCAGGGCCACCACGCCGCGGCGCGCGCACCAGCCTACCGTCAGCGCTTCCAGAATAAAAATGCCGGCGCGCGCGAAGAAAATTCCTTGCGTTGTATGCGGCGCTTCGGCGATCAGCGCGGCAAGGGCGCCGTAGCCGGGTCCCAGATGCAGCGAAACGGCCAGCGAAAAAATGGCGCCGAAGGTGAGTTTGGCTCCGCCGAAGATCGGCACCTGCCAGTGGTTTACCAGGTATCCCGCGGCTCCGGCGAGGACCGCCGAGAGCAGGCGCCGGCGAACCGGGGCGGAAATTCGAAGCCGATGCGGCAAAGGCATCTAAGCTTGGTTATCGGCTGTATGTGTTTGATTCTTGAATGCGGGCCAGAGCCCACCGGGCATGCTCGGCCACCACCGGATCGGAATGAGCCGCCAGCCGTTCGAGCGGCTGGCGGAAGCGCGGCAGGCCGCTGTTGCCCATCGCCACCGCCACATTCCGCAGAAACCCGGCATATTTGGGCCGCGCCAGCGCGGTGTGGCGGAAAGCCTCCCGGAACTCCTCTTCGGTCATGGCGGCGCAGACTTCCAGAGCCGGCGCCTGGTGAGTATCTTCAAACGCATCCGTCACCGGCGCCCGCCAGTTCCAGGGGCACACCTCCTGGCAGATGTCGCAGCCGAACACATGCGTACCCATCGGCTCGCGAAACTCCTCGGGAATGCTTCCGCGCAGCTCGATGGTGAAATAGGCGATACAGCGCCGCGCGTCGATCGCCCAGGAGTCGCCCGCCGGAACGAATGCGCCGGTGGGACAGGCCTCGATGCATCGCGTGCAGGTCCCGCAACGGTCCGGCGGAGGCGAATCCGGCGTCAGATCCAGCGAGGTAATCAGCTCGCCCAGAAAAAACCACGAGCCCAAGGGCTCGTTGATCAGGCAGGTGTTCTTGCCGATCCAGCCGAGGCCGGCCAGGCGCGCGAAGGTGCGTTCGAGAAGCGGCGCCGTATCGACGCAGATCTTCCATTCGAAGCGGGCGTGTTCCTGAAGGCGCACCACCATTTTTTCGAGGCCGGCGCGCAGAATTTCGTGATAATCGCCGCCCCAGGCGTAGCGCGAAATGACCGCGCAGCCAGGCGGGGCGGGCGAGCCGCGCTGGTTATAGAGTTTGCCCACGCAGATCACCGATTTCGCCGAGGGCAGAAGATTGCGGACGTCGCGGCGAAGCCCGCCGCGGTGGTCGGTGAGGTAGCGCATCTCCCCGGCATGGCCCCGCGCGGTCCAGGATTCGAAGCGCGCAAAGTCGGCCGGAGGCTCGGCGGGAGCGACGCCTGATAGCTCGAATCCGCAATCCCGGGCGATGCCGCGGATGATTCGCGAATCGATCGTCACCATCTCATTTTGACGCGCCGGGACATCGCGCGGCGCCGCCGGGCCGCTCGGCGATAATGGAATCTTATGTCCGCCGGCAAGTTTCGGATCGGCCTGGTGCAGATGAGCTGCGGCCTGGATGCCAACGAGAATTTCGCCAAAGCGCAGCGGGGCGTCCGCGAGGCGGCCGCGCGCGGAGCCGGGATCGTCTGCCTTCAGGAGCTGTTCCGGTCGCAGTACTTCTGCCTCCAGGAGGACCACCGGATGTTCGCCCTGGCCGAACCCATTCCCGGTCCTTCCACCGACGCCCTCGGCGCGCTCGCGCGCGAGCTGCGCATCGTCATCGTCGCCAGCCTGTTCGAGCGCCGCGCCGCCGGCCTCTATCACAACACCGCAGCGGTGCTCGGCGTGGACGGCCAGATCGCCGGCCTGTACCGCAAGATGCACATCCCCGACGATCCGCTGTATTACGAAAAATTCTATTTCACCCCCGGAGACCTGGGCTTCCCGAACTTCGACACCCCCTTCGGGCGGGTGGGAGTGCTGGTCTGTTGGGATCAATGGTACCCGGAAGGCGCGCGGCTGTCGGCGCTCGCCGGGGCCAATATTCTGTTCTATCCCACCGCCATCGGCTGGCATCCCAGCGAAAAGGAGCAGTATGGCGCGGCCCAGCGCGACGCCTGGCAGACCATCCAGCGCGCGCACGCCATCGCCAACGGCCTCTACGTCGCCGCGGTGAACCGCGTCGGGTATGAAGGTCCGCCGGAAGCGGGAATCGAGTTTTGGGGATCGAGCTTCGTGGCGGACCCGTTCGGCCAGATCCTGGCGCGCGCCTCCGAGCGGGAGGAAGAGATTCTCGTCGTCGAATGCGATCCGCGCCGGGTGGAAGAGACACGGCAGCACTGGCCGTTTCTGCGCGACCGCCGCATCGACGCCTACGCGCCGATCCTGAATCGCTGGCTCGCCCGGTGACCCGCTCATGCCGCGATTGCGCATGCCCGCCGAATGGGAGCCGCACGAAGCCACCTGGATCGCCTGGCCCCGCGAAAAACTCGACTGGCCCGGCAAATTCGCGCCGATTCCCTGGCTATACGGCGAAATTGTCCGCCATCTGGCGCGGGTGGAGCGGGTCCGCATCCTTACCGAAGAAGAACCGCGCGTCCGCGGCCTGTTGAAAAAATGCGGCGCCGACCTCAACGCGGTGGAGTTTTTCCCCTACCCCACCAATCGCAGTTGGACCCGCGACTACGGCCCGCTGTTTGTCTGCAACGGCGCGCCCGCCATCGTGCATTGGCGCTTCAACGGATGGGCCAAATACACGAATTATCAGTGTGACGCCGCCGTCCCCGCGCGTGTTTCGCGCGATTTGAACCTCCCGCTGATTGAAACCGGGCTGGTGCTGGAAGGCGGCGCCATCGATGTGAACGGGGCGGGGAAGCTGCTGGCTACCGAGGAATGTCTCTTGTCCGAGTTGCAGGCGCGCAATCCCGGCGTCTCGCGGCGTCAACTGGAGCGCGCGTTCCGAAAATTCCTGGGCGCCGACGAGGTGATCTGGCTCGGACGCGGCATCGCCGGCGACGACACCCACGGCCATGTCGACGACATCGCGCGCTTTACCTCCTCCAACACCGTGGTGGCCGCCGTCGAGCGCGATAAGTCCGACCCCAACTACGAGCCGTTGCGCGATAATCTGGCGCGCCTCAAGTCGCGAGCCGATCTGCGCGTCGCCACGCTGCCCATGCCCGAGCCGGTGTACTTCAACGGGCAGCGGCTGCCGGCCAGCTACGCCAACTTTTACATCGCCAACGGCCTGGTGCTGGCGCCGGTCTTCGGCGACCGGAACGACCGCGCCGCGTTGAACATTTTGTCGCGCCTGTTCCCGGACCGCGAAGTGATCGGAATCTATTGCCGCGATCTGGTGCTCGGGCTGGGAACGCTGCACTGCATGACGCAGCAGCAGCCCGCCTACGGAATCGGATAGGGGCGGATCAGCTTGAGCTCGCGGTCCCAGCGGGTGCGGGTGAAGAAGTGCTCGGCGATGTCGATGAAGTGGCCGGCGCTGTCACCCACCCAATCCTCGGTCGGCGCTTCGTAGGACCAGAAAATCAGCAGCGGCTTGCCGATGATATTGCCGCGCGGCACGAATCCCCAGTAGCGGCTGTCGCTGGAGTTATCGCGATTGTCGCCCATCGCGAAGTATTCGCCCGGTGGAACCACCACTTCGCCGTTGACCACATTATGCGCCAGCATTTCCCGCGCCGGAGGATACACGTTCAGGTCCGTGGCGTCCGAAGGCCAGTTGTCACGGTACGGCTCGATCACCGGCGAGATGTGCTGCACATACGGCTCATTGAGCGCTTTTCCGTTCAGATAGACGACTTTATTGACCACTTTGATATGATCGCCGGGCATGCCGATCAGGCGCTTGACGTAGTTCTGCTGAATGTCGATGGGCCAGCGGAAAACGATGATGTCGCCGCGCTTGGGTTCCGTGTAGGGCAGCAGATATTTGGTGACCGGACCCGGCGGGGCGTAGGAAAGCTTGTCCACCAGCAGGTGGTCGCCCACCCGGACGGTGGGGTCCATCGAAGGCGTCGGAACGATGAACGCCTGCACCAGGGTGGTGGTACCGAACAGAAGAATCAGGATGTTGATGGTCCACTCGTTGATGAAATCGCGGACCGAGTCGGCGAACTGTTTCATGTCTTACTTCACAGGATAACCCGCGGCCGGCGCACCCCCCACCGGATAGCCGTGGATCAGCATGAAAGTCCGGCGCCAGCGGGTTTTGGAGAAAAAATTCTCGAACAGATCAAGCAGATGATGGAAATCCACCGCCGAGGTGTTCAGCTCGCTGGAGGGCGCGTCGAAGGACCAGTAAATGATCAGCGGCTTGCCGATGATATTGGCGCGCGGCACAAATCCCCAATACCGGCTGTCGAGCGAAATATCGCGGTTATCGCCCATCGCGAAATAGTAGCCGGGCGGCACCACCACTTCGCCGTTCACCACGTGATGCTGGAGCATGTCGATCGCCCCGGGATACACGTTGGCGTTGGGCTCGCCCGGAAAGTCGTCGCGGTAGGAATCGATGTAGTCGGTTTTGTGGACGGCGTAGGGTTCGTCGAGCTTGACGCCGTTCAGATAGACCTGTTTGTTGATGATCCGGATGCGGTCGCCGGGAACGCCCATGCAGCGTTTCACAAAAGTCTGCGAAATATCCACCGGATAGCGGAAAACGATGATATCGCCGCGTTTGATCGGCTGGTAAGGCAGCAGATATTTGCTGAGCGGGCCGTCGATGGCGAAGGCAAGCTTATCCACCAGAAGATGATCGCCCACCAGCAGCGTGTCTTCCATCGATCCGGTGGGGATGACGAACGCCTGAACCAGAAACGTTGTTAAAAACAGCAGCAGCAGGATGGTGATCGTCCACTCGGCGATGGTGCCGCGCGGCGGCTCCTGCGGCGCGGTCTGCTCCAGAACGGGTTCGGCGGAGCCTTCCACCTGTTCGATCGCGGCGCCGGGGGTGGGCGCTGGAGAAGGGAGGGAACCCGTAGTTTCTTCAGGGGTCACTATGTTTAGTTTAGCCAGTTGCGGCGAAGGCCGCCAGGCTTGCGTCTCCGGCGGGGGCGGGGCCGGCGCCTGGGCGCGGTTTCCCTCTACTCGCCCACCATGGCCACCAGTTGCCGCGTCACCGAATCCATGGCTTCGCTCTGGCCGGCCATGGCCGCGCTGGCCGACGCGCTTTGCTGGGCGCTGGCCGCAGCCTGCTGGGTGATCCGCTCCACCTCGCCGAGCGCCTTGGCGATGTGATCGATGCCGCGAGCCTGTTCGGCGCTGGAAACACTCACTTCATCCACCAGCCGTTTGACTTCCGCAGTGCTTTCGGTGATGCCGCGGATCGCCCCTGCCATGTGGTCCAGTTTCGATTTTCCTTCGCGGGTGGTTTCCATCGATTCGGCGATCAGGCCGGCGGTGTCGCGCGCCGCCTGGGCGCAGCGTCCGGCGAGGTTGCGAACTTCATCGGCGACCACCGCGAATCCCATGCCGGCCTCGCCCGCGCGCGCCGCTTCCACGGCGGCGTTTAACGCCAGAATATTCGTCTGGAAGGCGATTTCGTCGATAATTTTGATGATTCGCGCGATTTTTTCACTAGCCTGCGCGATCGCCGCCATGCTGGAAACGGTCTGCTCCAGTGTGCGGTTGGCCTCCGTGACTTTCGCGTCGGCGCGGGCCATCAACTGCGTCGCGTGCTGCGAATTTTTGGCGTTGCTCTGCGTCATCGACGCCAGCTCCTGGCTCGACGCCGAGGTCTCTTCGAGCGAGGCCGCCTGGCGGCTGGCGCCTTCGGCCAGCGCCTGGCTGGCCGAAGAGATCTGGCTGGAGGCTTCGGAAACGCCCGCCGCGCAGGCCGCGATCTGCGCCGTGACGTCGCGCAGGCGCGCGGTGATGCCGCGCCCGAACCACATCAACCCGGCGCCAATGGCCACGCTGAGCACCAGCAGAACCGCCGTGATCCCGCGGCTGCTCGATTCCATCGAAACCGCCGTTTTCGAGATCACCGCAAGCTGCGCCGCCTGCTGATCCACCAGGCCGCGCGCCAGCTCGCTCAATTTGCCCAGGCGCGGCAGCAGCGATTCGTCGAACAGTTTCAGCGCCTCGTCCATCTTCTGCTTGGCCAGCAGATCGACAAAGGACTGGTGCATGTCGGCCAGCGCCTTCTGTTCCTGATCCATCGAGGCGAGCTGCTTCCGCGTCTCCTCCGAGTTGGGCATGGCCTGAAATTCGGCCAGATAACCGCGCGCGCTCTTCTCCGCCGCCGCGTATTGCGTCTGAAATGCACTGGCTTTATCCATCTGCTGGAGCATGGTGCTGGAGGCGACGGCGCGCTCGAGTGAGGTCATCTCCGCCGCCTCGGCCAGGATTTGGCCGGCGAGCATCTGCTTTTTCGCGGTCACGCGGACCGCGCTGTCCAGCTCCGATCCCAAGTCCATGTTTATCTTGAGCGACGCGCCGCCGAGAATCAAAATCAGGGCGAGCATCGCGCCGAAGCTCGCGGCGAGCTTCACGCCGAGCGTGGTGTTCCAGCGCATTGGTGGGTCTCCTCTAATGTCGGAAAACAACTACATCTTGAAATCGAATTCCAGCGCGGCCACGGCCTTGGTCGGATTGCCGTCCTGGGTAAAGGGCGTGAACTTCCACTTCTTCACCGCGCTGACCACGCCGCTGGTGAGCAGGGCGTTTCCGGAAAGAATCTTGACGTCTTCCACGTTTCCTTCCACGTCGATGGTGACCTGCACTTCGACCTTCCCGGCAATGTGCATCTGCCGGGCCATCGCGGGATATTCGGGGGCGGGTTTTTTGACGGCGGCTTTCAGCGCGTCGTCGGTGCTGACGCGGATTTCCGCGCGCATAACCGAACCGAATCCGAGCAGAGCGGCGATCATCGCCAGATTTCGAATGTGTCTGTACATTGGTTCTCCTTCTTGAGTCGTCGAATGCTGACACAGGGCATATCGGATCCGGCCCTGGTTGTTTTAGCGCCGGGCGGGACCGCATCGGCGCGCCGGCAAGCGTGATAATCAGAGGGATATGAGATTCGGCCGGGTGGTCTTGATCGTGCTGGACAGCGTGGGGATCGGGGAAATGCCCGATGCGGCGGACTACGGCGATGCGGGCAGCGATACGTTGGGGAATATCGCCAAACGGCGCGCCTTGCATCTGCCGAACCTTTCCCGGCTCGGTCTGGCGAACATCAAGCCCATCGCCGGGCTGGAGCCGGACCCATCGCCCATCGGATCGTACGGCAGGTGCGCGCTGGCTTCGCCGGGAAAGGATACCACCACCGGACATTGGGAGATGGCGGGAATCCATCTGGAAAAACCGTTCCCGCTTTTTCCCCGCGGCTTTCCGCCGGAGGTCATGAACGAATTCGAACGCCGTATCGGCCGCGCGACGCTGGGCAATAAAGCCGCTTCGGGAACGGAAATCATCAAGGAGCTTGGCCAGGAGCATATGCGCACCGGCTCGCCGATCGTCTACACGTCGGCCGACAGCGTGTTTCAAGTCGCGGCGCACGAGGAAGTGATTCCCCTGTTTGAGCTGTACAAAATCTGCGAAACCGCGCGCGAAATTTTGCAGGGTCCGTATGAAGTGGGCCGCGTGATCGCGCGGCCGTTCACCGGATCGCCGGGAGCTTTCACGCGCACGGCCAACCGGCGCGACTACGCGGTGCCGCCTCCCAAGGGCATGCTGCTCGATCAGCTCGCCGCGGCGGGCGTGGAGGTTTCAAGCGTCGGCAAAATTTTCGACGTCTTTCTGGGGCGGGGAATTCGCGGCTATGAAAAGACGCGGAACAACGCCGAAGGGATGGCCAAGACGCTGTGCGCGCTCGATTCGCTGGACCGCGGCTTTATTTTCGTGAACCTTGTCGATTTCGATCAACTCTATGGTCACCGCAACGACGTGGAGGGCTACGCGCAGGCGCTCGAAGATGTGGACCGGTGGCTGCCGTCGCTCGAAGCAAAGCTGCGGGAAGAGGATCTGGCCATTCTGACCGCGGATCACGGCTGCGATCCGACGACGCCTTTCACCGATCACAGCCGCGAGTACACGCCGCTGCTGGTCTACTCCAAATCGGGGCGCGCGGGAGTGAATCTGGGCACGCGGGCGACGCTGTCCGATATCGGCCAGACCATCGCGGAGAATTTCGGCGCGAAAATCGCAAGGGGCGAGAGTTTCCTTCGCCTGGTGGCCTGAGCAAAGGCCGGTTCAGGCCCCCAGGGCGTCGAAATAGGCGATCATGGCATCGATGCCGCGGCGGATGTTATCCACCGACATCTTCTCGTCCGGCGCGTGGATATTGTCATCAGGCAGGCCGAAACCGGCGAGCACGCTCGGGATGCCCAGCGCTTCCTGGAAAAGACCCACAATGGGGATCGATCCGCCGCAGCGCACGTAAACGGTTTTGCGGCCGAACACCGTTTCCATTGCCCCGGCGGCTTTCTGGACGAACGGGTTGTCCGGATCGACGAGGCTGGCCGGCGCGGAAGAGAGCAGATGGAATTTCGCCGTAATGCCGCGCGGCGTAGCCTGCGCGATGGCGGCTTCGAGCTGGCCAACCACTTCCTCCGGGCGCTGGTCGGGGACCAGGCGCAGGCTGATCTTGACCACCGCCCGCGCCGGGATCACGGTTTTCGCGCCTTCGCCGGTGAACCCGCCGCGAATGCCGTGAACTTCCAGCGTCGGGCGCGCCCATAATCGCTCCAGCAACGGAGCTTCGGGCTCTCCGGCGAGCGCCGGTGAGCCGATTTCTTTTTCCCGATACTCTTCCGGATCGAAGGGCAGGCTGCGCCAGGCGGCGAGTTCGGCGTCGCCGGGCCGGCGCACCCGGTCGTAAAGGCCGGGAATGCGGATTCGCCCGTCGCGATCCTTCAAGGCCGCGATGACCTGCGCGGCGGCTTCGACGGCGTTGGGCGCGGCGCCGCCATAATCGCCCGAATGCAGATCGGCGCGCGCGCCTTGCAGATGAATTTCGCCATATACGATGCCGCGCAGGCCGGTGGTGATGGTCGGCAGGCCGGGCGCAAACATCGCGGTATCGCAGATGACGGCGGCATCGGAGCGAAGCTCGGCCGGAGCGGAGGAGACGTAACGTTCGATGTGCCCGCCGCCCGACTCCTCCTCGCCTTCGATCAGAAATTTCACGTTCACCGGCAGCTTCCCGCGCTCCGCCAGCAGCCGCCGGACGGCTTCCATCAGAATGTAAAGCTGGCCTTTGTCATCGGCCGCGCCGCGCGCGTAAAGATTGCCGCCGCGGATTTGCGGATCGAACGGCGGCGACGTCCACTCCTCCAGCGGATCGGGAGGCTGCACATCGTAGTGGCCGTACAGCAGCAGGGTTGGCTTAGAGGGAGCCTTGGTCCATTCGGCGAAAACCAGGGGATTGCCCTCGCCCTCGATCAGCCGCGCATGGTCGAGTCCCGCCTGGGCGAGCCACTGGCGGACCCATCCGGCCGCCCGGCGTACGTCGGAGGCGTGCTCCGGCAGAGCGCTGATGCTGGGGATACGCAAAAATGAGATGAGATCGTCCATCGTTTTCGCCGTACAATAGAATATCGCGTGTATTGATCCATCGCGCTCCGGTGATGTCCCCCAACTCCTTGCGACTGGCGTTCATGGCCGAGTTTTTACTGGCGATCCTGGCGATTTTCGAGCTGTGGAGCCAGGTGGGCGGTCAAGGGCACCTGGATCTGATGCCGTGGTATACGAAGTTTGTTTTGGCGGTGGGCCTGGCCGTGGTGACGGTGGCCGGGACCGCGGCGGCCGTGTGTCACGATCGCGCCTGGAACGCGAAGACCGTCGCCTGCCTGATTCTGGCGCTGATTCTGGCCGGGGGAATGGCCGCGGCGACGTATTATGCCCATGTGCATGAAAGCGACGAGGACACCGGCGATGAGGACGATGTGACCAATTCCCGCGTGGTGACGCGGCCCGGTCCGGTGCACCGGTTTCCCTTATGAGCGCGCCTTTAAATCCGCCGCTGACGCCCGGTCCGGACGTGAAGTTCGGAGTGTGGGCGCCGCCGGAAAGCCCGCTGAGCATCGAATATTCGCTGGTGGTGATCGAGGAGATCCGGCGCGAGGTGGCCGAAGGATTCCAGCGGCTTTCGCGCGGCGGAATTGAGGTGGGCGGCGTGCTGTATGGCACCCATCACGAGCGCTCCGTCCGCATCCTGGCGATGCGGCCCATCGCCTGCGAGCACGCGCGCGGCCCCGGATTTGTTTTTTCCGACAAGGACCGGATGAGCCTGCATGAGCAGCTTCTGCGCGATAAGGACGATCCGCAACTGGAGGGACTGGTTTCGGTGGGCTGGTTTCTCTCGCATACGCGCAGCGAAATCCTGCTGAGCGAATCGGACCAGGAGATTTACTCGATCTTTTTTCCGGCGCCGTGGCAGGTCACCATGGTGGTGCGGCCGGGCAGAAACAATGCGATGCGCGCCGGATTTTTCGTCCGCGACGCCGAAGGCTCGGTGAAGACGGACCGCAGCTACCTGGAGTTCGATTTTCCGGATCGCGCGCCGGTGTTCATCGAACGGACAGGCGACCGTTCCGGCCGCAGGCGCCGCGAGCCTTCCCTCCGCCGCGCGGAGCCGGGCGACGCCGCGGCCCGCCACTGGCGCGAACTTCCGGAGGCGATTCGCGTCCAGGCGCAGCCGGCCGCGGCAAGGGCCGAAGAGCCGCCGGCCTTCACCGTGCCCCAGTTCGCCTCTGTCAAGCCGAGCCGCCGGAACTGGCTGTGGCTGGTGGTATGGGCGGCGGCGCTGGTGATCGCCGCTCTGGCCGGTTTACGCTACTGGATGGCGAACTCCCCGCCGGAGCCGATTTCGCTGTCGCTGCTGGAGCACGACGGCCAGTTGCTGATCGAGTGGAACCGTTCGGCGAAGCCGGTCATGAAGGCGGTTTCCGGGACCCTGGCCATCGCCGATGGAGCGCAAACCGAAACCGTGAACTTGAATCGCCAGCAACTGGCGGCGGGCCGATTCACCTACCTGAGAAAAACCGGAACGGTGGAGGTCCGGATGACCGTTCAGGACGCCGCAGGCGGGAAGACGCAGGAAGCTTCGCGCTATCTGGGGCGGCCTCCGGAGGCGCCGCAGAGCGCGCAGCAGTTACGGGAGCTCGAACAGCGGCGCGATGAGCTGGAAGCCGAGGTGCGCCGGCTCCGCCAGGAAAACAATACGCAGGCCGAGCGAATCCAGCAGTTGGAGCGATTGCTCCGCGTCCTGCAAACGCGGCTGGGGATCGATTCCGGCAAGCAGTAGCGATTATCTTTGCGCCGGTTCCCGGCGCCGGCGCGCACCGGCGTTGGCTGGATGCGTGACGAGCTGTTCGGCCTGCTGCTCGCTTAGCCCGAGCACCACGTGCGCGGTCGATCCGTTCACCGCAAACGTAGTGGCATTCGCCAGCGCGCCGAGCTTGGGCTGATTCGCGTTGCCCTGGATCATGCTCGCCAGAAATTGCAGCACATCGACGACGGCCTGCGCGTTCTGCGGCGACGCCGTCACCAGATCCGCCGCAACGGTGACGCCGGAAGGCGCGAAATTGGCTCCGCCGGAGCTCTGCTGGATCGACTGGAACAGATTGTTCTGCGACAGATTGCCGAGATTGCCGCCCGTTTTGCCGTTGAGAAAATCCGAAAGAGGCGTCACCGTGGCGAACCAGGCCTGATAGGTCCCGCTGGCGGCTTGCGCCTGCGCGGCCAGCGCACCGGTAAACCGCGCTCCGGACTTCAGCCGGTCGATCGCGCCCTGAACGACCGGCAGCGCGCCCATGGCGATGGTCTGGTTATCGAGAAACGCCAGCGCGCCGGGCGAGCCGTTGAGGTTGTTGTTTTTTCCGGTGAGAATCGTTACGCCCTT
>JAJPIT010000116.1 GCA_021324615.1 Terriglobia bacterium | reverse complement strand
GCCTGCTCGCCGAACATCAGCATGGCGTCGGCCTTCACCAGATCCGGATGATCCTTCACGAATTTGCGCAATCCGATGTCCATGCGCTCCTCGTCGCCCTCGGCGATAAAGATTAAATTCACCGGCAGCTTCCCGAGCACGGCCTTCATGGCCATCATCGCGTTCCATTGCGTCATCTCCGGACCTTTGGAATTGGTGGCCCCGCGCCCGATCAGCACTTTTTTGAACGGCGGCTGCTCGATCAGCCTGGCTTCGAACGGCGGCGACTTCCAGGCATCCGGCTGCGTGATCGGCATGGTGTCGTACATCCAATAAACGGCCAGCGTCCGCGGAGCGCCCTCGTCGCAGTTGGCATACACCACCGGATTGCCCGGCGTGCCGTACTCGGTGATGCCGACGTCATACACCTTGGTCTGCTGGCAGCCGAGCTGATCGAAGAATCCCTTCACCATCTCGGCGCTTTCCGGAATGCCTTCGCCGGTGTTCGAGATGCTGGGCTGGCGGATCCATTTCTGGAGATTCTCAACGTGCTCATCGATATGCTCGTCGATGTAGGCGAACACTTTTTTGAGATCGTCGGGCGTTTTGCTCAAGTCCGGCTCGATGGTCTCGTCCCCATGCGGGCGGATGCCCAGCGTTTTGGCCGGGGCGGCCGACTCGGCGGCCTTCTTCGGATTGCTCGAACAGGCGGCCAATAAGAAGGCGAAAAGCAGCGTGCCGGTTCTCCAGCGCATCAGATCCTCCTTCGGAAATACATTTGTTGCAGCATACACGAGATTGGCGGCGCTTGGCATGTTTTAAACAAAATTCCCGCTAGCTTGCTGGATTGGATATAATTCAGACGGTCAAGATGAGGGGACGAATCGCTGCCGCGCTGATTCTGGTGGGGGCGCTGGGCGCGCAAACCCCCGCGCCGGATCCCGTCGTCGCGTCCGAGCAGGCGCTGGTCAAGCGTTACTGCATCGGCTGCCACAACAATAAACTGAAGTCGGGCAGTTTTTCCTGGGAGCGCGTCGATCTGGCGCATCCGGCCGAGCACGCCGAGGACCTCGAAAATGTTCTTCGGATGCTGCACGCCGGCATGATGCCGCCGCCTGGCCTGCCGCGTCCCGATGCCGCGGCGATGAAAACTTTTATTTCATCGCTGGAAGCGCGCATCGATCAGGCGGCCGCGCGCGATCCCGAGCCGGGCAATCCGCGCCTGCATCGCCTCAACCGCAGCGAGTACCGCAACTCGATCCGCGACCTGCTGGGGCTGAACGTCGACGTGGCGTCGCTGCTTCCGCCCGACGACATGTCGCACGGCTTCGATAATATGTCCGACGTTCTGCGCGTTTCGCCGGCCCTGATGGAAGGCTATATCCGCGCCGGCGACCGCATCAGCCGCGACGCCGTGGGCGACCCCAATGTCAGCGCCTCGACCAAGACCTACCACATCGCGCGCGTGGTCAACCAGATCCGGCATATCGAGGGAACGCCATTCGGCACGCGCGGCGGTCTTTCGGTGATCCACAATTTTCCCGCCGACGGCGAATACGTGTTCCGCCTGTCGCTTTATTACGACATCTGCGGCCCGCTTTGGGGCAAGAGCCAGGGCAAGGGCGGCCAGATCGAGGTTTCCATCGACGGCGCGCGTGTGGCGCTGCTGAGCATCGATCCCGACTCGGTGTTCACCGACGATCTGGTCACGCCGCCTGTCAAAGTGACGGCGGGTCCCAAAAATGTTGCGGCCGCCTTCATCCAGAAATTCGAAGGTCCGGTGGAAGACCCGGTGATGCCGTTTGAGCAGACGCTAATCGACTTCAACAACTCCGACATGCCGGGCATCACCGCGCAGCATCATCTGCGCGAGCTGCGCATCATCGGCCCCACCCACGTCACCGGCATCTCCGATACGCCGAGCCGGAGGAAGATTTTCTCCTGCCGCCCGGCGCAGGGCTCCGACGAAATTCCGTGCGCCCGCAAAATTATCGGCGCGCTTGCGCAGCAGGCCTATCGCCGCCCGGTGACGGACGCCGACATGGAAGATCTGCTCAGCGTGTTTCAGAAGGCCCGCAACGGGACGAATTTCGAGGAGGGCATCCGTTCGGTGGTGCAGAACCTGATCTCCGATCCGGAGTTTCTGTTCCGCTTCGAGCCTACGCCGCCCGGCATCGCCCCGGGCGCGACGTATCGCATCAGCGATCTCGAACTCGCCTCGCGGCTGTCGTACTTTTTGTGGAGCTCGGCGCCGGACGGCGAGCTGATTACAGCCGCCGCGCGCGGCCAACTTAAGGATCCGCAGATGCTGGAGCGGCAGGTCCGCCGGATGCTGGCCGACCCCAAATCGGAGGCCCTGTCGAAAATCTTCGCCTCGGAGTGGCTGAACCTGCAAAATCTCAATGACGTTCAGCCCGATGCGTTCCTGTTCCCGAATTTCGACCGGAACCTGGCGGATTCGATGCGCACGGAAACCGAACTGCTGTTTGACAGCATTGTCCGCGAGGACCGCAGCGTGCTGGACTTGCTCACCGCCAATTACACCTTCGTCGATGAGATTCTGGCCAAGCACTACGGCATCCCGGACGTTTTGGGGACGCGCTTCCGGCGCGTCACGCTCAGCGATCCGAACCGCTTCGGGCTGCTGGGGCAGGGAAGCATTCTCACGCTGACCTCGGTTTCCAATCGAACTTCGCCGGTGCAGCGCGGGAAATGGGTGATGATCGTTCTGCTCGGTACGCCTCCACCTCCACCGCCGCCCAACGTTCCGCCATTTAAGGAAGCGGAAGAAAACGGCAAGCGCCAGAGCGTCCGCGCGACCATGGAGCAGCACCGCAAGAACGAACCGTGCCACTCCTGCCATCAATTGATGGACCCGATCGGTTTGTCGCTTGAGAATTTCGATGCGGTGGGGGCCTGGCGCACCCGCGACGCCGGCATGCCGATCGACGCCGCCAGCAGAATGTACGACGGCACTCCGCTGGACGGTCCGGTGAGCCTGCGCAAGGCGATTCTGAATCACTCCGAGGCGTTTGTCGAAACCTTCACCGAGCGCCTGCTGGCTTACGCGCTCGGCCGCGTCGTCGATTATAGAGACATGCCCATGGTGCGCTCCATCGAGCGGGCGGCGGCACAGGAGGACAATCGCTTTTCGGCATTCGTGATGGCGATCGTCAACAGCACGCCGTTCCAGATGCGGCGCGCGGAGCGGGTGGAATCGGCCGGAGGCGGGCATTGAGATTTTGTCGCGGTGAGGCTGGTTCCGCCGCGCGGGGGACTCCATGACGTTCATCACGAAAAAACATTTATCGCGGCGCACGATTTTGCGGGGCGCGGGCGTCTCGCTGGCCTTGCCGTTTCTTGACGCGATGATGCCGGCGCAAACCCCGGTCGCCAGGACCGCGGCGGCGCCGCGTCCGCGGCTGTGCTGCATCGAAATGGTTCACGGCTCAGCCGGCAGCACGGTTGATGGATCGAATAAACATTACTGGTCCCCCGAAAAAGACGGCGCCGATTTCGAGTTTACGCCGACGCTCGAGCCGCTCAAGGACTTCCGCGAATACCTGACCGTCATCACCGGAACCGATCTGCGGCCCGCCGGCGCCTACGCCGAAGCCGAAGAGGGCGGCGATCATTTCCGCTCCAGCTCGGTTTTCCTCACCGCCGCTCATCCCAAGCTGACCATGGGCGCCGATATTTACTGCGGCGCTTCGATCGATCAGATGTACGCGCAGCGCTTTGGGCAAGATACGCCGCTGCCGTCGATCCAGCTTTGCATCGAGAGCGTCGATTCGTCCGGCCACTGCGATTATGGCTACGCCTGCGTGTACTCGGATACCATCAGTTGGGCCTCGCCGACGCAGCCGCTGCCGAT